>CAZOSP010000062.1:0-23656 GCA_964582525.1 uncultured Thiomargarita sp. | reverse complement strand
GACGTAACTCCTTCGGGGTATAAAATGCACAAGTTATTAAATTCTCATTACTTAAGAATGCCTATCCCGATGATTTTTTTATTGCGTCCGCGCTAGGTTTGCGGTATGAAGGCGCGTAACCTTGCATACGTTTTTTGCTGTATGTATTTTTATTCTGTAAGTTTTTCAATTTTGTAGGAATTTTGATAATGTCTGACTCTTTCTCGAAGCTGCGTCTGCATGGCTTTAATAACCTGACAAAATCCTTGAGCTTTAATATTTATGATGTGTGTTATGCCAAAACGCCCAGTGAGCGAGAGGAATATATTGAATACATTGATGAGGTGTATAACGCAGAAAAATTAACTCAAACCTTAATCAGTGTGGCTAAAATTATTGAAGCCAATGTGCTGAACATAGCGCGTCAGGATTATGATCCGCAAGGCGCAAGCGTCACCATGCTGATTTCCGAAGAGCCAGTGTATAACAGCAATCTGTCCTATACCGCATCGCCCGGTCCATTGCCCGACGCAGTGGTAGCACATTTAGATAAAAGCCATATTGCAGTACATACCTATCCCGAAAATCATCCCGATAGTAAAGGTATCAGCACGTTTCGAGCAGATATTGATGTCTCCACCTGCGGGCAGATTTCTCCCCTAAAAGTCTTGAACTACCTTATTCATAGCTTTGATTCAGATATTGTGATTATGGATTATCGGGTGCGCGGCTTCACTCGTGATGTCAATGGGCAGAAACATTATATTGATCATCCCATTCATTCCATTCAAAACTATATTTCTGAAGATACCAAAGCGCGTTATCAGATGGTAGATGTCAATGTCTATCAGGAAAATCTCTTTCACACCAAAATGGTTCTTAAAGAATTTGATTTAGACAACTATTTGTTTGGCATTAGTAGTGAGAGCTTATCGGATTCTGAGCGTAGTGAAATAGAAGGCTATGTGCAGCGAGAAATGATGGAGATTTTTTACGCCCGCAATTTTCCTAATTTATAAGCCTCTTTTAGGAATACATTTTGTCTCAATTCCCCGGTTTACTCACCATTAGCGATGAAGAATTTCAGAGCTTTCAGCAGCTTATTTACAAAGCAGCCGGTATTCATTTACCTCCAACAAAAAAAATGCTGGTGGTTAGCCGCTTGTCCAAACGGGTGCGACATCATGGCTTGCAAAGCCTAAAAGACTACTATCGACTGATTTCAAATAGCCAGCACGCCAATGAGTTTCAAATCATGGTGGATTTACTCACCACCAACGAAACCTACTTTTTCCGCGAAGCCGATCATTTTACTTATCTCAAACAACAACTACTACCGCACTATCCGCGTGAACATTCTTTTCAGGCTTGGAGCGCGGCTTGCTCTTCCGGCGAAGAAGCCTATAGTGCCGCGATGGTGTTAATGGATGTCTATGGTAGCGGGCGATCTTGGTCTATTCTTGGCACTGACATCAGCTCGCGCATGTTACAAGTAGCGCGTAACGCAGTATATCCGCTCAGTGCCAGCAGCCATATTCCAAAAAACTACCTCACCCAATATTGTCTAAAGGGCGTACGTTCTCAGGCAGGCACTTTTTGTATTCATAAAAAATTGCGCGATCACGTCACCTTTCAGCAGCTTAACTTAAATGCCTCAAGTTACCCGAAGCTGCCCCATTTTGATTTGATCATCTTGCGCAATGTACTGATTTACTTTGACCTCCCCACCAAACGCCAGTTGCTACATAAAATTGTCCAGCAATTACAACCCGGTGGTTATTTATTCATTGGTCATGCGGAAAACCTATCTAGCCTCACCACGCCGGAAATTAACGCACAATTTAGCAATGTCGCACCCACTATTTACCGTAAAAAGGTATCGCCTCAATGAACACCCCCAAGGCGATGTCCGAAGTTTTTTTACGCCCTGGAGAATTTTATTTCGGTCAAGGAGATGTGCGTATTCGCACTATTTTAGGCTCTTGCATCGCCATCACCCTGTGGCATCCCAAGCGCAAAATCGGTGGCATGTGTCATTTTATGTTATCGCGCCCAGAAAAAAACATCGCTCCACACCTAGACGGTCGCTACGCAGAAGATGCCATTGAGCTTTTTTTACAACACATTGCCAAACACAAAAGCCAAGCGCGAGAATATCAAGTCAAAGTTTTCGGCGGTGGCAACATGTTTCCCGACATCACCAAACACAGCGAAGCCAACAATATCGGACAGCGCAACATACAGACTGCGCGTGAATTGCTGCGCCAACAAAACTTCCACACCTACTCCAGTCATTTAGGCGGTGCGGGTTATCGGCGGGTGATTTTATACCTGCCCACAGGCGAAGTCTGGGTTTATCATAACAGTCAAGCATCCCCTGCTGCGGGAGAAAAATTTTGAACAAAATAAAAGCCATTGTCATTGATGATTCTGCTGTAGTACGCCAAGCCTTTAGCGACATCCTGCAAAAAGCCCCCGGCATCGAACTCATCGCCGCCTCAGCAGACCCGATTTTTGCCATGAAACACATGCAGAAACAGTGGCCTGACGTGATTATTCTCGACATTGAAATGCCGCGCATGGACGGTTTAACCTTCTTGCGGCAGATTATGAAAGAACACCCCACGCCGGTAGTGATCTGCTCCAGCCTGACTGACGAAGGGGCGCAAACCACGCTGCAAGTCATGTCCGCCGGCGCGGTCGATGTCATTACCAAACCCAAAGTCGGCTTGCAGGACTTTTTCCAAGAAACGCGCCGCACGCTGGTGGACACCATCAAAGCCGCCACCCAAGCCAACATGAAAAAGCTCAAGCGCAACGCAGCCGTGTCCGAAACCCTGCCCGTGCGCCCCAAGCTCAGTGCCGACGCGATGATTGCCCCGCAACCTGCGGCAGCTAAACGCCCCACACGAAAACACGCGGTAGGCGACCCAGTTATCGCCATTGGTGCTTCCACAGGTGGCACGCAAGCCCTTGAAATGGTACTTAAAAGTTTACCTATCAACAGCCCGCCGGTGCTGGTCGTACAACACATGCCAGCCGGTTTTACCGAAGCCTTTGCGCGGCGTTTAGATGGCATTTGCGCGGTCGAAGTCAAAGAAGCCGAGCATTTAGACGAAGTGCGCACCGGGCGCGTATTAATCGCACCAGGGGCTTACCACATGCTGTTACAACGCAGCGGCATCCACAAATATTGCGTAGAAGTCAAAGACGGACCCGTTATCAACCGCCACCGCCCTTCGGTAGATGTACTGTTTCGCTCGGTCGCGCAAACTGTCGGCAAAAATGCCATTGGTGTTATTATGACCGGCATGGGCGACGACGGCGCACGCGGACTTGAAGAAATGCACAACGCAGGTGCCTATACTATTGCGCAAAACGAAGAAACCTGCGTAGTCTATGGAATGCCCAAAGAAGCCATTAAACGTGGCGCGGCGGATTTCATTCTACCGTTAGAAAAAATTGCCGAAGCCTTGATAGAGAAATAATGATACTCATACCCGAAAGACAACCGCATTTTTTTGCTTGATCAAGTTTGCTGCAAATACTTGGGTTTTAAGCACTTCATCAAAATCCCTGAGAGCGGTTTCAGGGTAACCGTTCACACTCCGCCACTAAACCTGACAGCTCTTCAAGACCTGTCAGCTTTTCTGGAAAGGATGTGAATGCTTGCGGCTTCAGATATTTTTATGATTGAATGGATTATTGAGAGGAATGAGTCATGCAACTAGAAATTGAACAACACGGCGAGCGTTGTGTTATACGCTTAATGGGCGATTTTATTCTCGCTCACGCCATTGAATTAAAAGATACACTATTAGATAGCTTAAATGACTGCCAACAGCTAGAAATAGATTTAGCAGATGTAAGCGATATTGATACCGCGGGGATGCAGTTGTTGCTTTTGCTTAAACGCGAAGCACACAGTAATAAAAAAAATTGTCGTTTAATCAATCACAGTCATGTGGTGGTTGATATGCTAGAAACCTATCAACTGAGCAGTTATTTTGGTGATCCTCTAGTTATTCCTGCTCGCTAAGTTGGTAAGTCTGGACTTCACTCCTCACAGCGAGGTTTGCAGCCCTCACTCGGAACACATAAGGCTTAACATTATGAGTAAACAAAAACTTCTACAATTATTTGCCCTAGAATCTCAAGAAACTTTGCAACAAATGGAAGACGGTTTGTTGCAACTTGAAAAGGCGCCGGCAGATAAAGAAACCATTAATGTGGTGTTTCGTGCGGCGCACACGGTTAAAGGTTCAGCCGGTGTGGTCGGTTTAACCCAAGTCGCTGAGTTTACTCACAGCATCGAAAACTTGCTGGATAAAGCCCGCAGTGGAAAACTCAGCATTACACCTGAGTTAATTCGTTTACTGCTAACCTGCCGCGACCATGTGGGGAATTTGATTACGCAAGCGACAGAAAGCGAGGACGAGGAACAAGACAATACGGAATTAGAGCAACGCAGCGCGAGCTTGGTGACTCAATTACAAACTGCCGCAGAGGGCGAAATGCCATCAACAGAGGAAAAATCCAAAGCCGCAGCACAACCACAAAATCCGTCTGCTACGCCTGCTCCTTCTCAAACAATGGCGGCAGCAGGTGCTACAAAACCGACTAAGTTGCAAAATATTTTCTTAATGGAATCTAAAGATATTTTGGGACGTATTAAGAATGAACTCAATGTGTTGCTGAATCGCCCAGAATCGGCTGAAGCCTTAAACAATTTATTTATGTCAATTCATACTATCAAAGGTTCTTCTGGGTTGGTTAAGGTAGATGCCATTTCTAAACTTTCACAAAGTTGTGAAAACTTCTTACATCCTTTTCGCAATGCCAAGCATACGCCGGATATACGTTTTAATGAATTAATGCAGTATTATGTTGAATACTTAAATGGTTTATTAGATGAAGTCAGCAGCGGACAGAGCAATCCTCAACTGCATGAGCAGATTGAACAACTCATTATTAATTTCAAAGCCTATCCGAAAATAGTGGATACGCCGCTCTCGCTCTCGCCTGCCGCCACGCCGCATGAAAGCTCGGCGTTGTCCGCTGCAACAGACAGCAATGACTCCAATAGTCCCGAAATTACGCGCTTAGATCATGCTGTTGAAGCGGATGCGCATTGGCATATTTCTTTGCGTTTCCATAAGGATGCTATGCTGAACGGGATTGAGCCGATGGCGACCTTGAGGTATTTGCTTAATATTGGTGAGATCATTTATCTCAATACTTTGTTTGATGCCATGCCTGCTGCTTCGCAAATGAATCCGGAGCATTGTTATCTTGGCTTTGAACTCGAACTCAAATCGACGGCGAACAAAACGACGATTGAAAATGCTTTTGAATTGGTACATAGCCATTGTGATGTGCGTATTTTGCCACCGCATAGCCAATTATCTGCCTACATGAGCTTGATTCAAGAACTGCCGGAAGACACGCTGAAACTCGGCGAAATGTTGATTGAAAGCGGCACCTTAACGCGCCGCGAGCTGGACACCGGTTTGCACTTACAACAATCGGTATTGTTGCCTAGCGCGAGCCAAGAGCAAGCTCTGAGCAGCCCTGACGCATCGCGTAAAATCGGGCAAATTCTGGTGGATGAAGGCATGGTGCAGCAAGATGTGGTGGATGCGGCATTGAGCAAGCAACAACAAATCCGCGAGAGTAAAACGCGGGTACAAAAAAACATTCAGGTAAATGCTGAAAAACTGGACAAACTGATTAACTTGGTGGGCGAGCTGGTGATTGCCAATGCGGGCATGAATCTCTCTTTGCAGGATTTGCAAGGCGCGGACAGTTTGCGTGAGAACGCTTCGCTGATGTCGCGTCTGGTCGAGGATATCCGCAACAGTACGCTGAGTATGCGCATGGTACAAATTGGCGGTACTTTCAACCGCTTTCGTCGCCTCGTCCACGACTTGAGCCAAGACTTAGAGAAAAAAATCGAACTTGACATCAGCGGCGCGGACACCGAATTGGACAAGAGCATGGTGGAGAAAATCACCGATCCGCTGACTCATTTGGTGCGCAACGCTATCGATCACGGCATTGAATCGGCTGAAGAACGTCTGTCCGCGGGCAAACCAGAACATGGCAGCCTTTATTTGCACGCCTATCACGATTCCGGCAGTATTGTTATTGAAGTGGGCGATGATGGCAAAGGCTTGGATTTGCAGAAAATTCTCAGTAAATCAGTGGAGCGTGGACTGATTCCCGCGCAGCAAAATGTCAGCGAAGAGGATGTCTTGCGGCTGATTTTTGAACCCGGTGTTTCTACTGCCGAGCGTGTCACGCAGCTTTCCGGGCGCGGTGTTGGCTTGGATGTGGTTAAGCGCGACATTAACGCGCTCAATGGCACGGTTGATGTCATCAGTGAACCTGGGCAAGGCACGACTTTTCAGATTTACCTGCCGCTGACGCTGGCTATTATTGATGGCTTTTTGCTCAGTGTCGGCAAAGCGTCTTTCGTTATTCCGCTGGATCGTGTGGTCGAATGCGTCGCCTACGAAGCCGCCGCGCAAGACATTGAACAAGGCTATCTTAACTTGCGCGGCAAGGTGCTGCCACTCCTGCATATCCACAGCCTGTTTAACATTGAACAAAACACAGCAGAAGAACAAGCAGAATCTATGCGGGATAAACAACGCGCTAACATTGTGGTGGTGCATTACGGCAACCAAGAAGCGGGGCTGGTGGTGGATGAACTGTTGGGCGAGTTACAAGCCGTCATTAAGCCGTTAGGGCGCATGTTTGAGCATCTCTCCGGGGTCAGCGGCGCGACCATTCTCGGCAACGGCGAGGTGGCGTTAATCCTGGATGTGCCGGCATTGGTGCAACGCTACGCCAGCCAAGAACGCCAACATGCCAGTCATGGCTTACAGGTTGCCAAACAGGCGTTGGCGGCTTCGGTTTAAGACTTTATCCGCGTTCGCACCGCAAAAAGACGCGGCGCAAACCCTACAAACAGTTTACCAACGCCACCATCTTGACCACCAGTGTTGCGTGCTTTTTGGCGGCTGTTTCTCGCCTAAAATGCGCACCAAAATGACTGAAATATTGTCATCGCCGCCTTGTTGATTGGCGGCGTGTACCAGGCTTTCTGCCATTTTATCTAAATTATCTGCGTGCTTTTCTAGTTGAGCGACAATGTGTCGGTCTTCTAGCATGTCGTTTAAGCCATCCGAGCAGAGCAAAAATAAATCGCCCAATTGCACCCGCACTTCAGTTAAATCAACTTTGACATCGAGATTAACCCCTAAGGCACGAGTCACTAGGTTTTTATTGGGCGAATGCCGCGCTTGTTCGGGGGTGTAAAAACCGTGATCAACCAGTTCTTGTAACACAGAATGGTCTTTGGTGAGTTGTTGTAATCCGCCGTTGCGCAGGCGATATAAACGTGAATCGCCCACATGCCCGATGCTCAGGTACTCGTCATAAAACAAAGCCGCCACCACCGTTGTTCCCATACCGTAAAATTCCGGCTGGGCTTGTGCGCTTTGGTAAATGGCTTGATTGGCTTTTAATATCGCTTGTTGCAGCAATAGGCTGGCGTGACGATAAGCGGATTTGTCGCCGATGTTGCCTAACACTAAGGTATGTGCTTTGGTTTTGACTTCTTGCATGATTTGCGTGACAGCAATTTCGCTGGCGATTTCGCCGGCTTGATAACCGCCCATGCCGTCCGCCAACGTGACTATGCCGAGTGCTGGGTTGACGGCGATGTAGTCTTCGTTGTGATCCCGCACACGCCCCGGATGGGATAATTGGGCGATGTGTAAAAATCCCTGATAACTCATGCTTCGGCTGCCTGTTGAGGGTTGCTGGGTTGCGCGTTTGCCGCACGATATTGGCTTTGAATCCAGTCGTCACGACAGGCACGCAAGGCATAGGCAAGCGCGACACCGTCGGCGTAACGCTGGTCGGGGTCTTTTGCTAATAGGGTGTCGATAATGTGCTGCATACAAGCGGTTAAATCAGCGCGTTTTTCGCGTAACCGCGGGTGCGCTTCGCTGGTAATCTTAAACATCAGGCTTGCCATCGATTCGGCAGTAAACGGCAGGCTGCCGGTCAGTAATTGATACAGGGTTACGCCTAAAGAAAACAAATCCGCTCGCCCATCAACCACTTTGCCGGCTAGTTGTTCGGGTGCCATGAAAGAAGGCGTGCCGAGAATAACACCGGTTTTCGTCTTATTGGAATCGGTAATGCGGGCGATGCCAAAATCAGTCAGTTTGATTTTACCGCTGCCGGGGTTGTACATAATGTTGGCGGGTTTAATGTCTCTGTGTACCACCCCCTGACTGTGCGCATACTGTAAAGCTTCCGCCGCATGAATGGCAATATCAAATAGCGTATCGAGCGGCAATAAATGATCTTTTTGCGTGTAAGGGGTCAAATTGCTGCCTTTGAAAAACTCCATGGCAATATAGGCAAGCTGATCTTCTTCGCCGGCATCATAGACGGCGACAATATGTTCATGGGTCAAGCGTCCGGCTGCCGAAGCCTCGCGGAAAAAGCGGCGGGTTGCATCGTGTAGCGCGTCGCCTTCAAATTCATTGGATAAAGACAGCGTTTTCAATGCCACCATGCGATCCATTTTTGCGTCTTTGCCCAAATACACCACACCCATCGCCCCCTTGCCGAGTTTTTTCTCCACCTGATAGCGTCCCAACATGGGCTTGCGCAATTCGCTGTTGGCTTCTAACCAATCGCTCAAATTGTTGCGGCGTTTTTCCTGCAAACGCGGTTTTTGCGCTTGCAAACGCTGAACGCGCTGCTCAATATCGCGGTAATCCGGCACCGCCTGCGCCATAAAACGATACACGCCGACGGCTTCCTTGCTGTCTCCCTTGCGCTCAAAATCGAGTGCCAAGTTATACAGCAAACCCAACATATCATCATTCAGCGGACAGTGGCTGAATTTTTCAAACGCCTGCTCCAAACGTCCCTGCCCCTGATACGCCAAGCCCAACTGCCGATTGGCTTCCACCCCTTCTTGGCTCATGTACGCCTGCTGCAACACGTTCAACCACAGGCGACTCAGCCACCAGACTAGATAGCCGCTCAACAACAAAAACACCGGCAACAGCGTCGAAAGCCACAAGTGCGCGTACTGTAAGGCGACGCTTTGCCCCAGCCACAACAGTACCCCAAAGGCTGCTGTGAATAACAAGCCGGAGATTTTACCCAAACGCGGCAGGATGAAGCTCAGATACAAAACCACCAAAATAACCAAACACCACTCCAGCCACACCAGCCAGTTGGGACGGCTGAGAAAATCCGCTTGTAACAAGCTGCTAAGGCTTCGCGCCAAGTCTAGCAGCGGCGGCTGCGGCGCATTGGCTATCGCATTACGCGGCAGATATTGACTGCTGGCAGTAAAACCG
Source organism: uncultured Thiomargarita sp. (assembly GCA_964582525.1). Taxonomy (GTDB): domain Bacteria; phylum Pseudomonadota; class Gammaproteobacteria; order Beggiatoales; family Beggiatoaceae; genus BB31. The sequence goes on along the minus strand of CAZOSP010000062.1, from coordinate 14,282 downwards.
ATCAGCACAATTTTATCGCGTATCTCATCAGCAGAAAAATCGCCTTGTAGAATTTGGCTCAAGGACAAACGCGGGAAGGCTTTGGCATAATGCTGCGGGCGCAGTTGCAAATGCGCATCGGTATTAATACTCAAATCGCCAAGCTGTACGCCGCTGCCCAAGGTCACGCGGATGTCGCGCTTGGCAACGCCCAACGCCTGCGCCGCCAACAACAAGGGCAGAGTCGGATAATAATCCGCTTGAAACTGCACAATTAAAGGCTGCAGATGCGGCTCAAAATCCTTATCAAAGCTGCCGGGCGACCAAGCCGCAAAGCCAATCGCCTCATCTTGCAAAGCCTTCATCGGCTGCATCACAAACGCCGCTTGACGGGGAGGCGCGGCAGTTTGCGCAAAGGTCGCTTGAATTTGGTGCTTAGCAAGCCGCTGCTGCCCAATGCTGGCAGGCAACAAATCCAAGCCGAGCAAATCGCTTTGCGCGGGGGCTTCCTCCCGCGCATACAATTCAAACGGCACCGCCTGCCACAGACGCGCTGCCTGCATCGCCGCCCGCAAAGGCTTGTCGCCATCCACGCGCTGATGTAGCTGATGGAGTTGTCGCCCTAATTCTTGTACCTCCTGCTGCAACGCCCCCTGCCGCGCTACATTAACCAGAGAACTAGCCGCATAAAAATCCACCAATTGCTGCACTTGTGGGGCGACATCTAGGCTCGCAGAACGGCTAAAAAACACCGTACTGGCAATCAGTTTAGGCTGTGCCGCATGAACTGTTTGCAACATCTGCGCAAACAGCGCGGGCGGCAGCGGGTGTCCGCCCAAGCTATGCAGACTGCTGTCATCAATAGTGAGCAGCAGAATATCGGTATGTGGCGTTTTGTTCTGGCTCAACAGGGTCTGCTGATAATTCAAGCGGTGCAGCGGTTGCAACCAGCCAGTCTGTGCGATCAAAATCACCCCCAGACCGAGAATGACTCCCAGTAACCCGTCCCGATGCCAACGATTGCGCTTATGATTGAGAAAATTTGCAGGCATGAATTTATTGCAGCTATGATAAGAAAAGATGCGGAGCGTTAAGGCAAAACTTTAGCCAACAGATACTAACGATAATCCTTGCCTGATACAACACAGCAATGCTCAATTTATGCGACACTGCCGCGCCTGACACGCGCCACCGCTGCCAATCCTTTAGACCAACCACAAAGCTTCCTCCAACATGAGCGACTTCTCCAGCCATACCCCCATGATGCAGCAGTATTTGCGCATCAAAGCCGAATATCCCGATATTTTATTGCTGTACCGCATGGGCGACTTTTACGAACTGTTCTACGAAGACGCAGAGCGGGCGGCGAAACTGCTCGACATTACACTGACTTCCCGCGGCAAAAGTGCCGGCGATCCGATTCCTATGGCGGGCGTGCCGTTTCACGCCGTAGAAGGCTATTTGGTCAAGCTGGTGCGGCAGGGCATATCCGTAGCGATTTGCGAGCAGATCGGCGATGCTACCGGCAAAGCCCCGGTGGAACGGCGCGTGACGCGCATTGTCACGCCCGGCACCCTGACCGACGAAGCCCTGCTAGACGCACAGCAAGACAATTTGCTGGCAGCCTTGTTGACGCAGGGTGAGCGTTTTGGCTTGGCGACGCTAGACATCGCCAGCGGGCGTTTTAGTGTACAAGAACTCGATAATCGCGCCGCCTTAGACAGTGAATTAGCGCGCCTACAACCCGCCGAGTTGTTACTCAGCGAAGCAGACAACATAGACCTTAGCGGTTTCGCCCTGACTCGCCAGCCGCCTTGGTCTTTTGCTCTGGACACGGCGCGGCGTTTATTGACACAGCAATTTGGCGTACATGATCTCAGCGGTTTTGGTTGCGAAGACTTAGAGCTGGCGATTGGCGCGGCGGGGTGTTTGCTGCAATATGCAGTACACACGCAAAAAGCCGCCCTGCCGCATATTCAAGGCTTGCGCCTAGAACGTGCCGAAGACAGCATTTTTCTTGATGCGGCAAGTCGGCGTAATTTAGAACTCGACAGCCGACTGTCCGGCGACCCGCACAACACCCTAGCAAGCGTGATGGACCACTGCGCCACGCCGATGGGCAGCCGCTTGTTGCGCCGCTGGCTACAGCGTCCGCTGCGCGATCAAGCCCGCTTGCAAACGCGCCTGACGGCGGTGCAAACGCTGCTAGAGCATTTAGCCACACACGCGCTGCATCAAGTGCTGCACGGCATCGGCGACGTGGAGCGGATTTTATCGCGGGTCGGGCTGCGCACAGCGCGTCCGCGAGACTTATTGCAATTAGGCATAGCCTTACGCAAATTACCATTACTACAAACCCAGTTAGCCGATTTGCAAGCCGTTCATTTACAAGCCCTAGCCACGCAAATTCAACAATTTCCCGTCCTCCAAGCACTGCTCGAACGCGCCATTGCCGAGCATCCCGCGCAACTCATCCGCGATGGCGGCGTGATTGCCGAAGGATTTGACGCAGAACTGGACGAATTGCGCAACTTATCCCGCAACGCCGGACAATATCTGCTTGATCTCGAAGCCCGCGAACGGCAGCGCAGCGGTTTAAGTACCCTGAAAGTCGGCTTCAACAAAGTGCATGGTTATTACATCGAAATCAGCCGCGCTCAAGCCGAACAAGCCCCCGCCGATTACCAACGCCGCCAAACCTTGAAAAATATGGAGCGTTACATCACGCCCGAATTAAAAGCCTTTGAAGATCAGGTATTGTCCGCCAATGAAAAAGCGCTGGCGCGAGAAAAACAACTTTATGAACAAATACTGAACCAGCTCACAGAACACTTGGGCGAACTGCAAGCCAGCAGCTCGGCGTTAGCCGAACTTGATGTGCTGTATAATTTTGCCCAACGGGCTGACGAATTGCGCCTGCATCCACCTGAATTTCAAGATAAAATCGGCATACACATCAAGCACGGGCGGCATCTGGTAGTGGAATCCATGATTGACACGCCCTTTACGCCGAATGACCTGATGCTCGATGCGCATCAGCGCATGTTGCTGATTACCGGCGCGAACATGGCGGGAAAATCCGTGTTTATGCGGCAAACTGCGCTGATCGTGCTACTCGCCCACATTGGCAGCTTCGTCCCTGCCGACACCGCCAAGCTAGGTCCCATAGACCGCATTTTTACCCGCATCGGCGCGAACGATGACGTAGCCGGTGGACGCTCCACTTTTATGGTAGAAATGACCGAGACTGCCAACATTCTGCACAATGCCACCCGGCACAGCCTCGTGTTAATGGACGAAATCGGGCGCGGCACCAGTACCTTTGACGGACTCTCGCTGGCGTGGGCGTGTGCCGAAGAATTGGCTAAAAAAATCAAAGCCTTAACCCTGTTTGCCACACATTATTTTGAACTCACACAATTACCCGATTTATGTCCAGGCATTGCCAATGTGCATTTAGACGCAGTAGAACAAGACGACAAGCTGATTTTTCTGCATCAAGTCAAGCCCGGCGCGGCAAATAAAAGCTACGGCTTGCAAGTCGCTTTGTTGGCGGGAGTCCCAAAGCCGGTCGTAGAAGAGGCGCGTAAGCGTTTGAAGCAACTAGAAAAACAGCAAAAAGAAAGGGTCAAGCCGGAACAAGCCGCGCTGTTTGCCGCGACCGAGACGCTCACGCCCGCCAAACCGCCCAAGCCGCATCCATTGCTAAAAGCGGTGGAAACCCTGAATCCCGATGAAATGACTCCCAAACAAGCCTTAGAAGCCATTTATAAGTTACGGAAATTGCTCAAAGATTAAGGAATAACCACAAAATTAAGAGGCTCTTCGTACTGTTTTCATGGATTTTATGAAGTGCTTAAAACCCAAGTATTTGCAGCAAACTTGATAAAGCAAAAAATGCCGTTTCTGGCAGTATGCGTATCATTTTTTAATGCGATTATGCCGAAATCAGACTTCAGCCATCTTGCGATTAAAAAATAAGTTATTTATAATTGACCGTTTAACTTAATCGCGGTTTTTAACGCCGCCCGTATTTTGGAATTTTACGCAAGACTTGTTGCAAAGCATAGAGGAAAACTATGGTCACTATTCGTTTGGCACGCGGCGGCGCTAAAAAACGCCCATTTTATCATATTGTTGTTACTGACTCGCGCAATCGTCGTGATGGACGCTACCTTGAGCGCGTTGGCTTTTTTAACCCGGTAGCGCGTGGTCAAAGCGAAACTTTACGTGTTGATCTTGAGCGTGTGGACTATTGGCAGGGTCACGGCGCGCAAACCACCGAGCGCGTTGTGCAGTTGGTTAAACAAGCACGGAAACAAACACCCGCAGCCGCGCCTGTGGCTGAAGCTGCCGCACCCGCAGCAGCGGTTGAAGCGGTTGCTGAAGAAACCGCTGCTAATCAAGAAGCCGCCGCTTAATTTAGTGTGCCATGCAAGAGCCTACTGAAAAAAGCGTTATTTTAGGCTATATCAGCGGGTTGTATGGCATTAAAGGCTGGGTGAAAGTGTTTTCTTACACGCAGCCTAAAGAGAATATTTTAACTTACTCGCCTTGGACGCTCCAACAGCAAGAAGTGGTCATTGAAAGTGGGCAGGTACAGGGCAAAAGCATCGTTGCCAAGCTGCGGGGTTTTGATGATCGGGATAGCGCGGCTAAACTGCTTCAACAACCTATCAAAGTGGCGCGTGAGCGTTTGCATGACTTGCAGTCTGATGAATATTACTGGGTTGATTTGATCGGTTTGAGCGTGATTAATCGAGATGGCAAGAAGCTGGGAACAGTCAGCGAGCTGTTTGCTACCGGTGCTAATGATGTGGTGGTGGTTAAAGCGGGTGAACAAGAACATTTGTTGCCGTTTCTAAAGTGGGTGATTTTAGACATTGATTTAGAGGCGGGCATGATGCGCGTGGATTGGGATACCGAGTTTTAGGGCGTGGAGATTAGCGTTATTACGCTTTTCCCTGAAATGCTCCACGCTTTGCGTGTAGGGGGCGTAACAGCAAGGGCTTTAGAGCAAGGTTTGCTACACTTAACCGCTTGGAATCCCCGCGATTTTAGCCACAATAAACACCGCCGCGTGGATGATCGTCCGTATGGCGGCGGACCGGGGATGCTGATGCAGGTGCAGCCGCTGCGCGATGCCATTCACGCGGCTAAGGCGCAACAGGCTAACAGCCGCGTGATTTATTTGTCGCCACAAGGCAAGCCACTGGCTCAAGCGGGTGTTGAGTATTTGTTGTCGCAAGCACCGTTAATTTTATTGTGTGGGCGTTATGAGGGCATTGACGAGCGTTTGCTTGAGCGCGAAGTTGATGAAGAGTGGTCAATCGGCGATTATGTGTTGAGCGGCGGCGAATTGGCGGCGATGGTGTTGATTGATGCGATGGCGCGTTTAGTGCCGGGCGTATTAGGACATGAAGAATCGGCGCGACAAGATTCTTTTTATCAAGGCTTGCTAGATTGCCCACATTACACACGTCCTGAAGTCATTGATGGGCAGTCTGTTCCCGAAGTATTATTGCAAGGTCATCATCAACATATTGAACGCTGGCGAGAACAACAGGCACTCGCTCGCACTTGGCAGCGTCGCCCTGATTTATTAGAAAATAAGCAGTTGACACAGCAGCAGCAAGCACTTTTAGACGCATTGATAAGCAACAATCGAGATTCTGAAAAAACTTCAAGGGGAAACACATGAATATCATCCAACAACTGGAAGCGGAACAAATACAGGGGCGTGAAATCCCTGATTTTCGTCCGGGCGACACCGTAGTGGTGCAAGTGAAGGTCAAAGAAGGCAACCGTGAGCGTTTACAGGCGTTTGAAGGTTTGGTGATTGCGAAACGTAATCGCGGCTTAAATTCTGCCTTTACAGTGCGCAAAATTTCTAACGGCGAGGGGGTTGAGCGGGTGTTTCAAACTTACAGCCCTTTAATCGACAGCATTCAAGTCAAACGGCGTGGCGATGTGCGCCGCGCTAAACTGTATTACATGCGAGATCGTCGCGGTAAAGCCGCACGTATTAAAGAAAAAATTGTCGCTAAAAAAAGTTAGCATGAAGTAAAGGCTTTAGTCGCGCTAAATAAAAACTAAAGTCCTTACCCTCCCTGTAAAATCTTTGCTAACATAAACGACGTGTAAAAAAATAGGTGACGTGTGCTGATATGCGTCGCCTTTTTTTATGTGTTTTTTTACTTTTTCATTTCTTTAAGGATATTTATTATGCGTATGCTCATTTCAGTATTGTTCATGTTCAGCCTGGGTACCTCTCTCGCCAGCGGCGAAGACTCAGTACCCGCCCACCTGAAACAAGCCTTAGGTAAATTGCTCAACCCCAGTTCTTTAGAATCGGTAGAAATCGCCAAATCGCCGGTATCCGGCTTGTATGAAGCGGTGGTGAATGGACATATTTTTTATGTCACTGAAGACGGTCGTTATTTAATCAACGGCGGTGAGATTGTTGATATTAATCAAGGTGGCAAAAATCTGACTGAAGAACGTCGCAACGGCATCCGTTTAGACACACTAAAAAAAGTCAGCCTTGATGAAACCGTGCGTTTCCAGCCCAAAGGCGAAAGCAAACATGTGTTGACCGTGTTTACTGATGTCGATTGTTTTTATTGCGCTAAACTGCATCAAGAAGTTGATAAATTAAATGCAGCAGGGATTGAAATGCGTTATTTAGCCTTCCCGCGTGCGGGCGTGCGTTCAGAAACCTATAAAACCATGCAATCAGTATGGTGCGCAGACGATCAGCAAAAAGCCATGACCGATGCAAAAGCAGGCAAAGAAATTGCAGAAAAGGCTTGCTCAAATCCGATTGCCAAGCAATACGAATTAGGTCGTCAAATGGGGGTGTCAGGTACGCCCGCCTTGGTCATGCCTAATGGCGAATTGTTACCGGGTTACGCGCCTGCGGAAAAACTGATTCAATATCTCGATAACTTAGGAAAATAAGCTCCACGTCTGGGAGTGGCTGACTTCCAAGTCAGCTAAACGCCGCTAAGTCTTACGATTAGCCACTCCCAGGTCCGAGAAACATGCTCGGCTGGAGCGATCAGGGAGACACTGATGCACCGGCATGTCTATCATTTATTTTGGCTACTTCTGGGAGTGGCTGACTTCCAAGTCAGCCAACAAACGCCGCTCATGGAAGTGACTGACTTCCAAGTCAGCCAAACGCCGCCTGCGGCGGCGCGGCTAATCTGGAGATTAGCCACTCCCACAGCCGAACTGCCGCCCAAGATTGCCGCAAAGCTGCAACAAGCCCTGTACGCCTCTGGTTTTCGTGCCACTTTACCGGCTCACGCAAAAATCAGCACTCCCGAACAAGCAAAAGGCTTATACCATGTTCAAGTCGGCATTTATTTATTCGACATTAGTGCCGATGGCGATGTCAGTATACAAGGCAATGTGCTGGAACATACTGCGGAAATGCAAGGCTACGCCACAGAGTACAGCGAACCCACGCAATACCACGCGCAAATTATTCGCGAAACCCTAGAAGCCCTTGACGAAGAGCGCCTGATTGTATTCGCCCCAGTCGGCGAAGTGAAGCACACCATCAGCATATTTACCGATGTCAGTTGTCCGTATTCCGTTGAATTGCATAGAGAAATAGACTTACTCAATGACGCGGGCGTAAAAGTTCGTTACTTAGCCTATCCGCGTCTGGGGGAAGACTCGCTAGGCTACCAAAAAATGCGTCCGGTGTGGTGCAGCGACAACCCCAAACAAGCCTTCAACCGCGCCATTAACAACCAGCGCATCCGCTTAACATACTGCGACTCAGCGTTAGACAGCCACATCAAATTAGGCGACAGCTTAGGCTTAATGGGAACACCGACGCTGCTATTTGAAGACGGACGAGTGTCCACCGGCTACAGCAGTGCGATTGACATTCTCGGCTATTTAGAAGACGGTACAGCATTACCCGACGCCTCTTTTTCTTGGGTAGCCGATTTTGCCGTCACTGAGGAAGACAGAGTTGACCTCAATGTTGACAGCAACGCAAAAGAAGCACCCGCGCTGCCTCCCGCACAGCTCATCAGCCTCGAACACATCAACCCGCAAGCCAAACGTGCTTTGCGCAATAACTTAGACGAACTGCGGCTAAAACCCGTCTCTTGGCAACAGATGCAATTTACCAACGAGGCGGATTTTTACTCTACCACCGTAGGCGCGTATCGCTTTGATGTCAGTCACGATGGCAGTTTTGTGATGAAAATGAATCTGTTAGAAAACCGCCCGCAGATGAATGAAGCACAACGCGCTGCCATCCGCAAACAGGCTTTGCTCGCCTTAGATAAACGCAGCGCGATTACTTTTACAGCCACGCAAGAAACCAAGCATACAGTCACTATTTTCATTGATGCCAACTGTCATTTTTGTATGTCGCAATACCGCGAAACGTCCTATCTCAACCAACTCGGCGTAACGGTACGTTATTTAGCCTATCCCAGTGCCGGACTTAACTCTCTCGAACACCAATTACTCAATGTTGCTTGGTGCGCTAAAAATCGACAAGAAGCCCTACTATCCATGAAACTTAAAGAACGACAGGCGGCAAACACTGAAAACTGCGCAAGTCCGGTCGCCGCACATTACGAATTTGGCAAAAGTTTAGGCATACAAGGCACACCCACCAGCGTCTTAGAAAATGGACACCTACTCCCCGGCTATGTCAGTGCCGATGAAATGCTAGAACACCTAGAAAATAACCCAAAATAATATCCGCCAAGTGTGTTTAGGCGATTTCTCTCATATCCCCAATCGTAGGGGCAACCCTTGCGGTTGCCCTATCATGTCTGGTCACCGCATCTTCATTTCTCCACACGCATAGACACGAATTTTCATGAATGCTTTTCATGGGGCGATTCGCTTCAGTTTTTGCTAGAGAGCAAAGTTCACCGCCCGCAGTATAAGACTGACAAATAATGATAAAATAACGCTCTCTCCAATACTTTGAGCGTAAAAAACTGATGAAACAAACAGCAAAAGAATCCGTCATCCTCAGTGCCAAAGGCTTCTGCATGGGCGCGGCAGATGTAGTACCCGGCGTAAGCGGCGGCACTATGGCATTGATTTTAGGTATCTATCAACGCTGGTTGCTGGCGATTAAATCGTTCGACAGCGTTTGGTTGCAACATGTTTTTCGCTTGCATTGGCGCGACATGTTTACTTATCCTCATTTGAGCTTTTTAATTCCGCTGCTGATGGGCATTGTGGCTGCGGTGATTTTTTTCACGCGTATTATCCCCCTGCCACAACTCCTGCACACCCATCCCGAACCCATTTATGGGCTGTTTTTTGGTCTGATTGTCGGCTCCATTATCGCTCTGCTGTGGGAAACCGAGAATCTTGACTGGAAAGCTTACCTATTCATGTTAATAGGTTTGCTATTTGGCTTCTGGGTGGTCAATCTCGTTCCCATGACCACTCCTGATGCGCCTTGGTTTATTTTCCTCTGCGGTTTTGTCGCCATCAGTGCTATGTTACTGCCCGGTATTTCCGGCTCATTTTTGCTGCTGATTATGCGCAAATACGACACCATTATGAGTGGTATCGGGCATTTGGATTTTAGTATTATCATTCCCTTCGCGCTCGGTGCTTTGAGCGGTCTTATCGTTTTCAGCCGTTTTTTAAGCTGGCTGTTAGCACACTATTATCGCCAGGCTTTATTGTTAATTATCGGTATGTTAGGCGGTTCTCAGTGGATTATTTGGCCCTTCCAAGAGCGTCAATACGTCCTAGTACGTGACAAGGAACGTCTGATTGCTTCGCAACCGCAGTTGCCTATGGATTGGGGCTTAGAGACTTGGCTGGCAGTGGGTTTAGCGGTCGGTGGGATGGTTTTGGTGTTATGGCTGCATCGCTTATCGACTCAGCATCGCTGATTTTAAGCGGGCTGCCGCTTGTGTCAGATTTGGGATCGCTAATCTCCTGATGAGCGAAGCGGCTGAAAGCCGCTTGTGCTGGTCTGGAGACCAGCACTCCCAGTTCCAGCCTTCCCAATTCAGCCGTCCAGCATTGCGCTGGACAAAGCCCGCGCAATGTGTCAAAACAGCCGCCTTTATACGCCGCATAAAGGCGACTGTCGCCCCAATAAAGGATGAACCCCCATGTCAAGTTGGCTTTTACCCGTCATTGCGGGCATTTTTGGTATTGCCTTTAGCCTTGCTCTTTATAGCTACCCGGAACCCTTATTTATTTTACCCGTGAGTTTATTGCTCACTTTCAGTGCCTTTATGTTGTTTTCCCATTACCAAAAAAGTTTGTCGCACCTCAATGAATATGTTGATGAACAGACAGAAATGCTGCAACAAAACATCAGTGCTTTAGAAAATGCCAACCGCGAATTGGAGCGTCAAAACGAATATGATTATTTGACCGGGCTGTACAATCGCCGCGCTTTTAGCCGCAAACTCGAACTGGCGGTTGCCAAAGCACGACGCACCGGTTTTAACATCGCGGTGCTGTTTCTCGATTTAACCGGTTTTAAGCATATTAACAATACCCTAGGCTATAGCGCGGGGGATACTTTGCTGCAACAAACCGGTCAACATCTACAAGCTGTTTGTCGGGATGAAGTGGATATAGTCGCCAGGCTGGGCAGCGATAAATTTGTCATGCTATTTCGCGCCATGGATGAACAGGCGGCGGTGGCGCGGGCAAATAGCCTTTTTGAGCTGTTCAATCACACGCCGCTAAAAATTGATGAGCGGGTTGTGCCGCTGAAACTCAGCGTCGGTATCAGTCTCGCTAATACCGATGAAAACGCCGAAATTTTGCTTAAACGCGCAGAATCTGCGGTACTAAAAGCCAAACAAAAAAGCGGTAATGCGTATGCTGTGCAACATCAAGATACCTCTAACAATACTGATCGTCTCGCCTTAGAAAATGATTTACAAGACGTTTTAGAGCATCACCCTGAGCAGATTAAAGTATTTTTTCAACCTAAACGTCATATCCTTAAAGATATTTTTGGTAATCCGGAAACCCTCGTGCGCTGGCAACATCCGGAGCGGGGTTTTATTGTGCCGGGACACTTTATCCCGTTGGCTGAAGAAACCGGCTTGATTGTTAAACTGGGTGAGTTGGTTTTGCGCAAAGCCTGTCGAGAGGCGATGCGCTGGGGCAATCCCCTGCAAGTGGCGGTGAATTTTTCGCCGCGACAGTTTATGGAAGCGGATATTGTCGAGCGGGTGGCGCAGATATTAAAAGAAACAGGCTTGCCGCCACAGCGTTTGATTATGGAAATCACTGAATCTATGGTGATGCCGGAATCCAATGATAAACTCAGCCAGTTTGTGGATATGGGCATACAGCTTTCGATTGATGATTTTGGCACCGGTTATTCCAATTTAAGTTCATTGCAAAAATCTTTAATTTCAGAGCTTAAAATTGACCGTAGTTTTGTTTTAGATATGGTGGAAAACCCGCAATCGCGGGCGTTAGTGCAGGGTATTTTGTGCCTTGCGCAAAAACTCAAATTGCGGGTAGTGGCAGAGGGTGTGGAAAATATTCAACAAGCGGTGCTGCTGCGTAAATTCCGCTGCGATTATATTCAAGGCTATTTGTACTGCAAGCCATTACCCAGCGAGCGTTTTGCCCAGCTAAAATTTGTCAATCAAGTGCCGCAAAATAGCTAGTCGCCTACACTTTCTAGGTGTCTAAAACAGCACGTTTGGGCGGCATTCCCAGAAAAACCTGACAGGTCTTGAAGACCTGTCAGGTTTGAGTTCCGGATGGCTGATAAAGCTGTCAGCCACTCCCCGCCTATTAAGCGTTTTTTTATCCCCGCCGCTTAAGTTATGGCATACTTCAACACGGTTGTTTTCCTTCCAACAAACACAAGCGTTCCCACGCGGGGACTGGGAAACGAGGAAAAAAAGCACTATGACTGATACTACACAAGATTTTCTGGTCGAGATCGGCACGGAGGAATTACCTCCCAAAACCCTAGGCAACTTATCAGAAGCCTTTTTAGACGGCATCTGTGCCGGGTTTGAACAACAACAACTACGCTACCGCGTGGCGAATCCGTTTGCCACGCCGCGCCGTTTAGCGGTGTTGATCAAAGGCGTGAATGCGCGGCAGGCGGATCAAGACATTGAGCGTCGCGGTCCCGCTTTAACCGCCGCGTATGACAGCGACGGCAAGCCTAGCAAGGCAGCACAAGGCTTTGCGCGTTCTTGCGGAGTGACGTTTGAGCAGTTGCAACGGCTAAAAACCGACAAAGGCGAGTGGCTGGTCTTTCGCAGCCGTCAAGCCGGCAAAGAAACCCGTGAATTGGTCACTCACATTGTCAATAACGCACTCGCCGCTCTGCCCATTGCAAAACGAATGCGCTGGGGTGACAGCGATTTTGAATTTGTGCGCCCGGTGCATTGGGTGGTGATGATGCTGGATGATCAAGTCGTGGATGCAGAATTATTCGGGGTAAAAACTGAAAACTACACACGCGGACACCGTTACCACCATCCGGAAAAATTGAAAATTCCTCATGCGGCAGACTATGCCAGCGTGCTGGATGAACACGGCAAGGTATTGCCCGTACTATCCACGCGCCGCTCAAAAATTCGTTTATTAGCCGAAGAAGCGGCGAGTTTTTGCGCCGGAAACGCGGTGATTGATGAAGCATTGCTCAGTGAAGTCGCCAGCCTTGTTGAGTGGCCTGTCGCAGTGACCGGCTCCTTTGATGCCGCGTTTCTCGACGTGCCGCCCGAAGCCCTCATCTCCGCCATGAAAGGACATCAAAAATATTTTCATCTGCTGGATAATCAAGGGCAGTTACTGCCCAATTTTATCACCATCAGCAACATCGAAAGCAGCAATCCCGACGCAGTACGCGCCGGCAACGAGCGCGTCATCCGCCCACGTTTAGCGGATGCACAATTTTTCTGGCGACAAGACAGCGCGCACAGCCTAGAAAGCCGTTTAGAACGCCTGAAAACAGTCGTGTTTGAAAAAAAACTCGGTACGCTGTTTGATAAAGCCCAACGCATTGCCGATTTAAGCGGACACATTGCCGAACAGTTGCAAGCCGATAAGCTACAAGGCACCCGCGCTGGCTTGCTGTGCAAATGCGATTTGCTCACCGAAATGGTCGGCGAATTTCCTGAATTACAAGGCATTATGGGGCAATATTATGCGCATAATGATCAGGAAACCGCCGCCGTTGCCGCTGCCATGCGCGAACATTACATGCCGCGTTACTGGGGCGATCAACTCCCCGAAACCGCGATTGGACAAGCGCTCGCACTGGCGGATCGGCTCGACACCCTAGTCGGCATTTTTGGCATCGGCAAACAGCCCAGCGGCGACAAAGACCCCTACGGCTTACGCCGCTCCGCTTTAGGCATAGTGCGCATTCTCATTGAACAAGGCTTGGCACTGAATCTCATTGATTTACTCGACAAAGCCGTCAGCAACTATCCGCCAGAGCGGTTGGCGGCAAACACCGCGCCACAAGTCTATGCCTACGTGCTAGAACGCCTGCGCGGTTATTACCAAGAGCAAAACGTCAGTGCCGACAGTGTTGATGCGGTTTTATCCTGTCGCCCCGCCAGCCTGCTGGACGCGCACAAGCGCATTGATGGGGTCGAAACTTTCCGCGAATTGCCCGCTGCCGCGGCACTGGCAGCCGCCAACAAACGCATCCATAACATTCTCAAGAAAGCCGAGCAAGCTATTCCCGCCGCGGCAGACCCTACCTATTTCCAAGAAGCCGCAGAACGCGCCCTGTTTGATGCCATTAACAGCAGCCGCAGCAGCTTAGAAACGCAAGTGCAAGCCGGCAATTACCCCGCCGCCTTAGACATTTTGGCAGGCTTGCGCGACACCGTAGATGCGTTTTTTGATCAGGTGATGGTGATGGCAGAAGATGCACAGGTGCGGGATAACCGCCTGGCGTTGTTGTCTAGCCTGCGCGGTTTGTTTCTGCATATTGCTGATGTATCTAAGTTGCAGGCGTAAAGTTTCAGGGTGGTGAAAATTATTCGATTTTAGAGGTTTTTGGCAACCAAACAGATTGCGCTTTTGTTCCGATGCTAACCCCTTCGGGGCAAAGATGGAACGGTGCTGGATTCCCGCATGGGAGTGCTAATCTCCAGATTAGCACCGCCGCCGTAGGCGGCGCGAAACGGCTATGCCGTTTGAGCTAACTCTTACGATTAGCACCGCCGCCGTAGGCGGCGCGAAATGGCTATGCCGTTTGAGCTAAGTCTTACGATTAGCACTCCCAGCCGTAGGCGGCGCGAAACGGCTACGCCGTTTGAGCTAAGTCTTACGATTAGCTC
>CAZOSP010000061.1:0-23736 GCA_964582525.1 uncultured Thiomargarita sp. | reverse complement strand
CGAGAAAGACGTGCAGGTAGAAATGCTCCGCCGCTGCCGCCTGCTCCTATTTCGGGGGTGGGGTCTGAATGGTTACACCTAAAATAACCCGCTCATCGCCGACGAAACACACCATGAAAGAACTACAACGCAATTCGCTGCTCGTCAGCATTTTCAGCAACTGGGCAACCCTGATCGTTGCCATACTGGTCGGCTTTTTTCTCACCTCCTACGTCATCAAATACCTAGGTCCTACCGGTTTTGGCATCTGGACACTGATTCACACCATCGTTGGCTATTACGGCATCCTCGACTTAGGCGTTGAATCCGCCGTTACTCGCTATGTAGCACGCTATTCCGGACAAAAAGACTACAAAGCCCTCAACCAAAGCATCAACACCGCCCTCGCGCTATTTTTACTACTCGGCATCCTTGTCACCGCCCTGTCTTTCCTGATCGCCGCACCGCTGGTCGCCTTTTTTAATACAGATGCCGCTTATGCCGAAGCCTTTAAAATGGTCGTTATCATTCTCGGCATCAGTGTCGGCATTTCCTTCCCCGGCAATCTTTTCAGTGCGGTAATGAAAGCCCATGAACGCTTTTTTGAAGCCAATATTGTTGATATTGCAGTCATTTTAACCCGCGCCGTATTTGTCATCCTATTTCTCATCTGGGATTGGGGCTTAGAAGGCATCGCTTACGCCAACCTGATTGCCGCCGCGCTGACTCTCGCATTCAACCTATGGTTTTGTCTGCGCCTCTTCCCCCATGTCAAATTTGATCCGCTCGGCGGCACCCTAAACATGCTGCGCGCCCTGATGAAATTCGGCATCGGCGCAGCCACCCAAGAACTCGCCAGCATCCTCCGCTTCAACCTCGACGTATTCGTCATCGGACGCTGGATCAACCTCACCGCCGTCGGCATCTACAGCGTCGCCGGACTGCTGATGGGCTATTACCTGCAATTCATCTCCTCTGCCACCATCTCAGTCTTCACCGCCCGCTTCTCGCATCTCGACGGCGAAGGAAAAAGCGAAGAATTACGCCGACTCTTTTTCAAATCCCTTTCCATCGCCGCTTTTCTCAGCTTCGCTATCGCCACCCCGCTACTCATTCTTGCCGATCAATTCGTGCTGCTATGGGCTAACCATGAATTTCTCAGCGTACTGCCCGCCCTTTGGTTATTAACGATTGCTTACGCCATTATGCTCTCGCAAAGCACCGGCATTGCCATGATGTACGCCCTGCACAAACACCAACTGTTTGCCATCATTTCCCTGCTTGAAGGGCTATCTAATCTCGCCCTCAGTATCTACCTCGCGCCCAAATACGGCATTCTCGGTGTCGCTTGGGGAACTATCATTCCCATGCTCATTATCAAAATTTTCATCCAACCTTGGTACATCGGCAAAATCCTCCACATCTCAGTACTGGCGTATCTCTGGCAACTATTGCCGCCGCTATTGCTGGCAATGGGCTTAGTGACACTCAGTCTCTACGCGCCACAGTTTGTACCGCAGGCAAATAATTACTTGCTCATGGCTTTCTGGGGCATGATGCTGGTATTGCCCTTCTTATTGCTGTATTTCTACCTGTTCCCCGCCGACCGCACGTTTATTTGGCATAAAATTCAAACCCAATTGAAACGCCTGTGAAATCATCCCCCTAAAAATCTGTTTCCGCGCAGTTAGGGCGCGTAAACCTTCTAGGTTTTCAAAACCTAGAAGGTTTGAGTTTTGGGTATTATTGTATGAAAAATCCTCCTAGTGCCGCTGACGTTCTCGCAGAAAACGGTTTGCTGGCGAAAAAAATTCCCGCTTTCGCGCCACGTCAAGCGCAGCGAGAAATGGCGGGCGCAATTGAAAAAGTGCTGGCAGACGGCGCAACGCTGGTGTGCGAGGCGGGCACTGGCACCGGCAAAACCTTCGCCTATCTGGTGCCGGGGCTACTGTCAGGGCAACGCTTGCTCATTTCGACAGGTACCAAAACTTTACAAGATCAACTGTTTAAGCGTGACCTGCCATTGGTGCGCGGGGCTTTGGGCTTGCCTATCACTATCGCGCTACTGAAGGGACGCAGCAATTATCTGTGTTTGCATCGCTTGAAATTGGCTGAACAGGGCAGCGTGATGTTCTCTGATCTGAAAACCGTTGAGCATTTGATGCAGGTCAAAGATTGGGCAGGGCGCACGCGCAGCGGCGATGTTGCGGAACTCAGCGGGATTGCCGATGACGCGCCTATTTGGGGACAAATCACTTCTACTTCAGATAATTGCGTAGGACAGGAATGTCCCGATTTTGAGCATTGCTGGGTTTTGAAGGCACGCCGCAAAGCCAATGCGGCAGACGTCTTGGTGATTAATCACCATCTGTTTTTTGCCGATATGGCACTGAGTGAAGAGGGTTTTGGCGAATTATTGCCGAGTGTCGAAGCGGTGATTTTTGACGAGGCGCACCAGTTACCCGACATTGCGGCGAATTTTTTTGGTAGCCAAATCAGCAGCCGCCAATGTCTTGAATTGTGTCACGACAGTGTGAATGCCGAACAACTGGAAGCGGGCGATTGTCCAATCATTGCACAACAGGCAAAAAAGCTGGAAGACACAGTACGGGCTTTGCGCTCGGCTTTTGATGATATACCGGAGCGTGGCGGCTGGCATTATCTCAGCCATAATGAGCATTTTCAGCGGGCAGTGGCAGACGTGCGCGACAAGTTGAAAAACTTGCAAGACAGCTTAGAACGCATTGCCGAGCGCGGCAAGAGCTTAGAAAATTGCTATTTGCGGAGCCGCGACTTGCAAGCGCGTTTTGGCGACATCATCGATCATCCGCCTGATGGACAAATCCAATGGTACGAGGTGTTTAAGCGCAGTGTCGTCTTGCGCCTCACGCCCTTGTCGATTGCCGAGCGTTTTCACAGTTATCAAAGCAATCAACGGCGGGCTTGGATTTTCACTTCAGCCACCCTTTCCGTTGGCAATTTGTTTGAACATTTTTGTGCGCAAATGGGCTTGCAGGATGTGCAAACGCAACGCTGGGAAAGTCCTTTTGATTTTCGCCACAGCGCCTTATTGTATGTGCCATCAGACCTGCCGGAACCGCGTAGCGAGAATTATACCCGGCATCTGGTGCTGTGTGCTTTGCCGGTGTTAGAAGCCAGCCGCGGGCGGGCGTTTTTTTTGTTTACTAGCCATCGCGCTTTGCGTGAGGCGGGAAAATTGCTTGAAGAGGCGGGCTTGCCTTATCCTTTGTTGGTGCAGGGCAGCTTGTCACGCGGGCAATTGCTGGAGCGTTTTCGAGAATTGGGTAACGCGGTGCTGCTGGGTACGGGCAGTTTTTGGGAAGGTGTGGATGTACGCGGTGAGGCGTTGTCTTGTGTGATTATCGATAAATTGCCGTTTGCCTCGCCCGGCGATCCGGTCATGGAAGCGCGGATACAGCATTTGCGCGAAGCGGGCGGTAATCCGTTTCGGGATTATCAGTTGCCGCAGGCGGTGATTACGCTCAAGCAAGGCAGCGGGCGTTTGATCCGCGATGTGACGGATCGCGGTTTGTTAATGCTTGGCGATCCGCGTTTGGTGGAGAAACCTTACGGGCGGACGTTTCTCGATAGCCTGCCGCCAATGCCCAAGACCCGTAAGTTGGAAGTGGTGCAGCGGTTTTTTAGTTTGACTCAGTGAGTTTTGGCTGACTTGTTGGCTGACTTGGAAGTCAGCCGCTCCCAGAGTCAGCCGCTCCCAGAGTCAGCCTGACTATTTTTCTATGGCATCGCGTTTGCGCAAATACACGGCAAAACGCGGGATGCCGCGCCGCGTGTAGCCTTGATGTTTGAAGTTGATGCGACTACCAATAGGCGGCGGATTTTCACGTTCTTGGTGGCTTAAGCCGCTGCCGATGTAAAATTCTATACCGTCATCGGTGCGCACCTTAAGCGAACCGACCATGCCGCTGAATTTGCCTTTGCCGGGGCGGTAGCCGATCACTTCTGCTTCGCTTTCCTCATGCTTTTTGAGTTTCAGCAGGTCGTCGCTGCGTCCGCTGCGATAGGCGGCAGTTTTTGCGTGCAACATCAAGCCTTCACCGCCCGCTGCCGTTACGCTGTCTAAACGCTGCATGAGTTCGGCATTATCGGCTACGCTAAACTGCTCAATGACTTGTAAATGCGGTACTCGTGCTTGAGCTACAATGGTTTGCAGCGCTGTGAGACGTTCATCAAAGTTTCCGCCATGTTCGGGCAAATCAAACAGCATGAATTTTATGTGTCGCCAGCCTTCATGGGGTTCGGCTTTGCGCACAATGGATAGGGTGGCTTCAAAACGCTGGCGCGCTATCCATAACTCGCCATCTAAAGCCTCTGTTGGGAAATGCTGGGTGAACCATTGTGGTGCGGCGAACACTTGTCCGCCACGCGAAATCAGTTGTTTGCCATCCCAACGCGCCCGCACGCCGTCTAGCTTTTCGCTGATCCAATACTGACGAACATCCACGCCTGCCGCATGATAAACCTCTGCCAGCATGAGTGCTGGTTTAGCGGTTTTTTCTAGTGCAGCAAGGCTGACAGCAAATAGCAAAAAGAAGCATAACAAGCTGCTTTGCAAAGCATTTTTTAACATGCCTTAGACCTATTTGTGGTGCATAAAATCCCATACTTTTCCGGTCCAGCCGCGGCTTGACCAAGTCGCTTTGAGACCGCGCTCGATAAAATACGGGCTATAGTGTTTGTCTTCGATCATGATGTGATTGGTCAGCCAACTGCGCAGAAAGTTTAATAAATCCATGCTGACCGTGGCTTCACGGTTTTTGACTTTTTGTTGGATGTCTAATACCTGTGAGGACAAGGATTTGTGGTGTTTTTTATGTTCTTCATATTGCGGATAATCAAAAATCCGCATCAGACTTTCTTCTACTGCAAAATGTATCACCGTGTACTGCACCAACTCGGCGATAATTTTGTCAATCATATCGGCATCTTGTTTCTGCACAATCGCCGCGTAAAGATTATTCAGCAGTTTGACCAGCACCTTGTGTTGTTCATCAATTTCTTCAATGCCAACACTGAGTTTGTCGTTCCATTCAACTAACGGTTTGACATCCATTATATTTCCCCTTTAAGTGGTTGTTTGTGAATATTTTTTATATTTACGGCTGGAACAGTACTTGGCGGGCTATTACCTAAAAAGCTTGTGTAACCTTTGGCGCGTAAAATCAATAGCACCAAGAAATCTAACACACAATAAAATGCCCCCGAAGCGAGCGGCGGATTGGTGTTGCTTAAGCCCCAATAAGGCACTTCTGCGCGCCATGTCCAGTTGCCTAGCCAAGTGCCGTAAATTTCCAAGCTGAGCGACAAGAGGAACATGATACTCAGCAAACGCCGCTCGACGGGTATTGCGTTGAGCCAACAGGCGGCAAACATTAAAAACAATACCAAGCCAAATTCATCAAAGCCCAGCCAGAATCCCGCGATTATGTAAGGCAACACCAGCAATGGCACTAAGCAGCTGATCCAATAAGGTAATTTAAGTGCCAGCAGGGTGCCAATCATGAATAGCAGCACATGTCCGGGCGGCACATAATGCGGGATATTGAAAAAACGATAATCATATAAACCCCACGCCAACGAACAAAACAATTCGCCCAACGTTGCCAATCCTAAGCAGGTCATTAGCATGAAACGCTCAGGTTGAGATTTTTGTTGATAAATCAACAACAAAAGCCCCCAAAAAAACAAACTAACGGCGATTTGTCCGAATAATAAAAAGGCGGCATCTACATAAAGACCGATAACCATCAGCAGGGCAATAATCAATGCTTGCGTTGGCTGGAGTAACGTATTTGCCTGCATTACAAAGCTTCCGTCGCAAAATCCGCCAGTCGTGATCGCTCGCCGCGTTTGAGCGTAATATGACCACTGTATGACCAGTGTTTGAAGCGATCAACAACATAAGTTAAACCTGAAGTGGTTTCGCTCAAATAAGGGGTATCAATTTGTCCAATATTGCCCAAGCAGACGATTTTAGTCCCAGGTCCGGCGCGCGTAATCAGGGTTTTCATTTGTTTAGAAGTCAGATTTTGGGCTTCATCGAGAATAATGTAGCGGTTTAAAAAAGTGCGTCCACGCATAAAATTGAGCGAGCGGATTTTAATCCGCGTATGCAGCAAATCAGCCGTGGCGGCGCGTCCCCATTCGCCGCTCATGCTCGTCGGATTTAATACTTCTAAGTTATCCATCAAAGCCCCCATCCACGGGGTCATTTTTTCTTCTTCAGTGCCGGGCAGAAAGCCAATGTCTTCGCCTACCGGTACGGTCACACGGGTGACAATGATTTCCCGATAGCGTTGCTCATCCAGGGTTTGGCTAAGCCCAGCCGCCAGTGCCATGAGGGTTTTGCCGCTGCCAGCAATGCCGAGCAGTGAAACAAAATCAATGTCGGGATTGAGCAGCATGTTGAGGGCAAAATTTTGTTCACGGTTGCGCGCTGTGATGCCCCACACGCTATGATGGTGATTGTGATAGTCTCGCGCCAGTTGAAAAGTTGCCCAGCCGTCACCGCATTCTTTGACCAATCCCTCAAAGGCGTTTTTGCCCTCACTATAAATGCACTGATTGGGATACCAGTAGTTGACATCTTGGCTATAGACTTTGTAATAAGTATATTTTTGATCTTGCCAAGATTGCAGATTTTCACCGTGCGCATCCCAGAAATCATCTTCTAATTGCAAGGTGCCGGAATATAATAAATCGACATCATCCAGCACTTTATCGTTAAAATAATCTTCCGCATGAATGCCCAGTGCGTGGGCTTTAATACGCAAATTAATGTCTTTAGAAACCAGCGTGACATGATTGGCGTGTAGTTTTTGCTGCACAATAGCGATATTAAGAATACTATTATCGGGTTTGTTACCGGGCAAATGAGTCGGCAGCATGTCTTCAAACATCTGGGTTTGGAAAAACAAGCGTCCGCTACAGCCACCTTGCGAGTTGGGTAAAGACTGTAAAACTAAACCCTGCTCTAAGTCTTCGCTGCGCTTTTCAATTAAATCGTTTAAGAAACGGGTGGCTTGACGTACATTACGCGCTACCTCTGAAGTGCCTTTTTTGCTATTATCCAGTTCTTCCAACACCACCATAGGCAGATAAATATCATGTTCCTGAAAACGAAAGATTGCAGTAGGATCATGCATTAATACATTCGTATCCAAAATGAGAAGTCTTTTTTTATGCGACATTAGTGTTCCTTTGTGAGTAAACCCCTCGTTGCCACGCCAAGCGTGGCAACGAGAAATTCCCACGCAGAGCGTGGGAACGAGAATTTAAAGATTGTTCTATGCAGATCAAACCCTCTTCAGACCCGTTGTTTCGTCATCGTCATCAATATGTGCTGCGCCACGGTCAGCATCGCCCGCCTAAGCTTTGGTTATGGGGGCTACTGTTTGTCGTGTTATTGGGCGTAGGCGGTTATTACGCCTACCACTGGTTGAACTTTACCCCGATCGATTTGCAAACCTTGATGGCGCGCTTCAAATCCGAGCAAGCACAGCCTGTTGACGCAGATAAGGCGCGACTGGAAAATCCACAAGACATTGCACGGCAGGCATTAAAACCCGCTTCGCCCGCACAAGCAAGTGCCCACGTTGCAGACTTAAATGACGCAGCGACAACCAGCGCGGATTCATCAACCCGCCTAGAAGATGCGGAAGATGCGCCCGACACTGAAATAAACGTTCTCGAAGCACCCGCCGCACCCGCCCGCGATTCTACAAAAACCACCATTATTGTTGATGAAACCGTGCTGGCAAATTTACAAAAAACGCCACCCGCCGCCCCATCAGAAGCAGCGGCAGGCGATGCAAGCGAAGCAGGCAGCGCGTTTGAAAAAGACACACAAGCGCGAGAGACAGAATCCACGCCGTCACCCACGATTAACAGCGAGATGCCTGAAAAGACTCAAGTGCTAACCGATGACAGCGAGTCAAGCATAAAAATCGCCGAAGGCGAAAGCAATTACACAGAATCCGCTGGCGGCATTATTGTCAATATTAATATAGAGCCGCCCACGGCGAACACATCCGATACAGCAGAAGCCGGTGCAGCCCAACAACAAGCAGAACCTATCAAGCAATTACAACAACAAGCCAAGCAACAAATTGACGCACAGCAACTAGACGCAGCATTTGCCACCTACAAAGAGTTACACACTTTAGAAGCAAAACTCGCCAGTCCGGTATTAGATGCGATATTTATTGCCTATCAAGAACAACTTGAAGCCCATTTGCAAGCGGATAAATTGCAGCCCGCCCTCAAAGTGTACGCTCTCATGCAGCAACTAGACGCGCAACACATCAGTGTCAATGCCGCCTTAGATGCCATCATGTTACACCACCAAGCGCGTATGCAGCGGCTTCTGGATCGGCAACGCCTGTTATCAGGCACGCCTAACGCCCTAGACTTATACGAACAAGTCAAGCAATTTGCCCCCGCTCATGCAGCCACACAAAACCTACGCGCTCTGCTCCTGCAAGCCTTGTTAAATCTAGCAAAATCACAAATAGCCGCGCAAAAATACACCACCCCCGCCAACGACAACGCCTTTGACAGCTATCAAGCCATCTTAAAAATTCTTCCTAATCATCTTGGCGCGAATGAAGGTTTACGCAACTTAGCCACTATCTATGAAAAGATTGCCAACATCCATCTTGCTAATGACAGACTCGATAGTGCCAACACAGCCATACAACGTGGTGAAAAAGTCCTACCCCAACATCCCGCTTGGAAAAAACTGCGCGAACAAATTCAACAAGCACAAACAGACAAACTGCCTTCCCACGCAGCGCGTGGCAACGAGCAAGTCCTAATTAAACGCGCTGAAGCGCAATTAGAGGCAGGTCAATTAACCCGCCCATCAGGTGATAACGCCTACGAAACCTTACAGCAGTTACGTGCGCAATACCCCGACGAACCTTATGCAGTATCGGGCATGAGCAAGATTGCCGATCGCTATGCGGAACTGGCAGAAAAGAAACGACAAGCCGGAGAATTGCAAAACAGCATGGCACTGATCAGCGAAGGTTTAGCCTTAGCCCCCAGCCATGCCGCTTTGCAAAAGCTAAAACAGCAGGTGTTAGCTGAATATTAATGGCGTTAAGATAACCCGAATGCGCGCCATCTTTTCGGCGCACACGCACATATTCCGATGCCATCCGCATTCGCGCCGTGAAAACAGGCGGCGCAAACCCTTTGGCACTGCCGCACAATATAGGCTCATACCTGCCAGAAAGTAACCGTTTACACCCCGCCACGAAACCTGACAGGTCTTCAAGACCTGTCAGGTTTTGGCGCGGAGAAGGCGGCAGCGCTATCAAAATTGCTGATATAACACAGCCCATGCAAAAATTTAGCATAAAAAACAAAACCTTACTGGTCATTGATGACCAAAAAAATAACCTTAAACTGCTCTATGATCTACTACAGCAACAAGGCTTCCAAGTTTTTGTCGCCAATAGTGGCGTGCAAGCATTAGAGATTATCCAAAAAACAACCGCTGATTTATGTTTATTGGACATTAATATGCCGGAAATGAACGGCTATGAAGTGTGTCGCAAACTGAAAAAAAATCCCCGCACCGCCAATATGCCGATTATTTTTCTCAGTGCTTTGGGTGACATTGACGATAAATTGCGCGGCTTTTTGGCGGGCGGCGTGGATTATGTCACCAAACCTTTTCAAGCTGTAGAAGTGTTAACCCGGGTGCGTACTCATCTGAGCCTCGCGCATTCCAAACGCAGCCTAGAAGCCAATGAAACACGTTTACAAAAAGCCCATGAGGAGCTAGAAAACAAGGTCGCAGAACGCACCCGCGAACTGCAACAAGCCAATAGGCAGTTACAAGAAATGGCTAACATGAAAGACTCTTTTTTAGCCAATGTCAGTCACGAGCTACGCACGCCCTTGAACGTCATTTTAGGCAATGCCGAGATTTTGCGCGATGGCGTGTATGGCGCGGTCGCACCGCGTCAAGCCCAAGCCTTAGACTGCATTCAAGACAGCGGCGAACATTTATTATCCTTGATTAACAATATCTTAGATGTTGCCAAAGCAAGAGCGGGCGGGTTGGAATTAGACATCCAGCGCACCTCGGTCAAACAACTGTGCCAAGAATGCCTGTCTCAAGTACAGCAGCAGATACACAAAAAACACATACACCTCATCACACATATCGATTCTGAAGTAGAGTTTGTACGAGTTGATCCGCAGCGTTTCAAACAAATTTTGCTGCATTTAATAGATAACGCGATTAAATTCACCCCAGAACAGGGCGAAATTGGCATAGAGTGTATGGGGCGGGCGGCTCAACAGCAAATATGCTTTAAGGTGTGGGATACCGGCATCGGCATTCCCGCGGAGATGATCGACAAGCTCTTTCAACCTTTTATGCAGGTGGATGCGCGCTTATCACGCGCTTATGAAGGCAGCGGCTTGGGGCTAGGCTTGGTGAAAAAGCTGGTGGATTTGCATGGCGGCAGTATTCACTTAGACAGCGAACTGCACAAAGGCAGTTGTTTTACCCTATATCTGCCTTGGCATCCAAATACCCAATAACATTAGTGCTGCCGTTATGGCTGACGCAGCCGTCAGCCACTCCCAGCGTTAGCCTGCCAAGCTTTAACAAAACGCGCTTCTAATCCCGCATCTTCGGTTATCGGCGCAAGCAAATAAAAAGCGCGAAAAATCTCTGTAGCCTCATCAGCCTCATCATGCGCTGCCACACTTGCCGCGCCGCCGCCCATCGCCTTAGATAGACGTTCAACCTGATAATTCAGGCGCAAATCCTTATCCGAATCGGGCGAATCCATGCCCGCCAACAACTCCATGCGCACACACAACAAACGCCGCTGCATGAACACATCCTCCGCCATCGGCAACGCCGATTCACCGCTGGCATAAGCACAGGCAGCTTGAAAACGTTGCTCCATAGCCTTTTGCAATGCCTTGTCCGTCAACCCCTCCAGCGTTTCCCAAGCTTGGCGCGTCGCCGCCAACATCTGCGCAGCCGGCTCAAGCGCTAAGGATTCCAAACGCGCACACAGACGCGCCTTATCTTGCAGCAAAAACAACTGCGCCTGTTGCTGTTGTTGTTGCCAATCGGCATACAGCTTTTCCAACTCGCGCACCGCGTCAGCAAAGCGTTTATCCAGCTTACGCACCACTTTTTTCGGCACTTCACCAATAGCCGCCCACTGCTGCTCGGCTTTTTTCCACTCGCTCGGCAAGTCCGCAGATGGCGCGTCCGCATCATTGCGCCGCGCCTCTAAATGCTGACAAATCGCTTCTTTAGCCTGCTGATTGTGATGCAAATGCTGCTCAAATTCATTGCGCTCTTGCTGACGTTTTTCAAATACAGCATCACAAGCCGTTTGAAAACTTTTCCACAATTCATTTTCACGTTTACGCGATGTGGGAATAGTGATTTTCCATTGCTTTTGCAATGCCTTAACACTCTCAATAGCGGCTTGAATATCATCACTATCGCTTAATCTGCGGGCTTTTTCAATTAAAGCCTCACGTTCCAAAAGACTGCGTTCGCGTTCAAGATTTAATTGCTCCTCCAATTTAGCTTCCACCGCCTCAAATTGTTGTTTTAATTCATTGCGCAACTTGCGTTCTGTCGGTCCTACCTCGTGCCAAGCTTTGCGCTGTTGCTTAATATATTGATACGCCGCTTTCCAATCAAAATCGCCTGCCTGCCACTCTGTTTCCTCTACATAATGTTCCAATGCGGTACAAATAGCCTGTTTTTTCTCATGGTTTTGCTGACGTTCATTAGCTTTTTGCTCAAAATGCTGTTGACAAGGCGCGTACACTTTTTGACAAGCCTTATTAAAACGCTCCCATAGTTTCTTATCCTGTTTACCATCATTCAAAGTCTTCCATTCAACTTGCGCATCTTTAACACGCTTGGCTAAATCTTCTGCATCCGCTTCAATACCAATCAACGCTTCCATTTGCTCACACAAGGTTTCACGCTCCAAGCTATTACCCCAGCGTTGCCAGCCGCGCAGTTCATTGATTTTAGCATGACAAGCATGAAAACGCTGTTCCCAATCAGCGCGTTTGTGCTTGTCTAAATCGCTCAGTTGATCTAATACATCGCGCACTTTTTGTTCGAGTTCTAAGGCTTGATGAAACGCCCCTTGTTCCAACGCAGTTTCTAATTCTTGCAAATGCTGCTTAAGCACCTGCTGATGATGCTTGCGTTGTTTTTTCTGTTCTTCTAAACGCGCTTCTAAGCCCGCCATCAATGCTTCTAAACGCTTATCCTGCTGTTCAACCCAGAGACGACTAGGCAGTGGCGGCTGTTCAATAGCCTGTCGCGCACTCTGTAATCGTGTTATAGCTTTAGGCAATACCGCTTTTTTTTGTTTGAGTAATTTGTCCGCTTGTTGACATAAATTCTCCAATGCTACACCCATCATATAACAATGCCGTAATGCCGCTAATTGAACATGCAGTTTTTTATGCAGTTGCTTAAAGCGATTCTGTAATTTTTGTTCTTCATGTTCGGTTAAATGACCACTGTAATCCCAGCGGGTTTGCAAATCTTTTAGCTGGCTTTCATAAGTTTGTATCACTTCTAGCGAAACACTGTCTTGTTGTTGTGCTTCTTCTAATAAAATCTGCACCTTGTCTAATACAGTTTGTTTTTCTATACGTTGCTCCGTATAAGCCTGTTGTTCTTCTTCATGCTTTTGCAAAGCCGTATGACATTCATGCCACAATTTTTGGTAACAAGTAAGCTGTAATTCATCCTCCTCTGTCACGGCTAACTGCATATCTAACGCCTCTTGCTCTAAACGCTGCCATTCTTGTTGTAGGCGTTCTAATTCTTGCGCAGCGGTCTCCCAATCGGCAAGTTTACGCAATAATTCTAAACGCTTACACACTTCTTCACGCTGTGCGCGTAGGCGTTTAGGGCGTTCTTCAGCAGCCTGCATAATATCCAGTTTTTCTTTAGCAATACGATAGACTTTTTTATCCTTGTTACGGCTGCTTTTCATCAGCCGTTCAAGCGTCTCGCGCTGAGTAATTTTTTCTGCCGCACGCACCCGTACATTGGTTGAACTGTCGTTTTCCGCCACTTCCGCACAAAGCCGGTCACGGTTAATTTTTTCTAAAACAAATAAGCGAATTTCTGCATCTTTGGCTTTTTGTAGTAAAAACTCTAAAAGCTTTTCATCATTTGAGTGTTGAATAATCTGTAGTCGGCTTTCTAAGCTGGGACTGTCTGCTTTTAAGCCGGCTAATAATTGTTGATAGCGTTGTTCTGCAAGTTGTTTAACTTCCCAGTTAGCATTTTCGCTAAGTTGTTTAAGCAAATTCAAATCATTGATTTTCCGCACTGCCATGCAGCGTAATTGTGCTTCTTCATCTTCTATAGCAATATTGAGTAAAATCTCAGTATCGCTAGTCAGCAATTCGTCAATAGCTTGTTTGCGAATCTCTGCTTTGGCATGTTGCCATTTGGGTTTACGATGTAGGAGTTGTTTAAACATCTGTTCTTCCTCTTCCGATTTTTGTTGCTGGGAAGCCTCTACTGTCAGATGACAGTCTGGCTCAATGAGCGGTGTTTAAGGGCATTGTTCAGTGTCAACGCTGGCTGCTGACGCAACCAAAATGACCAATGTTTGGCGTTCTTTCTCTCTGGTAATGCCTAATGATTGGAAAAATCCGCCGGACATTGACTGAGATCGGTTAAGCTGCAAGTCACGCTGTCAACTTCTGCCCGTGGCGGACCTTGATGTAGCCATCTTTGCAGTTGCTCTACATTTTGTTCTTCTCCACAGGCTACTACTTCAACTGAGCCGTCGCTTAAGTTTTTTGCCCAGCCTTGAATATTAAGCCGTTGTGCTTGCTGTTGGGTTGAAGCACGAAATAATACGCCTTGAACGCGACCTTTGACAATACAACGCAGACAGGTTTTCATGGGTGTTTTTCCTTTGTGGTGAGGTATGCGGGTTTAATTAAATTTGCCTGTGCTAAGGCATGGATTTTTTCTTTAAGATATAAGTTGTTAATGGCAATTTCTTTGTTTTCATTGAGGACATGTTGATACATGCGCTGCATGGTAATTTGTGTGTTGATACGGGCTAATACTTCTTCATGCTGAAAAGGTTTGGTGATGTAATCAATGCCGCCGACTTTGAAGGCTTCTAGTTTATTTTTCATATCATTCAGAGCGGTCATAAAAATCACTGGAATATTTTGCGTGTTGGGATTTTGTTTTAATGCTTTGCAGGTGTCTATGCCATCCATTTCCGGCATCATAATGTCTAATAAAATTAAACTGGGCTGTTCTTTTTCTGCGACTGTTAATGCCGTTTCGCCATCTTCGGCAACCAGCAATTTGTAACCTGCTATTTCTAAGCCGGCAAATAGAAACTGAATGTTCTCCGGTAAATCATCGACTAATAAGATAACCGGTGTTTTAGTGCCCAGTAAATAGAGAATATGTTGACAGTAGCCAACATACATGTTGGCAATAGAGTCGTTAGGATTGCATTGTAAAACTTGTTGAAAGTGTGCTAAGGCATCTTCAAAGGTTTCACTATGAAAGCTTTCTACACCTGCTTCAAAGGTGTTGAGCGTTTGTTGTTTAAGCTGACGTTTTTCGCTTAAGTCGGCATCAAATATTTCATAGAGGGTGATGACTTGGGTTTTACCTTTGACGGTGACGCGATCCACTTTGCGAATTAAATAATCATGATTTAATTGTTGTTGCGTGTATTGGCTGATTAATAGATTGACTTTATAGGTTTTGGTGAGTTCTTCAATACGTGCTGCGAGGTTGACCGCATCGGCGATCACGGTGCCTTCCATGCGCTCTTGTCCGCCCACCGTGCCGAGCATTAACATACCGGTGTTGATGCCAATGCCAATTTCAAAAGCCGGGCGTTCAGGGCGTTGGCGCGTTTGATTGTAGTCATGCAGGGTATTGAGCATACTAATCGCGGCTTGTACGGCATCATCGGGGTGATCAAACAATGCCATAATCGCATCGCCAATGTATTTGTCAATGAATCCATCATGTTGATTGATGACCGGCTGCATTCGACTTAAGTAGCCGTTAATAAAGCGAAAATTGTCTTCTACTGACATGTTTTCGGATAATTGGGTAAAGCCGCGTATGTCAGCGAAAAGTACGGTCATTTCGCGCTGCACTTCGCTGCCTAGTTGGATGTCTTGAATATCGCTTTTGCCAAGCAATTTTAAGAATTGGCTGGGAACAAAGCGAGAGTAGGCTTTGTTGAGGGCTTCAAGTTGTTGGTTAATGCTTTCTAGGGCTTGATTTTTTTCTGCCAGTTGTTTGTCTTGCAGGTAGCTTTGTATGGCTGTATTAACTGTAAAATCAAGGTCTTGTGGCTGCCAAGGTTTGCTGATATAGCGGTATAAATTGGCTCGGTTGACGGCGTGTATAACCCCTTCTAAATTGGCTTGTCCGGTGAGCAGGATTTTCAGGGTTTTGGGCAGGCGTTGGTGCATTTGCACCAGCAGTTCGTCGCCTTTCATGCCGGGCATGATGTAATCGGCAATGATTAATGGGATTTCATAACCGTCCTCTAGGAGTTCTTCTGCGACTAATAATCCTTCTGCACCATCTTCTGCGAGTTCGATCAAATAGTCTTCACCTATGGCTTCGCGTAAGGCACTTTTCAGACCGTCTAGGATCATGCGTTCATCATCAACGCAGATGATCGCCATATTTTTCATAATAGTCCCTAAAAAAAGAGGTGTGTGCTGCTTAACTGAGCGTCAGCGGCAGAGAAACAGTAAAGCAGGTACGCCCCGGTTGGCTTTCAACGCTAATTTTACCTGAATGTTTGGCGATAATCTTGTTTACAATGTCTAAACCTAAGCCATTGCCTTCACCTGCGGGTTTGGTGGTGAAAAAAGGTTCAAAAATACGCGCTTTAATGTCGTCAGCAATACCGCAACCTGAATCTGTGATGGACACCTGTATCCAGTTATCTTGTTGGGCGATGGCAAGCTGTAGTTCGCCTTTATGGCTCATGGCTTGTAGTGCGTTATGTAACAGGTTAGTCCAGACTTGATTGAGTTCATCGGGATAACAGGGAATGGCGGGAATGGGTTGATAATTTTTTTTGATTTCAACGCCTTGCCTAAACTGGTTTTGATACAGTATGAGTACGGTTTCTAAACCTTCAGTCACATCAGTTTCAATCAGGTGATTGGCGTGATCATAGTGGGCGTAATTTTTCAGTGCTAGGATGACTTTAGAGGCGCGTTGCGTCGCGTCTGTGATGTTTTTCGCGCTGCGTTGTAAGCCTGATAGCAGGTGGGCGTAGCGGATGATGTCTTGATGCTGTTCGCTTTTCAATACGTTCTGCCAAGTATGTAAGTCTTGATAAATCCCCATGTCTATTAAGCGGTCGGCAATGATATTTGCTTTGCTGATGGCTTGTTCTTCGAGTTGTTGGCGCAGCTTGCGTTTAAGGCGACGTTCTTCGCTGCTGGGTAAGCTTTGTTCTTTGTTTAAGCTAGATCGCAAGAGTTGAAAAAAATCATGGCGTATGTCGGGAGACAGTTGTTGTAAAAAATCGGGTAAATTAAATAAAGTTTTTTGCACAAATTGATTCACTTGTTCCACAGATAAACGAATCGCGCCTAGCGGCGTGTTGATTTCGTGTGCAACGCCTGCCATCAATTGCCCTAGAACTGCCATTTTTTCAGATTGAATTAACTCGCGTTGAGTATCTTTTAATTCATCTAAAGTACGTTTTAAGTCATCTAGGGCATTGGATAAATGTGTATTGGAGCGGGTTAATTTATCGTTAGCTTCCGCCAATTCATCATTGCTGATTTCGATGTGTTGTAACATCTGATTAAAACCATCCACCAGTTCACCGAGTTCATCTTCTGCTAATTTGATTTCGCGTAAACTATAATTTTTCTCTGCTGAAACGCGCCGCATGGTTTTCAGTAAATTAAAAATCGGACGAGTAAACCAAATTTGTAATTGTTCGGCTAATAATGAAGTGAGCAATAAAGCCACGAGCAAAACTAGGGCGACAATGCCTAATATCCAATAAAACCGCTTTTCTAATTCATTAAGATCGGAGCGAATCTGTATATAGCCAAGCAGCTTGGCGTTTTTTTCCTGTAACACGGCTTGGAAAACATCCACCGAGTCGCTGTCGAATTGATAATGTTTCAGCGGTGCGGGGTCTTGCACACACTGCGGGCAGTAATCCGGCAATCTGGGATCGCCGTGTAAACGCCCGGCATCATCTGAGTTGTCGCGCAAATAACGGGCAAATACATCGCCCTCTGGGGTGTAAATATGTGCAAAAATAATGTGCGGATTGGTTTTTAGTGCCAAAATGCTTTTTTGCGCAGCGATATTGTTATTGAACATTAAACCGGCACGACTGCTATAGCTGAAGACATCGGCTAACACCATGAGTTCTTTTACCATAGCGCGACGAAATGACAGGTTATCATTGATAACAAAAGCGGTAGATACCAGCAATAAGGCGATGCTGGTGATGAATAAAATGACTGCTGTTAATTTGTTTTGAATTGAAATATTATGAAATTTAAGCATAAACTGACTCATTTTAATGAAGCCTTATAGATGACGTAACGTAGAAGCGTTCACATCCCCCCAGTAAAAACCAGTCAGGTCTTAGCGCGGGGTGTGAACGGTTACCGTAACATCCCGCGCAACCTGAATACTGCCCTCAAAGCTGACAGGTTTAGAAAATGCCTGTTTTCCAACCCGCGATATACAGTAACATGAACAGATTATATACTCATACCCGCCAGAAACTGCATTTTTTGCTTTATCAAGTTTTCTGCAAATACTTGGGTTTTAAGCACTTAGTCAAAATCCCTGAGCGCAGTTTCGGGCAGGGGACAGCGTACCCACCATGCTTGCCGTTTAGAGGTTTTGTGTTGTACTTATTTTTGTCTCTTATTGGTGCTGCCACTGCGGCGCAAGAGGTTGCGGCGCAAGAGGTTGTGGCGCAAGAGATTCAGGACGACAGCGCTAAACGCGCACGACTAGAGCGGCTTAAGCAACTGCCCATCAACAAATTATCTAAAGTGCAGTTTTACAATCCCAATACCCAATTAGCCGCCCGAAAAAGCCGCGCCTTGATTGAAAATCCCAGCGCGGTATTTGTTCTCAGTGGCGATGAAGTGCGCCGTGCTGGGATTACCAGCTTGCCCGAAGCTTTGCGCCTAATTCCTGGCGTGCAGGTAGCACGCTTGTATGGCAGTCGCTGGGCAATCAGCGCACGCGGGCTAAATGGCTACATTTCCAGCAAGTTATTGGTGATGATTGACGGGCGCACGATTTACACGCCATTGCGCTCGGAAGTGCGCTGGGGCGAGCATGACATGCTGATTGAAGACTTGGATCGCATTGAAGTCATCCGCGGTCCGGGGGCTTCTTTGTGGGGTGCGAATGCGGTCAACGGGATTATCAATATTGTCACCAAACCCGCCGCGCAAACGCAAGGCGGTTTAGCCAGTCTGCTGCTCGGCGATGGCGATGAAAACACCGTATTGGCATTGCGTTATGGTGCTCAACTTGGCAAGCAAGGAAGCTATCGCCTGTATGCCAAAACGGCTGATTATGATGCCCTGAAAACGCCGCAGGGCAGTGACGCGGGAGACGCTTGGAATGCGCAGATGATCGGCTTTCGGGCTGATTATGAAAAGTCTAAGCAGGATGATTTCATGCTACAAGGGCAGCTTTCACGCAATGACATGAACTGGGGAGTGCAACTATTGGAAGACAACGCGACAGCATTTGTTTTGCGCGATGATCCGATTGATAACCAAGAAGGCAGCTTACTGGGACGTTGGCAGCATTCACTGGCACGCGGCGAGTGGGTGTTACAAAGCTATTATCATTGGAAAGATTATAACGAACTGTTTTATAAAGAAAAACGCAAAACTTGGGATGTCGATTTTCAGCACCGCATCACGCTTGATACGCGCCAAGAATATCTGTGGGGCGCGGGTGTACGTTATTCGAGTGACGATCTGCAAGGGCTGACGCGCATGTTGGGCTATGCTCCCAAACAACGCAATGACTGGCTATTCAGTGCCTTTGTGCAGGGCGAATTTGTGTTGCAGCCCGAACGGTGGCGTGTGCTGCTAGGGTCTAAGTTTGAACACAATGACTACAGCGGCTTTGAGTATCAACCTTCTATCCGCCTATTGTGGTCGCCGCATGAAAAACATCGCTTATGGGCAGGCGTGTCGCGTGCCGTGCGCACCCCGTCACGCACCGATCACGATGGCTTTGTGGAAAGCCAAACTCAACTCCCACAAATCCCGGTGCCCGTCACTTTTGCGGTTCATGGCAATGCCGATTATCAATCAGAAAGCTTGCTTGCCTACGAATTGGGCTACCGATATTTACCCAATCGCCACTTTCTACTAGATAGCAGCGTTTTTCTGCATGAGTTCAAAAATTTGCGTTCTGCTGAACCCTTGGCAATCGATTTGAATCAAATGCCGCCGTATCTGTTGTTTCAACTTGACAACCTAATGTACGGCGAAATTTTAGGCGCGGAACTGAGTTTACAATGGCAGGCAACTGGCAATTGGCGTTTAAGTGCCAATTACACCTATACGACAGCCTATTTACATCTACAAGCCGATAGCCATTCTTTATTTGGTGAAGCGGAAGAAGGCGATACGCCTAAACATCAATTTAATCTCTTTTCGCAATGGGATGTCACGCCTACGCTGCAATTAGATAGCGTGTTCTACTATGTCGGCACCGTTGAAAATCAAAACACGCCAGATTATCTACGCATGGATGTGCATCTCGGTTGGCAACTGAATCAACGCTTAAAACTAGACGCGGGTGTGCGCAATGCGTTGACACAACAGCACGCTGAATTTGGCAACGTGATTGGGGGCAATGTGGAAATTCCGAATGAAATTCCGCGTTCTGTCTATATACAACTGCGTTATCGCTTCTAAGAGGAACTGGCATGAAACAGCATTGCTCAAATCGCCCCAACCTCACCAAAGCATTATTGTCTCTATGTTGGCTTGTGTTGTTTAATCTTAGCACTGCATATCACAGTGTCGCCGCTACTGATGATTTTGAAGAATATGAAATTAAAGCAGTATATTTATTGAATTTTGCCAGCTTCGTATTCTGGCAAGAGTCGCCCAAAACGCACTTTAACCTCTGCATTCTCGGCGCAGACCCGTTTGGCAAAACATTAGATATGACGGTAGAAGCCGAATATGTTGCCGGACAAGCCGTAGCGGTGCAGCGCGTGGACAGTTTTTCACAAACAGATAGGTGTCAAATGCTTTTTGTCAGTCAAGCATTTCCAGCTTCTCTCACACCTTATCTGAATGCCAAAAAGCCGATATTGACCGTCAGCGACCGCGCCGATTTCATTGCACAAGGCGGCATGATTCAATTTATCAACAGCGAAGACCAGCAAGTGCGTTTCAAAATTGTGCCGCGTCTGTTGCAGCAAGCCGGCTTGCAAGTCAGCACTGATTTGCTAGAAATTGCAGAAGTGCTTGAATAACTAAGGTTACGCAAAGGCTTTTTTTATATCCCGCCTGCCCGCGGGTAACCATTCACACCCCTAATACTCCTCATGAAACGTGAGCGAGAAGTCTATTTAATACGAGAATACAACCATGTGCGATTTCTTTTCCCTTGCCACGGTGGGTGTGCAAGGCTTAAAACCTTATCAACCCGGCAAACCGTTAGACGAACTAGAACGCGAATACGGCATTAGTCATGCGGTTAAATTAGCTTCTAACGAAAATCCGCTGGGTCCCAGTCCTCTAGTGCTGGACGCGCTACACGACTTGTGTACGCCCGACGGCATTGCGCGTTATCCCGATGGTAGCGGTTTTCGCTTAAAACAAGCACTGAGCCAACATCTCGGAATAGCCGAAAAACATATTACGTTGGGCAATGGCTCTAATGATATTCTGGAAATGATTGCCCGCGTTTTTGTGACTCCCGATTTAGCTGTCATGTTCTCGCAACATGCGTTTGCCGTGTATCCACTAGCGGCGCAAGCGATTGGTGCGCATCTACAAATTATCCCAGCAAAAGACTGGGGCTACGATTTACCCGCCATGCAAGCGGCACTCAATGAGCAAACGCGGGTGATTTTTATTGCCAATCCGAATAATCCCACCGGGACCTGGCTGACAGGCAAGCCGCTCAAAGCTTTTATCGAAGCCGTGCCGCGCTCTACGCTAGTAGTGCTAGACGAGGCATATATCGAATATGTCAACGATCCCGCCTACCCCAACAGCGTTGCTTGGCTAGAACAACATCCTAATCTGATGATTACCCGCACTTTTTCTAAAGCCTATGGACTAGCGGGTTTGCGCATAGGTTACGCGCTGTCGCATCCCGAAGTAGCTGATTTGCTTAACCGTGTGCGCCAACCTTTTAATGTCAACAGTATGGCATTGCGGGCAGCCGAGATCGCTTTGCAAGATCAGGCACACATCGCCCAAGCCGTTGCGCTGAACAAAGCGGGCATGTTGCAACTGACTGGTGCTTTTGACGACTTAGGCTTAAGTTATATTCCGTCTGCGGGTAATTTTGTCACTGTTGATACGGGGTTGGTGGGCGTTGAGGTCTATGAAAGTCTGTTGCGCGAAGGCGTTATTGTACGCCCGGTGGCAAACTATGGGCTACCCCATCATTTACGCATCAGCATTGGTTTGGAAGCAGAAAATGCCCAGTGTATTGCCGCGTTAAAGCGGGTGTTAAGTAGGTGAGCATAAGTTTTTTAACATTTTTCCGCATGATTTCCCATTAAGAATGCGGGATACGCACATGCAAACGTTAAAATATATATGGTTGACTACTTAGGTGAAAATTTAATTATGACAGCCACATTCAATCGTTGGAAGTCAACTCAAAAAACATCCAGAGCGTTCCAAGTTTTTAGACATCATCAAATTCAATTGTCTAAATTTATCTGGTCTCATGCAATGAGTGCTAAATATACTTATTCTAAACTCGGTGAAGAAAATCTTGAATGTGGAAAAGCAAAAGCTAATTGGGAAGATAGCCCTGCTAAACATTTTAAGTCTGATAAGAAAAATAAGTTGAGAACCTCGCATTTTAGAGATATGAAAGATTGGAGTAAATCATTTGATGAATTTGAAAATTGCCTAAACCTCAGTGCTTTGTTGTCACTTTGCTCCTATCTTGAATTATACATTGATTCTATTGTTTCTTTATCCATACAATCAGACCCAGGTCTTTTATATCAAGTACCACAAAAAATTGATGGTATTTATGTGCTGAAATACGGTAATTATCCAACAGGTTATATTAATGACTACGTGACTCAGTGTACTAAAGGCGAATGGAGTCAACGCTTTGCAAATTATGAAAAAATTTTTACAGACTTGCCTGCTGACCTTAAACAAGAAGAAAGTAACTTAGAAAAAATGCGCAATTTAAGAAATAAGGTTGCTCATTCCTTTGGAAAGGATATACAGGATTCGCATGACAAAACAACACTCAAAAGTAAATCAGCCGAAAGGTTGCGACGCGAAACACTGTTTAAGTACATGAATAGTGCTTTTAATGCGGCAAAAGCAATTGATGCTCATCTTTTAGATAAACACATAGGAGAATATGAACTTATCTATTTTTATCATGTTATTCAGAAAGATAATAAAGCATCAACTATTAAGGAAAAAGCACATTTTTTGAAAAAGCGATTAGGCTTTACAAAAAGTTTGTCAGGACAAAACGAAATAGGACTGATGCCGTACATGAGCAAACAGTTTTGTATTGAATTAGTTGGATACTATGAAGAGATTTAATTAGAAAGGATTTAGTTAGAAAGGAATATAGCCTGCCTCGGATTTGAACCAAGCCCACCCTCGTTAGCCATGCAAACTTGTAAAAGTTTGCATAAATAAATAGAGAGGGGATGCTGCCACAACACCTACAGGCTATGCTTATAAAGTATACCTTTATTATTTGAATAGTCAATCTTGTCTATCCATGCTGGCTGTTAGCGAAGATGAGGATTTTATGCGTCTTGTGGCGCGAACGCGAATGCTCGGCAGCATGCCATCATCCCGCGTGCGACCGTCATCCCTCGTGCGTGACGAAAAGATGTCGCTCTGCCAGTAGGGTTTGCGCCACGTCTTTTTGTGGCGCGAACGCGAATGCTCGGCAGCGTGCCATCATCCCGCGTGCGCTACTCGGCTACCCCATCATTTACGCATCAGCATTGGTTTGGAAGCAGAAAATGCCCAGTGTATTGCCGCGTTAAAGCGGATGTTGTAGAAGCGCGAAGCTGCGTGTGGGGAGGTGAAGCCGGAAATAGCGCATGGAGAATGCGCGAGATGAAAGACTCCTTGATGCGACCCAGCATCCTTGCTAGAAAATCCCTGAGAAAGAGTGAAGCACCAAGAAGCTGTGCGTCAGTATATTACATTATACTAATATAGCAAGCTAAAAATGCAGCCACTAAAGAAAATCCGCGTAACTTATCCCGAATTTAATGCATACCAATGTGCTGTCGGAATTGCGCAAGGACAGTAGGGTTTGCGCCACGTCTTTTTGTGGCGCGAACGCGAATGCTCGGCAGCGTGCCATCATCCCGCGTGCGCGACGAAAAGATGTCGCGCACCCTACTCGGCTCGCACTGGCTATCTTTATCGCCAATACTATCAACAGCTTCGGCGAACAAAAGC
>CAZOSP010000060.1:0-23752 GCA_964582525.1 uncultured Thiomargarita sp. | reverse complement strand
GCGCCGTTCCTATTGATCTGGCAAATGCACAAGTTATTTAATTCCCATTCCTAAGCTGGAAAAGGCGAATTTGCGCAATGCTTATTTGCAGGGGGCTAATTTGAAACGCGCCAACTTGCGTGGCGCGAATTTGTGTGGGACTCAATTGGATCAAGCGATTTTGGACGGGGCTGATTTTACCGACGCGGCGTTAGACACGCCCGACGTGTAATTTATAGCTCGCCGGACGCGCCAGCTTCCATAATGGCTTCCATGTCGTCACGTACTCTAGTGGCTAGTTGCTCTAATTCATCAGGTAAGTTAATCGCGGTGATAAAGATATTTAAGTTCATCGTGACCAGCCACGCCTGTCCTTGCGTGTCCTCAATAATGCCAATACGGCAAGGCATGTAGGCTAAGAAATTAATATCAAAATCAAGCATTTTCTTAGCAATGGAGGCATCGCAAAATTGGAAAATTTCAGTGCGCCGAATATTGTCTAAACC
This sequence comes from uncultured Thiomargarita sp., assembly GCA_964582525.1. Lineage (GTDB taxonomy): Bacteria > Pseudomonadota > Gammaproteobacteria > Beggiatoales > Beggiatoaceae > BB31. The sequence goes on along the minus strand of CAZOSP010000060.1, from coordinate 23,267 downwards.
TAACGCCGCGTATTCTTGAGACAAGGGTTGATGCGCAACGAACTTGATATTGAGCATATTGGCTTTGAGTTTCATCGATTCAATGGCTTCATCTATGCTGATACCTGACTGAACTGGCACTGTGATGACACTTTCCGACAAATTAATCAGAATCTCGTCATCAGCTTCAACAAGCCCCTTACTGTCTGACATGTTTTGTGTAAACGCATTGTTTAACAAAACAAAAGATAGGGTAATAGCCATGAGTAGGGAGACAAAATAGGGTTTGATCATGGGTGTAAGCTCCTGCTGATTAAAAAGCTGCGCATCAATAGTATGGATCATAAAAATTGATTAACAGCTTGATGGGTGGTGATGCTTGTTGAGCCGAAAATCAGCGCAGGTCAGCGTTTTAATCCTCCAAGGGAGCAGACCCATCCTCCATGCACGCTCATTTTCTCAAGCATTGTTATTGACGTTTACTCTACTGATGCTCGCACGAAACTACATTTTTCTTGTGTGTAGTTTCTAGTGCTTGCCAGCGTAGAAATTCTAGGCGGCTTTCGACTATCACACAAGTCTTTTACAACAAAGTGTGTCATCAGCCTAAAACGATTTAGGGCATATCAAAATTTATTCCAACAAGAGACTGATGCCTATGCCCACTATAATTGTCATCGCTTTGTCAAAATCGCCTTCTATGTTTTAAGCTTCTTCCCACCATTGGAGCAACATAATGAATGAAAGTTTAGAGCGCAGCCATCGCCACATTTCTCAGCAATTTAATACAGAATTACAAAATCTACATCAACATGTGTTGGAAATGGGGGGACTTGTACAGCACCAATTAGCCAACGCTTGTACGGCACTGATTAATAATGACGAAGAATTAGCCGAACAAGTGATTGTTAATGACCACAGCATTAATACCATGGAAGTCAATATTGATGAGGAATGCACACATATTTTAGCGCGCCGTCAACCCGCCGCAGGTGATTTGCGCATGGTCATGGCAGTGATTAAAACCATCACCGATTTAGAACGCATCGGCGACGAGGCAGAACGCATTGCGCGTATGGCAGCGCATAAATCCGGACATTTATTACACCATCATGCGCAACTATTGCCACAACTGCATGTCAGCATTGAGCATTTAAGCGATCTTGCGCAATCCATGTTGAAACAATCGCTAGACGCTTTTGCCCGTATGGAAGTCGAGTTAGCCTTCATGGTGGCTAAACGTGATTTGAAGCTGGATCAAGAATATGATGCGATTATCCGCCAACTCATTACTTACATGATGGAAGACCCCCGCGCCATTCCGCTGGCTTTAGATGTCATGTGGGCAGCGCGCTCTTTAGAGCGAGTTGGGGATCGCGCCTGTAATATTTGCGAATATGTGATTTATTTTGTCAAAGGCAAAGATGTACGGCACATCAATTTGGGACAGGTGCAGGCTGAATGGCAATAAGGCGCGGTCATTGCGCGGGATTTAAAATTAAAAAGGGCGCGACAGGTGTCGCGCCAAACCACCAAAGGAGGATGGAGGAGTCGGTGATTACATGCAGCATCAAGAAAAAGTTTGTGCGACGCTGTATGCAACTGATGGAGCGCATTATGCAGTAAGTTTGAATATTAGTCAATGCTAATTTTCTAAAATATTCGTAATGTTGAGCAACGCGGATTAGCCTCGCTTGCGTTTCTCGTTTCACGCGCCCGCTTGGGATGCGTAATTTTCACAAGCCTAATTCATGCCAAAGCGCGTCCACGCGCTGCTTGACCGCAGCATCCATTGCAATCGGTCGCCCCCATTCGCGCTGCGTTTCGCCGCGCAGCTTGTTAGTCGCATCAAAGCCGATCTTGCCGCCCAAGCCGGACACTGGCGAGGCAAAATCCAAATAATCAATCGGCGTGTTTTCAATCAGCAGCGTATCGCGCACCGGATCCATGCGCGTGGTCATTGCCCAAATCACATCCTGCCAATCGCGCACGTTAATATCATCATCGGTGACAATAACGAATTTGGTGTACATAAACTGGCGCAAAAACGACCAAATACCGAGCATCACGCGCTTCGCGTGACCGGGGTATTGTTTTTTTATACTGACCACTGCCAGGCGATAAGAACAACCTTCCGGCGGCAAATAAAAATCTGTAATTTCAGGGAATTGCTTTTGCAAAATGGGTACAAACACCTCATTGAGAGCCACCCCTAAAATAGCTGGCTCATCCGGCGGACGACCGGTGTAAGTGCTGTGATAAATCGGATCGTCGCGGTGCGTGATGGTTTCGATAGTCAACACCGGAAAATTGTCCACCTCGTTGTAATAACCCGTGTGATCGCCAAAAGGACCTTCCGGCGCGGTGTCATTGGGATAAATAAAGCCTTCCAGCACAAACTCCGCGCTGGCAGGCACTTGTAAATCACTGAGGCGGCATTGAGCAAGCTCAGTCCGTGCGCCGCGCAACAGTCCGGCAAAGGCGTATTCGGATAAGGTGTCAGGAATCGGCGTGACGGCGGCGAGAATTGTGGCGGGGTCTGCGCCCAACACGACGGCGACCGGAAACGGCTGACTGCCGTGTACTTGTTGCCATTCCTTAAAATCCAGCGCGCCGCCGCGATGCGACAACCAACGCATAATCACACGGTTTTTGTCGATCACCTGTTGGCGATAAATGCCCAGATTCTGTCGCGCCTTGTGCGGTCCCTTAGTCACCACCAAGCCCCAAGTAATCAGCCGTCCCGCATCGCCTGGCCAGCAGGTTTGAATGGGTAATTTATCTAAATCCAACTCTGCTTTTTGCCACACATGGGTTTGACATACCGGGCGGCTGACGGTTTTCGCTGCCATGTTTAACACCTGCTTAAAAATCGGCAATTTTTCCCAAGCGTCCTTCATGCCTTTGGGCGGATCAGGTTCTTTAAGAAACGCCAATAATTTGCCAATTTCCCGCAAAGCCTCGACAGAATCCGCGCCCATACCCATCGCCACGCGCTGCGGTGTGCCAAATAAATTGCCCAATAGCGGGATGTTCGCGCCTTTAGGCTGTTCAAACAGCAATGCGGGACCTTGACAGCGCAAGGTGCGGTCGCAAATCTCGGTCATTTCGAGATACGGATCGACACCGATGCTAATGCGTTTAAGTTGTTGTTTTGTTTCTAGTTGTTGGATAAAATCACGTAAATCTTTATATTTCATTGCTCACTCAATTAAGCAGATAAGTCACGTTGCGCGGTGGCTGCTTTTAACGCCCGCCGTAAGCCCGCTGCCAGCCGATCAGTAGATTTTGCATGACTTCCGCGTTGGGTGCTTCGCATACTTGTAAAATATCAATACTCAAGCCGTATTTGGCATAGAGATTAAAAGCACTGTCGGGAGCATTGACCGGGATTTGCGGGTTGCCGGGGCGGAAACCGTGTTGTAAAGCGCGTTGCTGCACCTTTTCGCTGAGTAAAAAGTCTAAAAAGGTAGCGGCGGCGGCTTGCTGTTTTTTATTACTCCAAGGGGTATTGAGGATATAATAGGGATTGTCGTTCCACATATTTTGTTCGGGATAGACAACATGTAGCGTTCCCCAGCGTCCTTGCGCACTTTTGAGATAATCAATAGCGACATTTTCATAGACAAATAAAGCGTCGTAAGTTGAAGGTCCTTTGAGTACCATTTCGCGCATTAAGTTACCGGTACTATTGGACAAGCCGCTGACGGCTTGCTCAAAGCCGTGTAACCAGTTTTGAAAAGCTAAATTAACGGTATCGGCTACCTGTAAATCACGGCATTTTTGCGCGTGGTCATACGCCATCAGTATCAGGGTTAATAAGCCGCTGTTGGATTCGGTGGGATTGGTGTGTGCAAATTTGAATAAGCCCCATTCGGGCTTGTTGGCAATCCCCGCCCAGCCGTCTTTTTGTGCCAAAGCATCGGCGATGTTGCGAAAATTGAGTTGCGCATATCTTTGCTTAAAGGCATCGTAACGCGCTTTCCACATGACCAACACCATCGGACTGAGAGCTAGGATGTCTTCTTTAACAATGGGGCTGTCTGCGTTGTAGGCGATTTGCCAGTCTTGCAAGAAAATATTTTTATACACACTGCTGGCGGGCGACCAAACGTGGATACGTTGGTCGCCGTTAGTCACGGCTTTCGCGCCTTCTAGTGAACCCATGGGCAGCAAATTGACTTTAATGCGTTTGCCATCGCGGGTATGGGCAAATTCCTCGACTGCCCACTCTAGCCATTGACGTTTTTCTGTGCCGTAAGCAATGCCGATTTCAATGGCTTCGGCAGGTGTGCTGTGCGTGACTTCGGACAGGGTGCCGCCAGGATTGGATGCCGAGCCTTGAAAAAAGAAATAATACGCGCCGTAAAAACAGCCCGCGAGAAATGTAAAAATGATGAACTTGCCCAGCAAGGTCATTTTAGTAGCGTTTGCCATATTGCCTCCGTTGAGAATTTAAGTACACTTCTGAGGTTACAATGTTCAATTGTTAGCGTTTGAGTTTTAGCGGTTTTGCAAGCACCGTTTTCAAACGCTAGTATCCTACGAATGACCACTCGTGGATACAGATGTGCAATCTTTGCGCACGCACCCAGTCCACGCCGGAACATGCGATGCGCAGGTCAAGCTTTCAAACCCTGACTGGCGAGAAACACCTTAACTGTTTAGGTCTGCAAAACCTAGAACATTTAACTCACGTGATGCGGTCGGTGTTTTTTAGCTGAAAACCTTGACTCCACTTGACGCATAAGTGATCCAGTGTGAAGCAAAAGCGGTTTTTTCATGTTTCAAAGCGGCAAAACCCGTGAAAAAGAAGCTTTTGCGTCACATCAGCATTTAAGTTGCGTGGGCTAAACAATAAAGATGACGCGAGACTATGCCAAAAAAATTTTTCCAACGCTACATGCCAAATGTACACGCCATTCGTGAGCATCCGCGCTTACAATTTCTCGGCCCCCTATTGCACGATCCGCGTCTATGGCATTTGCATCGCCGCCCGATAGCTGGCGGCGTTGCCGTTGGTTTGTTTTGCGCATTTATTCCCATACCCATGCAAATGCTACTGGCAGCCGTTGTCGCCATTCATTTTCGCGTCAACCTACCGATAGCCGTCACACTGATTTGGCTGACCAATCCTATCACCATTCCACCCGTGTTTTATTTGTTATACGCTTTTGGTTCATTTTTACTAGGGCGCCCCCTACAAGACCTAAATTTTGAATTTTCCCTAGATTGGTTAATGCGGGTTTTAGATCATATCTGGTTGCCTACCTTACTCGGCACGGTCATAGTCGCACCGCTCACCGCCTGTCTAGGTTATTGGCTAGTATGCAGTTTATGGCGTTACCAAGTCATACATAGCTGGCATAAACGCCGCGAAAAACTGCATCATAAACTCGCTAAAGCCGTATTAAAATCCCCTATCGCGTCACCCACTCACAGCAAAAAACCGCCATTGTAGAAAAACCCTCTACCCACAGCAAGGAGACATCAGTATGGAGCTAATCAGCACTTGGATTTCACAACTCAACAGCATTGTATGGGGCGTTCCCATGCTCATACTCATTTTAGGCACAGGTTTATACCTCATGCTAGGCTTGCAGCTTATCCCCTTGCGCAAGATCGGCTTAGGTTTTAGCAGTCTGTGGCAAGGTCGCACCCCAGATGCCAAGGGCAAGGGCGACATTTCCCCGTTCAATGCCTTAATGACCTCACTGTCCGCCACCATCGGCACCGGCAATATCGCCGGCGTAGCCACTGCCATCGCGCTGGGCGGACCCGGCGCGATATTCTGGATGTGGTGTACCGCCCTGGTCGGCATGGCAACCAAATACGCCGAAGCCGTGTGCGCGGTCAACTATCGGGAAGTTGACGAAAAAGGACAGTATGTCGGCGGTCCCATGTACTACATCAAAAACGGTTTAGGCAAAAACTGGCTTTGGCTAGGCACACTGTTCGCCGTTTTTGGCATGTTGGCAGGTTTTGGCATCGGCAACGCAGTGCAATCCAACTCAGTGGCTGACGCGCTACACGCCACTTTCAACCTGCCGGTCTGGATCAGCGGCATAGGCATGGCAGTATTAGCCGGCTTAGTGCTGATTGGCGGCATAAAACGCATCGCCCAAGTTGCCGGAAAACTGGTGCCTTTGATGGCAGCACTGTACGTCGCCGGCGGTCTGGTCATTTTACTGGTCAACTTCTCCGCCGTGCCAGCGGCTTTCGGCTTAATTTTCCAACACGCCTTCACCCCCATAGCCGCCACCGGCGGCTTTGCTGGTGCTGCGGTCGCCGCCGCCATTCAATTTGGCGTAGCACGAGGGGTATTCTCCAACGAAGCGGGTTTAGGCAGCGCGCCCATAGCCCATGCTGCCGCCAACACCACCGGTGCCGTTGCACAAGGCATCATCGCCATGCTCGGCACCTTCATTGACACCCTCATCATCTGCACCATCACCGCCCTCGTCATCATCGTCTCTGGTGTGTGGACAACCGGTGCCACTGGCGCCGCCCTATCGGGCGCGGCTTTTGACCAAGCACTGCCCGGTTTTGGCAGCTATGTCGTAAGCTTCGGCTTAGTCGTCTTTGCCTTCACCACTATCTTGGGCTGGAGCGTTTATGGCGAGCGTTGTGTAGAGTATCTATTCGGTGTCAAAGCGATTGTGCCTTTTCGCTTTTTATGGGTATTGGTCATACCTGTGGGAGCCATTCTGCATGAACACCTAAACTTTGTCTGGCTGGTTGCCGACACACTGAATGCGCTGATGGCATTACCCAATTTGATTGCTTTATTACTGCTCAGTCCGGTCGTGTTTCGTTTAACTAAAACGCATTTTGCCAAAGGATAAGCATCCGATAACAGCCGAAACCCAAACCCAAACCCAAACCTTCTAGGTTTTGAAAACCTAGAAGGTTTACGCCCGCATAACCTGAGTTGATAAAGCAAAAAATACAGTTTTCGGCGGGCATGAGTATAATCATAAAGCCAGCCAGCGTATGGCTAGCCGACATCTGCTTCTTTAACTTCTTTTTAACCTATCAAATGAGGAAATCCTATGTACGCAACACCTTTCAAAACCATCAGTCTGGCTTTAATGCTAGGCTTGTGCAGCCATGCCGCACAAGCCGCTTGGCAACTGGATAATGAACAATCGCGCCTCAGCTATATTTCCATCAAAAAAGGCGATGTAGCCGAGATCAACTATTTCAGCCAACTCAGCGGCACTGTAGATGACAGCGGTCACGCCCGTTTAAGCATCGACCTCAACAGCGTAAGAACTAACATTGATATACGTGACGAACGGATGCGCGACATTTTCTTTGAAACCCGCCATTTCCCCAAAGCTGAATTTTCCACCCAACTGGATGTCGAGAAACTCAAAAATCTGGCGGTTGGCAGCATGATCACCATGACGCTGGAAGGCGAATTTAGCTTGCACGGCGTAAAACAAAAAATGCCCACTGAATTAGCCGTCAGCAAACTCAGCGAAACCACCCTACAAGTCAGCAGCTACGCCCCTATGGTTCTCGATGCCGGACATTTTAAGCTGGCACAAGCTGTTGAAAAACTACGTGAAATTGCAGGTCTGCCCAGCATCAGCATGGCAGTACCGGTAAGCTTTGTACTGACTTTCAAATAATCCCCTGCCTAATATCAGCCCTAAAGACGGGCAGGCAGCCCGGTAGTGTGCTTCGACATCTTTTCGTCGAAGCACACGGGCAATGCCGATTTATCCGCGTTCGCGCCGTATCCCCAAACAAAAAGGTCACCCAGTGTCTCGTCGCCATTTACTTGATGCGCGTTTAACCCGCAAATATCTCGCCTTGGGCGCCAGTTTATACGTTCCCGCCATTCACCCCGATGGCATTCATTTAGCCCAAGGACTTAAATATCCAAATCTAAAATCTTTAGTGCTAGACACCGAAGACGCGATTGCCGAAGATGATCTACCCTATGCCTACCACGCCATTGAGCGTTTGCTACACGCCCTAGAGGCTGACGAACAACAACGCCCGCTGCTGTTTATTCGAGTACGCGACCCCGCCGCGCTGGCACAACTGAATCAATTCGACCATCTCGACAAACTAGACGGTTTTGTTCTGCCCAAATTCACCAAAGACAATATGGCTGATTACGCACAGCATTTCATCGCCGACAAATACTACATGCCGATTCTCGAAACAGCCGTTTTTAGCGTAGAACAAATCACCGCCATTCGTGATTATTTACTGCCAAAACGCCCGCAAATACTAGCTGTGCGTATTGGTGCGACCGACTTGCTCAGTTGTTTCAATCTGCGCCGTGACTGCCACACCTTGATTTACGACATCGGCATCGTCAAACACGTCATCACCCATTGCGTCATGCTGTTTGGAGAAGCGGGCTTTAACATCACCGCCCCGGTGTTTGAATGCTTTGGCGAAACGCACCGCCGTCTTTTGCAACAAGAAGTACGACTAGACCTGCTTAACGGCTTATTCGGCAAAACCATCATCCATCCTTGGCAAATTGATGTCGTACAAGACCTTTACCGCGTCAGCCAAGCGGATTATGAAGTCGCCGAGAAGCTTCTAGATGAGTACAGCCCCGCGGTATTCAAACGCCACGCGCAAATGCACGAAAAAGCCACCCACAGCGGTTGGGCGCAGCAAATTATGCAACGCGCTTGGATTTATGGCATCGACTAGCCCAAACCTTCTAGGTTTTCAAAACCTAGAAGGTTTACGCCCGCAGCAAATTATGCATTTCTCTAACCGACGAGACATCTCCATGAATGTATCCATTCCAACTTTTGCGCAGGCTCAATTGTTAGTGATCGGCGACGTTATGCTGGATCGCTATTGGCACGGCGACACCACACGGATTTCACCGGAAGCACCGGTGCCGGTAGTGCGCGTGCAGGTGCGTGAGGAACGCCCCGGCGGGGCGGCAAACGTGGCACTGAACATCCGTGCGCTGGGCTGCCAAGTGCGTTTATTGGGCGTGACGGGCGCGGACGATGCGGCTGATACCTTGCAGCAGCAGCTACAGGCGCAGGGCGTGACGTGTGATTTTCAACGCATTGCGGATATTCCTACGATTACTAAACTGCGTGTTCTAAGCCGCCATCAGCAATTAATTCGCTTAGACTTTGAAGAGAGTCTTGGCACCCTTGATCCGCAGGTTTTGCAGGCTGCACTGGAAAAATTGTTGCCGCATATTCAAGGCGTGGTGCTATCGGATTATGGCAAGGGGACTTTGCGCGATCCCTCAACTTGCATTGATATGATCCGTGCAGCGGGCAAATTTGTGCTGGTGGACCCGAAGGGACGGGATTTTGCCAAGTATCGCAAAGCCAGTGTGATTACGCCGAATTTGGCGGAGTTTGAAGCGGTGGTCGGGGCGTGCGCTAATCAGGCGGAATTGCAGCGCAAGGGTGAGCTGTTACGCGAAGCATTACAGCTTGACGCTCTGTTGATCACGCGCAGCGAGCAGGGTATGAGCTTGTTGCGTAATAATCACGCGCCGCTGCACTTGCCCGCTCATGCCAAAGAGGTGTTTGATGTGACGGGCGCCGGGGATACGGTCATAGGCGTGTTAGCTGCCGCGCTGGCGGCGGGAGAGGATTTGGGCGGGGCGGTGGGGTTGGCAAATTTGGCGGCGGGTTTGAGCGTGACTAAATTGGGCGCGGCGAGCGTGTCTGTCAGTGAGCTTGAAGCGGCTTTGCATAGCCCTAGTTGGCGCGGCTTGATGGATGAGGACGCGCTGCTTAGCTTGATTCGCGCTGCACAAGCACGCGGCGAAACGGTGGTGATGACCAATGGTTGTTTTGATATTCTGCACGCTGGGCATGTGCATTATTTGCAGCAAGCACGGCAGCTAGGCGATCATTTGCTGGTGGCTGTTAATGATGATGCTTCTGTGCGTCGCTTGAAAGGGGCAAGCCGTCCTATTAATGCGGTGCAGGCGCGAATGGCGGTGTTAAATGCGCTGGAAAGCGTGGATTGGGTGCTGCCTTTTAGTGAGGATACGCCGCAACGCTTAATTTGTAAGCTGCAACCGGATATTTTGGTCAAAGGCGCTGATTATCAGGTACAGGACATCGCCGGACATGAGTGCGTATTGGAAAATGGCGGACAAGTGCTTATTTTAGACTTCTTGGACGGCTATTCGACGACGCAAATACTGGACAAAATGTAATAGCTTTTAAGCGATGCTGCTTATTCTTTATGACTGAAACAGGCACGGGTTTATGAAACTGATTATTGTCAGCGGTTTATCGGGTGCAGGGAAAACCCAAACATTGCACACTTTAGAAGACCAAGGCGTGTATTGTATTGATAATTTGCCGATTAGTTTGCTGCCGGGGGTGGCGGATCAAATGCCTAGCTTGGCGGATTCCGCGCCTTGTGTGGCTGTGGGTATTGATGTGCGCAACAGCACTTTGCAAGAGCTGCCGTATTTGTTGGACACGCTTAAAACCAAGCAGATTAACTATGAAATTTTATTTTTGGAGGCGCAGTCAACAGTATTGCTTAAGCGTTTCAGCGAAACGCGACGCAAGCATCCGCTGACCTTAAGCCGCCCGGATTTGTCGCTGCCTGAGGCGTTGGAGCTAGAGCGCAATCTGCTGAGTTGTTTATCAGAACACGCGGCTTTGCGGATTGATACGTCACAAACCAATGTGCATCAGTTGCGTGATCTGATACGCTTGCGCGTAGGCTTAGAAAACCAACAAACCATGCCCCTACTCTTTTTGTCTTTTGGTTTCAAGCACGGCATTCCGCAAGATGTGGATTTTGTGTTCGATGTGCGCTGTTTGCCTAATCCGCATTGGGAACAGCATTTGCGGCGTTTGACCGGGCGCGATCAGGCGGTGATTGAATATTTATCAGCACAGGCAACCGTACAGGAGATGCAGGCAGATATAATTCAGTTTTTACAACGCTGGATAGCGCGATTTGAGGCAGATAATCGCAGTTATTTGAGTGTTGCCCTAGGCTGTACCGGCGGACAGCACCGTTCCGTCTTTATCGCAGAAGCTTTAGCCAAACATTTTCAAGCACAGCGCGAGGCTGTGTTATTACGCCATCGAGAACTTTCTTAGAAACGAAAACAAGATAACTCAAGCTATGTGCCTAGAAAATACAATCAAAAAGAATAACCATGACTCATCGTGACCTTGACAAAAAACTCTCAAACATCCTCAAAAAATATCAAGATAACTTTTCCGATAAGGTTTATATGGATGACTACGATTCCACAGATGTTTTGATGGAAGCCTTCGGCATCACACAAGAATTGAAGCGTGAAAACAAACAATTTTGGGGAAGGCAACTAGGAGTGTGTTGGCAACTTCTGGTAGTAGAGCTTTGCAAAAATACATGCTCTGACTTCAGTAGCGCTCTAAGATTCGGCGGCGACGAACCTTGCGACTTAGTTCTCGGGAAAGATGCTATTGACACAAAATATAGAGTAGGTTCCGGCGACTCTGGAACTTTGAAGAAATTCAAACAGTATGGAGACCTACTGAGAGAAAAAGGTTATCGACCTGTGTGTCTATTTCTTCGAGAAGATAATCTTCCGGCAGCAATGACAGCTTGCCAAGCAGGTGGATGGTTTGTTTACAATGGGACAAAAACATTCAAGTATTTAAAGGAAAAGACAAGTTTCGATCTGTATGGATGGCTTTGTTTCCACAGAGATCAAAAAACCTTCTTTATCAACAGAGGTTGAACATGAATTATTTAGATCAAATAATCTTAGGGGACTGCACATCCGTAATGTCTGAAATGCCAAATGACTCAATTGCGGCATGTATAACCGATCCACCCTATAACTATGAATTTATTGGCCGCAAGTGGGATGATAAGGAGATCAATAGGCGGCTTGAGAGAATTAAGGACAGTAATACCTTAGTTAAAAATATACCATACGGCAGTGGACTGGCTGGCGGGATGCGCAATGCCAGATGGTACGAAAGGAATCAGGAAAATACCACTGAATATACCCATTGGTGTAAACAATGGAGTCGAGAGTTATTTAGAGTCTGTAAGCATGGTGCTCCTGTTGCTGTGTTCAATAGCACTAGGACCGCGGCGCATGTGCAAGTTGCGCTGGAAGATACCGGGTTTTATACGCGAGATGTTTTGGTTTACCGAAGGCATTCTGGCATTCCCAAAGGACTAAACCTCAAGGGCAAACTTGAAAAAATGAACCATCCCGATGCGAAAAAATGGGATGGCTGGCATACGTGTTTTAGGAATGAGTGGGAATCAATTGTATTGGTTCAAAAGCCACTTCTGAACAACTATTGGGAAACACTTCAGGAAACCGGTGTTGGCGTATTTAAGACAATCAACGAAGACGGGTCTTTTCAGTCGAATATTCTTGAAGGATATTATAATAAATCCGAAAAGAAATTTGCACACTGCACAGTAAAGCCACTAGAGTTGATAAAGAAATTAATACTGACATTAGTCCCAAAATCTAAAGATAACATCGTGTTAGACCCTTTCGCCGGAAGCGGAACAACATTAGTGGCGGCTCAACAGCTTGGCTATCATTTTACTGGAATTGAAATAGAAGCTGAATATGTAGAAATAATAAAAGGTCGCTTGTCAGATAGCTATCAACCTACGCTTGAATTCAAAACCGGCACATAACCAGGCGCACTGTACCGGTCGGCAATCCCGTTGCGCTCCATTGTCGCCGGTAAGCTGGGTCGTTGTACGGTTGATTCTCCAAGTGTTACTTGCGTAACATCTGTTATCAATGTAACCATTCACTCCCTCGCCTTCGTCATTAAAAGTACATGCTAGAACAAGAATTTACTATTATTAATAAATTGGGCTTACATGCGCGTGCAGCGGCGCAATTCGTGCGTTTAGCCAGTTACTTCCGTAGCCAGATTAAGCTGCAAAAAGGCACGCAATCGGTGGATGCTAAAAGCATTATGAGCGTCATGTTATTGGCAGCCGCCAAAGGCAGCGTGATTCGCTTGATCATTGAAGGCGACGACGAGCAGGAAGCGATGCGGGTGCTCAGCCAATTAATCAACACCGGCTTTGGGGAAGATTAGTGAGTTTCACCCTATACGGCATTGGGGTTTCGCGTGGCATTGCCATCGGTGCGCTGCACATTATTCGTCCGCGGGTTGAAATCAATGAATATCGCATTGAAGTGACTCAAGTTGAGACGGAAATTCAGCGTTATCATAACGCCCTAGAGCGCGCCCGCGAAGAATTGCGCCAAGTCCGCGATCAAATTCCCTTAATTTATCCCACCCGTGATGCGGCGCGTGAGTCTGAAACCTCAGCGGAGTCAGGTAAATTCTCAATCGCCGCGGCAGAAATCGCCTCCTTTATTGATCCGCACATGCTGATGCTAGAAGACGCGATGCTGACGCAAATCCCGGTTGAAATCATCAAAAACCAACAATGCAATGCTGAATGGGCGTTAAAACAACAGCAAGATCGCTTCACTGAACTGTTTGATGCGATGGACAATGAATATCTCAAAGCGCGTAAACACGATATTCAGCAGGTTGTTGAGCGCGTCCAGCGGTATTTATGGCAGGCGGCACAGCCCAGCCATGAACAAGAACAGAGCAACCCGCAAGATTATCCCGAAAACTGCATTATTCTCGCTGACGATTTAACCCCCGCAGACACCGCCATGATGCCGCACAATGGGATTAAAGCCTTTGTCACCGAGCATGGTGGCATGAACTCGCATACTGCCATTATCGCCCGCAGCTTGGGTATTCCCGCCATTGTCGGCGTGCGCCGTGCGCGACATTATTTGCGGCGTGGCGATATGCTGGTGGTTGACGGCTTGCGCGGCGTAGTCACCAGCAATCCCGATGTGCGCAGTCTGCGCTTTTTCAAAAGCCTGCAAAGCGAGCAAAAGCGTCGCCGCGGCGAATTAGCACGCTTGCGCGAAGCACCCGCCGTCACCCAAGATGGGCAACTTATCACCCTCTATGCCAACATCGAATTTCCTTCCGACAGCCAAACCGTCAAGCGCACTGGCGCCAACGGCATTGGCTTATACCGCACCGAATTTCTGCACATGAACCGTGCCGATCACAGTCAACCCGACGAAGAAGAGCATTACGAAGCTTATGTCAACGTGTTGCGTGCGATTGAAGGACCTGTGACTATCCGCACCCTAGATTTGGGCGCGGACAAACAAGTTGACGGCGGCACCTTTCACGCCAGCGTGGTTGCCATCAATCCCGCCTTGGGTTTGCGCGGTGTGCGTCTATGTTTGCGCGACTTAGACCTGTTTAAGCCGCAGTTGCGGGCAATTTTACGCGCCTCGGTCATAGGTCCGGTACGCGCCATGATCCCGATGGTGTCAAGCGTGCAAGAAATCATACAAGTACGGCAATTAATCAGCGATGTGCAACGTGAATTAGATGCCGAACAACACGCCTATGATCCCGACATGCCCCTCGGCGCCATGGTCGAAGTGCCATCCATGGCGATTTGTAGCAACATCTTTCTGCCGTATGTGGATTTTTTATCCATCGGCACCAATGACTTAATTCAATACACGCTGGCGATTGATCGCGTTGATGACAGCGTAGGTTATTTGTACGATCCCATGCACCCAGCCGTATTGCGTTTATTGAAAAGTGTTATTGACACCAGCCATCAAGTCAATAAACCCGTCAGTATGTGCGGAGAAATGGCAGGCGATGGGCGTTATGTGCGCTTACTGCTCGGCATGGGCTTGCGCTATTTCAGCGTCAACCCGGAAACCCTGCTAGAAGTCAAACACATTATTCGCCACAGCGATTTAAGCAAACTACGCCCACTCGCCGAACAAATCATGCAATCCCAAGACAGCAAAGCCATTGAAGTGTTGTTGGCAAAAATTAATCAAACCTAATAGCGGGCGAGTCCGCAAGTAAAAACCTGACCGGTTGTGGCAACGAGGCAACAAGACACGAATGAGCAAAAGACAACTATTTCTCGATACGGAAACCACCGGCTTAAACCCGGCAGACGGGCATCGGGTGATTGAAATTGGTTGCGTAGAAATGTTTAACCGCTGTTTGAGCGGTAGCCATTTTCATTATTATTTGCAGCCCGACCGCGAAATTGATGCGGAAGCCATAGCAGTGCATGGCATTACCCATGAATTTTTGCAGGACAAGCCGCGTTTTGCTGAGATTGCCGAGGCGTTTCTGGATTATATTGAAGGGGCTGAATTGCTGATTCATAACGCCCCTTTTGATGTGGGTTTTTTGAACAATGAGCTGGATTTGTGGGACAAATCCGCGCCTAAACTGGATGCGCGTGTGCGCATTTTTGATACCCTAAAAATGGCGCGGGAGTTACATCCGGGGCAGAAAAATAATCTCGATGCACTGTGTAAGCGCTATGACATTAATAATACGCAGCGTACTTTGCACGGGGCATTGTTAGATGCAGAAATTCTAGCTGACGTTTATCTGGCAATGAGCAGCGGGCAGGTGAGCCTGTTGTTGGGGGGCGAAAAGGGGCAGGCGGGCGGGCGTAGCGTGATTCGCCGCATCGATGCCAATCGTGCGCGTCTGCCGCTCATTCAGCCGTTTGAAGAAGAATTGCAGGCGCATCGGGAAAAATTGCTGAGTATCGATACAGCCAGCGGCGGGCATTGTCTGTGGCAGTCTGGCTAAGATTCCGCGTGGATTTTTGTTGAGTATGTATGACGCAAAGTAAAACAACATCACACACTTCTCTTGGTCACCATTCTTCGCCTACTGTGATGGTCGATATTGTTATTTTTACGGTGGCAGATAATACCCTGAAGGTGTTGCTGGTGAAGCGCGGCATCACGCCTTTTCTAGGACAGTATGCTTTGCCCGGCGGCGCGGTGCGGATTACCCAAGATCAGACACTGGAAGATGCCGCGATGCGCGAGTTGATTGAAGAAACCGGAGTAGAAAACACCTATCTGGAGCAGCTTTATACCTATGGCAGTGCGCAGCGCGATCCGCGTGGCTGGACCGTGAGCGTGGCGTATTTTGCTTTGGTAGCCGCTTGTGAGGTGCAATCTAAAGCTGACAGCGACGCGCTGGATGCGCATTGGCGCAGCGTGCAAGGCAATCAAGTGAAGTTGCCTTTGGCGTTTGATCATGCCGACATTCTGCATGATGCTATTGAGCGTTTGCGTGCTAAGTTGGATTACACCGATATTGCCGTGCATCTGTTGCCCAAAGAATTTACTTTAAGCGAATTTCAGCGCGTGTATGAAATTATTATGCAGGAGAAACTGAATAAGAGTTCTTTCCGTCAGCGCGTGGAACGCGCCGGCATTGTGCAGCCGATTGAAGGCAAAATGCGCACCGGTGCAAATCGCCCTGCGCAACTCTATCATTTTGTCAATAGCCAACAGCAGCGGGTATTCTTTCCGCGCAGCATTGTGTGGGCGGAGAGAAAATAACGCAGATTTAGAACCTGTTGTGTCCTTATGCACGGATTTTCGATTCAAGCGGCTTAATCTGCCAAACTACCGACTTGGCACGCCGACATCGGCAAAGTTGACCGCAACAAGAGGCATAAATCTGTTTTTCAACCTTGTGTGAGACTGTTGTTGTTCGTTAAGATAATCGCACTCATGTACAGCCCGCTGGTTTTTCACCCACTTTTAGGTACGGACAACTATTTTGACAGCCACATCAACATTACATAATGCACGTTTTTTGCGCGCCCTGCTGCGCGAACCTGTCGATCAAACGCCGGTTTGGATGATGCGCCAAGCTGGGCGTTATTTACCCGAATACCGCGCTACGCGAGCCACTGCCGGGGATTTTTTAACCCTGTGCCAAACCCCTGAATTGGCTTGCGAAGTCACCTTGCAGCCGTTAGCGCGTTACCCATCATTGGATGCGGCGATTTTGTTTTCCGATATTCTCACCATCCCCGACGCAATGGGGCTGGGCTTGTATTTTAGCGAAGGCGAAGGTCCTAAATTTGAACGTCCGCTGCGCAGTCCTGCCGATATAGCCAAACTCGGCGTACCTGATCCGCATGACAGTTTGCGCTATGTCATTGATGCAGTGAGCTTAATTCGGCGAGAACTGAACGGGCGAGTACCTTTGATCGGCTTCTCTGGCAGCCCTTGGACACTGGCAACCTATATGGTAGAGGGCGGTAGCACAAAGAACTTTCGTCTAGTCAAGGGTTTAATGTATAACGAAGCGGCTGCGATGGAAAAACTCTTAGAACTGGTCGCGCACGCTGTCACCGCTTACTTAAATGCACAAATTCAAGCCGGTGCGCAAGCGGTCATGATTTTTGATACTTGGGGCGGGGTGCTGAGTCCACGCGATTATCAAGCCTTCTCTTTGCGTTATATGCAGCAAATCATGGAAGGTTTGCAGCGCGAAAACGAGGGACGGCGCGTGCCGGTGATTTTATTCACCAAAGACGGCGGCAATTGGCTGGAAAACATGGCGGCGACGGGCTGTGACGCGCTGGGTTTAGATTGGACGTGCGACATAGCTATAGCTCGCCAGCGTGTCGGCGATAAAGTCGCGCTGCAAGGCAATATGGACCCCTGCGTGCTGTATGCCAAGCCCGAGCGCATTCGCCAAGAAGTTGCGACTATTCTCGCCGCCTATGGTCAGGGTAGCGGACATGTGTTTAATTTGGGGCACGGCATTCACCCTGAGGTCGATCCCGAACACGCAGCGGTGTTCATTAACGCGGTACATGAATTGAGTCGCGTGTATCATGTTTAGCATGGTATTTTTTAGTTGAGTATTTTTTAATCGTGCGGGTCAAGGCTTACAACCTTGACCCGCACGTTTTGAGATGTTTCAAACTAAAGCGTATAAACCTATATCCGCAAGGCTGTTTTAAGCGAGCAAAACCATGATTAGTACCTTAGAAAATTCACAAATACGTCACTTAGCCCAGCCTTTAAGCATTGATAACTATCATAGATTGCGTGATTGGGGCGTGTTGGATAGCAAAATAGAACTCATCCAAGGTGTGCTGGTAAAAAAAATGAGCAAATCACCACTGCATACTTATGTTGTAAGCCTCTTGTTTGCGTTTTTAGCAAAAAATTTACCCGATGATTATTGCTTGCGTAAAGAAGAACCTTTAACTTTAGCCGATTCCGAACCTGAGCCAGACCTTTCACTGGTTAAAGGCTCGGTTTTGGATTTCCGCGCAACACATCCGCACACCGCTGAATTGATTATTGAAGTAGCGGTTTCCACACTTGCAATGGATAGGGAAAAAGCCAAGCTGTATGCTGGCGCAAATGTGCCGATTTACTGGCTGGTGGATGTGTCGGCGCTACAAGTCGAAGTCTATACGCAGCCGCAAGCTGGAGCTTATCAGCAACAAAGGCTTGAACGAAATAGGCTGCAAACGCCCTTTGGCGCGAGCCTACCGATCAGCAATTTGTTTTGCTGATTTTACCTTAAATATCCGCTACACTGTCCTAATCTTAAAGCAAAAACCTAGAGATATGAATTATGGCACTGCCTCTTTTCCCCCTCCCTGAGCAAGCCCCGGCGGAAGACATTGATGAAGAAATCCTGGAAATCTTCATTGAAGAAGTTGATGAAGTTTTAGAGGAAATGAAAAGCAGCTACGCGGTGTGGCGCGAAAGCCCTGCCGATAAAGAATCCTTGCAAACTTTGCGACGCGCTTTTCACACCTTAAAAGGTAGCGGTCGCTTAGTCGGCGCGGGCGTAATTGGGGAATTAGGGTGGGCATTTGAAAATCTGCTGAATAAAATTATTGACGGCACTATGCCGCGCAGCCCGTTTATTTTGCAATTATTGGATCAAGTGGCAGACGTTGTTCCGCCCATGATTAAGCAATTCCAAGCGGGTGAAAGTCAACCGCCCTATCCCACGCATTTATTGATTTCACAAGCAGATCATTTGGTTAAAACCAAGGGTGCGGAATTAGGTGAATTTGTCGGTGATGAACAAGCACCCGCAGGAGACTTGCTGAATACTGAAGCAGCAGAAACTGAGATGTTGGCAGATGTCGCTGAAGCAGACGCGCTTACCGAAGCGCGGGTAGCCGAGCAGTTAGCAAATACCCTGTTAGAAGAACAAGACCATGCGTTATTAGAAAAAACTGCGGTGGCAGAAGAAAAAGAGCATGTTTTATTAGAAGAAACTGCGGCAACGGAAGATGAGTTAGATGCACAAAATAACGAAGTGATACGTGAAATATTCGAAACTGAGGCAAAAGGTCATCTGCGCAGTTTTAAGAATTTTTTAGTGAATTGTAAACGTAGCCAGCCTTGTCTTGCTAATGATGAATTGGTGCGTATTCTTCATACCTTAAATGGCAGTTCAAGTAGCATGGGGTTTCCTGATATTGCGGCACTGGCGGCTAAAATGGAGACTTTTGCACGAGCGGCTGTAGAACGTAAAATCATTTTTAAGAAAGAATTAATTTCCCTATTAATAGAAAGCGGTAAAGCCTTAGAGCAAGCACTTAAAAATCAAGGTCATGCTAAAGACACAGTGAAACAAGCTAAACTGTTAGCCGCTTGGGATAGATTATTGGCTGCTTTACCCAAAGATAGCAAGCAAACGGATGTTGAAGATGTTGAAGATAAGGAAGGAAACCTCATGAACCCGCCCCCTAAAAATACCCCTAGCCCTAAATCTGAAGCATCCAACAGCGAAGTCCGTTCTACCTCAGTTGTAGAGGATACGAATGAGGAAACGGTTGATGAGTTTATGGAAATTTTCCTTGAGGAGGCTGAGGAAATTTTAGAAACCTGTCAATCTTTGTTGGGGCGTTGGCAATCTTCGCCTAACAGTATGCCTTTGCTGAAAGAACTGCAACGCGAGCTGCATACATTAAAAGGGGGGGCGCGCATGGTGGGTATTTCGGTGATGGGCGATTTGAGTCATCATTTGGAATCGGTGCTGACGAAAATTGTTGAGGGCAATGCGCAATCAAACCCTACTTTGCAAGGCATTGTGCAGGAAAGTGTGGATGAATTAGCTGCTATGCTGGAGACGGTACGCAATGGCGAGACCTTAACCCCCTCCCCCGCCTTGTTGTTGCGCATTGATGGTACGCTGGGCGGCGACGCAGCGGCTGCGCCGACTGCGCCGCCAGTGACGCAAGCGGCTGATGACGCAGAACGCAAGACGGCACCGACACATGCTAAATTTGCCACAGCGACTGTGCCGCCTACCGATAAGGACACCCCCACAGTTACGCCGACGGAAAAAAATACTGAAGAGTCCAACGTCGAGAGCGATGAACGGGTGCGCGTGAAGGCGCAACTGATTGATAAACTGACCAATTTAGCCGGAGAAATGGCAATCAATCGGGCCCATTTAGAACAGCAGCAGGGCGCGTCTAAGCTCAATTTGTCAGAAATGGATCAAACAGTGATGCGTTTGCGCGATCAGTTGCGACGTTTGGAAATTGAAACGGAGGCGCAAATTATTTCGCATTTTGGGCAAATCAGTGTGCCGGATGATGAAGAATTTGATCCGCTGGAAATGGATCGTTTTTCAGTGTTGCAACAATTATCGCGTTCTTTGATGGAAACCGTGAATGATTTGCAAAATATTCAAGAAACTTTAACCGTCTTAAATCGCCATACGGATTCTTTGTTAATTCAACAAAGCCGCGTGGGTGCCGAGTTGCAGGAAGGCATTATGCGCACGCGGATGGTGCCCTTTTCGCAAATTTCGCCCCGTTTACAACGGATTGCGCGTTTGACTTCACGCGAGTTGCACAAGCAGGTTAAATTTTCCGTGAATGATGACAGTATTGAATTTGAGCGCACCGTATTAAACCGTGTGGTGGCACCGCTCGAACACATGTTGCGTAATGCGATTGGGCATGGCATCGAACACGGTGATGCACGGCAAAAACTGGGGAAACCCGCCATTGCGACGGTTAATATTGATTTGTCGCAAGAAGGTGCGGAGCTGATCTTAAAACTCAGCGATGACGGGGCGGGCATTAATACCGATGCGATTCGTAAAAAAGCCGTTGAGCGCGGTCTCTTGCAAGCCGATGAAGAGGTTGCTGAAGAGGAACTCATGCAGTTTATTTTGCAGCCTGCTTTCAGCACCGCAAAAACCGTTACGCAAGTCTCCGGTCGCGGTGTCGGCATGGACATCGCTAACAATGAAATCAAGCAGTTAGGCGGTACTTTGGAAATTCAATCAGTACGCGGTAAAGGCACAGTTTTTGAAATTCGCCTGCCTTTGTCGCTGACGATTAGCCAATCTTTGCTGATCCATTTGGGCGAGGAAACCATGGCGGTGCCGCTGCATAATGTTGATGGCGTGTTGCGTGTGCCGCGCCAAGATTTACAAGTCGGGCAGGATGATCATAAAACTTACAGTTTTATGGGTAAGGAATACCGCATTGCGTATTTGGCAGATATGTTAGGCTTTCCGCGTGCTTCGGTAGATACCCATGTGCTGCCGTTAATGTTGGTGAGTTCTGCGGAACAACGCATTGCCTTGGTGGTCGATGCGATTGAGGGCAGCAAAGAGGTGGTGGTCAAAGCTGTGGGTCCACAACTGAGCGTTATCCGCTGGATAGCGGGCGCGACTATTTTAGGCGATGGGCGCGTGGTGATTATTCTCGATGTCTTGACTTTATTGCGTGCGCATAGCAAAACCCATGCAATGCGCCCCATCATGGAAGAAACCAAAGAAGAAAAAGCCGCGGTCAAAACCATTATGGTGGTGGACGATTCCATCACTGTGCGCAAAGTCACCGCACGTCTGCTGAAACGGCAAGGCATGGAAGTGATGACAGCTAAAGACGGTGTGGATGCCATATCACAATTACAGGAAAGCATCCCCGACCTGATGTTATTAGATGTCGAAATGCCGCGCATGGATGGCTTTGAATTAGCCACTCAGGTGCGCAATTCTGAAGCCTTAAAACATATCCCGATTATTATGATCACCTCACGCACGGGCACTAGACACCGCGAACGCGCCGCTAAAATCGGCATTGATAAACATCTGGGCAAGCCTTTTAATGAGCAGGAATTATTAGAAAATATCAATGCCTTGATCGGCAATGGTAAGGTATCAACAGCAGCAGAGGCGCATAGCATCCATGAGTAATACCGCAGACACAGTACGCAGCGTGATGATTCCGATCAGCGATGCGCACCTATTAGTCCCCAGCGCGATGGTGGCAGAAGTGTTGCGCTTACAAGAAGTTAAAATGCAAGACACCGACTCCGACCAGGGGCAAGCACAACTGAATTGGCGCGGTCAAACAGTGCCTTTGTTATCGTTGGAAAAATTATCTGGCTTGCCTGTCGCCACCGAAGAAAGCGATCCGCGCATTGTGGTGTTGTACGGTTTGCAAGAACAACTACCATTTTTCGCGCTGCGCAGTGTCTCCGCGCCTAAAATCCTTTCAGTCGCGGCAAATATGTTACAAGCCCCTGAAGCTGTTGATGATTTGCCCGGTTTGACAGCCCAATTAACAGTTGACGAGCAAGCCGTGTATTTACCCGATATTGACTATTTGCAAGAAGCCGCATTAGTTGCTCGGTGCAGACCTTCCAGGTTTTAGAAACCTGGAAGGTCTTAGAAACCTGGAAGGTCTTTATTCGCGAACCGTTGGATGACCAATAAGGAGAGTCAAACTGTGGATCAGTCACAAGCCGCTCAAGCACCCGCAGAGCAGCCACATGGTGCAGACCTTCCAGGTTTTAGAAACCTGGAAGGTCTTAAAAAAAACCCTTGGCAGCGTAAAGACTTAGCGCGTTTTCTCAGTCAATTGCCGCAGCTGACTGGGGCTAGAAACTTGATGCAGAACTTAGACACGGTGACACAACAAATATCGCTGCATGTCTTGACACACACCCCCGACTATGTCGAAGAAGTCGGTGAAGCGGGTTTGGATGCTTGCACCCGGGATAACCGCTTGACCCTGCTGCGCACTGCGCAACTCCTCAGCGGACCCCAACCGCGTCCGCAAGAAGCGTTGCTGTGGTGGTGGGATGCTTCGGTGGGCGGCTACTTAGTGCATCGCGCTCATGCCGCCCTAGAAGCCAATCTGCAAGGCATCTATCAAAGCCTTGATAGCCATTTGCATCATAGCGAAGTCAAGCCGATGGTGGATTTGCTCAGCAACATGTATCAAGAAGCATTGGGGTTGCAACTGAAAGTTCACAGCGCGGTACAATTGCAGACTGAACACTTAGCACTCGAAGGACCCAAGTGGCAACAATTATTCGCGCTGGGAGCGGCTCATCTCCAGATTAGCCCCGCCGCCGCAGGCGGCGTTTTGCTGGGAGCGGCTAATCTCCAGATTAGCCCCGCCGCCACAGG
>CAZOSP010000059.1:0-23995 GCA_964582525.1 uncultured Thiomargarita sp. | reverse complement strand
CGTAAAATCATGGTGTTGAGAGAAATATGAATGCAACACAAATTCCTAGAGAGCCCACTTGCGCTTGCGTTGCTTATCTAACCCAGCGTGAATGGCTTTCTCACGCTCTGCACGCCATTTGCTCAAGTGCGAGGAATAAAGCCCCTCGCGGCGTAGCAGTTACTTTCAGCTACGGAGTTATGGCATTCTCCGATACGGACTTGCACCGTATTGATAAAGCACCTTCGCAGGCGCACCGTTCCCAAGTGCCACTTGGGAATGCGATCTCGACCGCGTTGCGGTCTGTACGATGACAGCCAGCGACGCTGGCAAGGTATGATTTCCTAAGCGGCGCGAACGCGAATGCTCGGCAGCGTGCCATCATCCCGCGTGCTTCGACGATAAAGATGTTGCGCACCTTACCGCTATTCGATTAGTGCTTGACACACGCTAATATTTAGATAATTATAGAAATATGAAAGTAACACAGGCAGCCGAACTGCTTGCCGCACTTGCCCAAGAACACCGTTTGGAAATTTACCGCTATCTAGTGCAGGCGGGGGAAACGGGCTTGGCGGTCGGGCGGATTAGCGAACATTTTAACCTCAGCGGTGCGACGCTCTCGTTTCACCTAAAAAACCTTAAACAAGCGGGCTTAATCGACTGTACTCGACAAGGACGCTCGCTGATTTATCACGCCAACTACGCGGCGATGCACGCACTGTTGGGCTATTTAACAGAAAATTGTTGCAATGGTAAGACATGTAGCAGCAGTGATCACTTGCATTTAACTTCACCTTTAGCAAAGGAAACTCTCATGGCAGATCGTCTTTACAACATCCTATTTTTGTGTACCGGCAATTCCGCACGCAGCATCATGGCGGAATCTTTAATGCGCCGTTGGGGACGCGGACGTTTTAACGCTTACAGCGCAGGCAGCCAACCCGCTGGCGAAGTCAATCCTCACGCCATAGCATTATTGAAACGCTTAAACTTTTCTACCGAAGGACTGCGTAGCAAACCTTGGGAAGAGTTTGCCCAACCCGACTCTCCACATTTGGATTTTGTTGTCACTGTGTGCGACAAAGCCGCCAATGAGCCTTGTCCCGTTTGGCCTGGTCAGCCTTTAACTTCGCATTGGGGCGCGCCCGACCCGGCGGCAGTGGAAGGCACGGAAACGGAAAAAATGATGGCGTTTCGTGAAGCATTTCGCATTCTCGATAATCGCATCAAGATTTTTACCGCGTTGCGTATTGACGGCTTAGAACGCCTGCGCTTGAAAGAAACCATGGATAAAATCGGCGCGACCATGCCGACTGCTGGCGATGCCTAAATTGTGGTAGATTTGCTAATGTGTGGGGCGGATTAAAGCGTAACCGTTTACGCCCCCACGCCAAACTTGACAGGTCTTCGGGACCTGTCAGGGTTTTACTGGAAGAGATGTGAACGCTTACATTAAAAGCGTGTCTTTTCGCGCTATACCGCATCAAGCAAAAAATGCAGTTTCTGGCGGCTATGCGTAGAGTTTATGGTGTCTAAGTTGAGAGCTTTGGATGACACAAAATATGCCTACTTAACCCTTCATTTATGATATTCTGGCAAGTTTTTCTACTGAACGCGCTTTGGAAGGAGTTATGAATGAAAGCCTCAATCCGTCATAAATTAGAAAACCTCGCGGATCGGCTGCAAGAACTGGATGGTTTGCTGTCTGATCCCGACATCATCAGCAAGCAAAACAAATTTCGTGGACTGTCCATTGAATATGCAGACATCAAACCGGTTGTTGATGCCTTCAGTGCCTACACAGACGCAGAGAAAACGCTACAAAATGCCCAAGAAATGCTCAGTGATCCCGATCCAGACATGCGTGCTTTAGCCACAGAAGAGATGCAAGAAGCCAAGCAACAACAGCAACAACTAGAGCAAGATTTACAATTTTTACTACTGCCCAAAGACCCCGATGACCAATGCAATGTTTTCCTAGAGGTTCGCGCTGGCACTGGCGGCGATGAAGCCGCCATTTTTGCGGGCGACTTATTTCGCATGTATTTGCGTTATGCCGAGCAAAAAAAATGGTCGGTGGAAATCATTAGCGAACATCTTGGCGAACATGGTGGCTATAAAGAAGTCATAGCCAAAGTTGCCGGGCAGAACGTATATTCCGAATTCAAATTTGAATCCGGTGGACACCGTGTGCAGCGTGTTCCCGAAACCGAAACGCAGGGGCGCATCCACACCTCCGCTTGCACCGTGGCCGTGATGGCGGAAGTAGAGGAAATTGATGCTATCGAAATCAATCCGGCGGACTTAAAAATTGACACTTACCGCGCCTCTGGTGCTGGCGGACAGCATATCAACAAAACCGATTCTGCTATCCGTATCACTCACTTGCCCACCGGCACCGTGGTCGAATGTCAAGATGAGCGTTCCCAACACAAAAACCGCGCCCGCGCCATGTCCTTATTGCAAGCCCGTTTGCTTGCCGCCGAGCGCGAGCAGCAGCGCGTTGCTGAAGCAGAAACGCGGCGCAATCTGGTTGGCAGCGGTGACCGCTCCGAGCGTATCCGCACCTATAACTATCCACAAGGGCGCATCACCGATCATCGCATCAATCTAACCCTGTACAAACTCAATGAAATCATGGCGGGGCAACTGCATTTATTACTCGATCCCCTAGCGCATGAACATCAAATGGACTTGCTTGCCAGCATGGGCGAAACCCTGCATTAGCAAAAAACGCCAAGCAGCATTAAACATTGCCGACCAAGACAGCCCATATTACAATGCCCAGTATGATCTTATTAACACCCCAGTCCATGCGACTTTTTTTCTTATTGCTCATTGCCTTATTGCAAGGCTGTGGGACTGATACTTATCAGGTTCATGCTTATTTTAACAATATTGGCAATTTGCAACTGAACGCGCCGGTCAAAATAGCTGGCGTAGCGGTTGGAAAAGTCTCCGCTATCGAATTTGATCAAGCGCGTTATGCGGCGAAAATCACCCTGAAACTAGAAAAACGCTACCAAAACATACCCGGCGACACGATAGCCAGCATTTACAGCACCAGTCTACTCAGTGGCGAGCATTATGTTGGCTTAGACATCGGCGGCAGTAACAACTATTTGCAACACGGCACATCCATTGAAATGACCCAATCCGCCATCATTCTTGAACAACTGATTGGACAATTTCTCTATCAACCCGCTTCACCAAACTAACCCCTTACCCACCTTTTAATCCGCTATTTAATTCTCCAGGAGAGAAACATGAAATCCCTAATGAAACCTGTATTGAACTTCTTTAATGTACTGGTCATCAGCGCATTACTGATAGCTCCCGCTCACGCAGCACCAGACCCGCAAGTTTTGCTTAAACAAACGGTTGAACAAGTCTTGCAAACATTACGCTCAAAAAAAGACGAATTCAAAAAACAACCCGGTAAATTGTACCAATTGGTTGATAGCGAAGTTCTGCCGCATTTTGATTTTGACCGCATGTCGCGTTTGGTGCTGGCGCAGAATTGGAAGTCTGCAAGTGCCGAACAACAAGCACAATTTGTTAAAGAATTTCGCACTTTGATTGTGCGCACTTATGCGCTGTCTTTACTCAATTACACCGATGAAACCATTAGCTATCTACCCATGGAAGGTGATCCCGCCAGCCGTAAAGTCACCCTGCGCACAGAAATCACCAAACCCGGCAGCTCACAAAAACTGCCCATTGAATACAAAATGTATTTACCCAAAGACAAATGGCAAGTCTATGATGTCTCTGTTGATAACATCAGCTTAATTTTGAACTATCGGCAAAGTTATAGTGATGAAATTCGCCGCAATGGTTTAGACAAACTGATTGCTGATATGGCAAACAAAAACGCCGAAGCTGAAACCGGCAGCGATTAATCATCCCGCGTGCGCGACGAAAAGATGTCGCATCCCGCGTGCGCGACGATAAAGATGTCGCATCCCGCGTGCGCGACGATAAAGATGTCGCATCCCGCGTGCGCGACGATAAAGATGTCGCGCACCCTACGGTCAGGAGATATGACCTAATTATGAGCCGTTCCAAAGCCACCACCTCCCGCACCGCTTATAACGCCTGCCACCCCGATATTCCCTTGCCAGCCAATGACCCGCGCTATGTGGACTTGACTCCGGCGCGTAGCAATCAAAATTTTACCTGCATGATGGCGGAGGCATTGGAATGGACGCAAGACGCGCCGCCACCGCCCTATTACCAGCAACTGGTGACAGGACATCGTGGCTGCGGTAATTCCACCGAGTTTTTTCGCTTGCAGGCAGAATTAGAAGAACGTGGTTTTTTTCCGGTGTATTTCGATGTTACCGATAGCCTCGATTTAGATGATTTGAATTATCTGGACGTGCTGTTGAGTATTGCCAGCGAAGTGATTAAGCAAGTGAACATAAAAGGCATCCGCATAGACAAGGACTTTCTGCAAGACTTGTATGCCTGGTTTGCGGAAAAAGCCACCACCAAAGAACGCTCCAGCGACATGAAAGCTGCCATCAGCACCGAAGCGTCGGCAGGTTCTGAACTGCCGTTTGTCGCCAAATTCTTTGCCACCTTGACCCGTCAAGTGCGCGTCGGCAGCAGCCAGAAAGATGAAATCCGCTTGGTGTTGCGGCGCGAATTAAGCGTATTTTTGCAACGTCTCAACGACTTGCTGGCAGAAGTGCGCTGCCAAGTGCAAGCCTTTGAAAAACCCTATAAAGACTTGGTAGTGATTGTTGACGGCATGGAAATAATGGCGTTTGACATGCGAGACGGAAAATCTACCCACGAAATTCTGTTTGTGCAAAACGCTGAGCAACTCTCCGCGCCGCACTGCCATTTGATTTACACCGTGCCGATTTCGCTGGCGTATGATGCCAATTTAAGCAATGCCTTTGGCTTGGACATGATCACCGTGATTCCGATGGTCAATACTAAAATTGACGAAGGCATGAACACCCTGCGCGACGTGGTGGCGCAGCGGTTAGACATTGAGCACCTGTTTGTTGCGCCCGAATTGCTGGATCAACTGATTGCAATGAGCGGCGGCGCGGTGCGCGATCTAATGCGCCTCATCCGCATCGCCTGCCAAACCAGCACACACATCAGCCAAGCCGACGTGACGCGGGCGATCAATAATTTGAGCATTGAATATGGACGTTTTCTGCGCGATGACGATCTAAAAGCACTACAACGTGTTGAACAAACCCAACAAGCCCCCGGTTCAGACCCCGCTTATGGTCGCCTGCTGCATTTGCGGGTGCTGCATGAATATTTGAACGGCTCAAGTTGGGCAGACATTCATCCCTTGGTGCGCCGCATCAAATGGGTCAACGAGGCACTGAACGAAGCGCATGTCTGACACCTACAAAACCTCGCCACAAGCCGAAATCGAGCGTTTGCTATGGTGCTTGGAAGCCGGTGAAGATTTCAATTTATACTTCTGTCATTACCCCTCGCCTTTACAACGGACACAGCTTGTCGCTGAAATTTTCGCCGCATTCCAACAGCCGCTTGCGGAAGTTGATTTAGCCGCATTACAAGTGCGTTACGATTTTTCCAGCACCGCCATAGACCAGGTTTTGCAGCAGGAATTACGCGCTACGCCGTCACCGCAAGCGGTGTTTATTTACGGTTTAGAAAGCCTGCTGCCCGCCGCGCAAGAACAACAAGACCAGCGGCGGCGCAAGTTGCAACAACTCAACTGGCGGCGCGGTGAATTTCAAAAACTTCAGCGCAGCCTGTTTTTCTGGTTGCCCGAATATGCCTTGAACGAACTGGCGCAATACGCGCCAGATTTTTTCGATTGGAACAGCGGCTTGTTTGAATTTGCGCCCAAACCCGAGCGCGTTGAACTGCCGGAAAAAGCCCAGCCCCTATTGGTTGCGCCACCGCAAGAACATCTGCAACTGCCTGAATTTGAAGCACCGGGCTTTTTTGGACGGCAGGCGGAGCTTACGCAGATTTGCCAGTCCCTGGCGCAAACCCCGCGTTTTGTCATTAGCGGCATGGGCGGACAAGGCAAAACCTATCTGGCGTTGGCAGTGGCACAGACATTCATCGCGCAAGGACAACGGGCGGTGTTGGTGTCCTATAGCGGCTTTCAGGGCATAGACGCGGTGAGCTTTGCGCTCAGCACTATTGGCGCGAGTTTACAAGTGTCTTTAGTGGACACGCAGGCAGCTTTTGACGCACTCGCCCAACAGCCCACGCTGGTGATTTTAGACGCGCTGGAAACGCTTGCCGCCGACGATTTATCGGCACTCCTCGACACCGCAACGCACTGGTCAGCGCAGTCGCCGCATATCCGCCTGTTGCTGACGTCGCGGCAGGACGATATGCCGCCGCTGCAAGATGTGCCACAGCTACGGCTCGCTGGTTTAGCCCGACAAGACGCGCTGGCGTGGTTTCGTGCGCTGCCGCAAAGCAAAGCGCGTGATGCTGGGTTACCAAGATTATCCGATGACAGCCTATTGGGTTTATTTGCCAAAGTCGCCTTTCACCCGCTGGCAATACGCTTGCTCAGTCAACAACTGCAACAGGCACAAGCCGATGAAATCCTGGCTTTATTGCAACAAGAGATGGAGACCGACAATCCCTTGCTGGCATCGCTACAACTGGGCATCAGCGGCTTAAGCGCGAGCAGCCAAGAAGTATTGCCCTTGTTTAGTCTGTTTAACGGCGGTGCCTGGGAGCCAGTGATACGCAGTGCCACCGGCTTAAGCCCCCCAGACTGGCAAGCCGTGCGTAGCGAATTACAGCATCACGGACTGTTCAGCGAAGAAAAAATCCCGCCCGCGCATGGGTTGTTTTTGCGTTTTCATCCCGCCCTAGCAGAAGCCTTGCGCGACCGCCTCGATGCCACTCGCGCCGCTGCCCTGCGCACCACTTGGCAACGCGCCTATTACAAACTGTCCGGCTTTTTGTACCATTTAGATTTCAAAAATCCCCTTGCCGCTCGCGCTGTGGCACGGCGCGAATTGCCCAATTTGCTGGCAGCGGTGGATGTCGCGCTGGAGGACAAAGACGAAAACGCGGTGGAGTTTGCCAATAAGGTCAACCGGTTTCTCTATTTTTTCGGCTTGCGCCCTGAATATGAACGCCTTGCCAGCCGCGCCGCGCACGCCGGCGGGGCGCGGGGTTCGCAGTCTTGGTTTTTGGCGCGTTTCGGCTTGGGCGATCAGTTGCTCAATGCCGGACGCGCTGCTGAAGCGCAGGCGGCGCGAAACGGCTGCGCCGTTTGAGCTAATCTGGAGATTAGCTCTCCCAGGAGCCACAGGCGGTGCTAAAAGAAATGATTGCGGGCTTGCCAACTGAAATACGGCAGAATTTGCGGTTGTAGGGCGGATTAAGCGAAGCGTATCCGCCTTTGTTGGCTGAGCGTCTTTTTGCGAAGCGTATCCGCCTTTGTTGGCTCATTCATACCCTAGTAGCAAGGAATTTTTATGCACCCAATGCTCAATATTGCTGTCCGCGCCGCACGGCGTGCTGGCAGTATCATCATGCGCGGTTATCAACAGCGCGACCAATTAACCATTGAAAGCAAAGGCTTAAACGATTTTGTCAGCGACATCGACCGTAATGCTGAAAAAGCCATTATCGACGCGCTACTGAATGCCTATCCCGAACACTGCATTTTGGCAGAGGAAAGCGGCAGACGCGAAGGCATGGAGCCGTTTCAGTGGATTATTGATCCGCTGGATGGCACGACCAATTTTTTGCACGGACATCCGCAATTTTCCGTATCCATTGCTTTGCAACACAAGAACACGCTGGAGCAGGCAGTGGTGTATAACCCGCTGACTGAAGAATTATTTACCGCCTCACGCGGACAGGGCGCGTTTTTCAATAATCGTCGTATGCGTGTCAGCAATGTTTATAGCCTAAACCATGCCCTGCTCGGTACCGGTTTTCCGTTCAAAGAAGAACGCTATCTGGAGATTTATTTGGAGACTTTCCGCACCCTGTTTTCGCTTACCTCAGGGGTGCGTCGCTGCGGCTCGGCGGCGTTGGATTTGGCTTATGTGGCGGCGGGGCGTTTGGATGGTTTTTGGGAGCTGCATCTGCGCCCTTGGGACATCGCCGCCGGCGTGTTGCTGATTCAAGAGGCGGGCGGCATAGTGACTGATATTTATGGCGGAGAAGATTATATGCAGACCGGGCATCTGCTCACCGGTAATCCTAAAATTCATAAACTGCTGGCAGCACAGTTAGCCGATAAAATTCCCAAAGGTTTGTAAATGGACCTCTGCCTGGGCGTGGCTAAGCGGGCGCTTAGCCACGCCCAAAACCGTAAACTTTAACGTCAAAAGTATAGGATAGTCTCGTATGGCAATGATGATTAGAACTCAGGGTTTAGGCAAACAGGTGGAAGGTCCTGAGGGACAACTGCGGATTTTGCACAATATTGATCTACAAGTGGCGGCGGCGGAAGCGGTGGCGATTTTAGGTGCATCGGGATCGGGTAAATCGACTTTATTGGGCTTACTGGCAGGTTTAGATGTGCCAAGCGATGGTTCAATTCATTTGTTTGGAGAGGATTTGCACGCTCTTGATGAGGACGGGCGAGCGCGTTTGCGTGCTGGGCGCGTGGGTTTTGTGTTTCAGTCATTTCAATTATTGCCGGGCTTGACTGCGTTGGAAAATGTCATGCTGCCGTTAGAACTCAGCGGTAACAGGCAGGCGCGTGAGATGGCGGAGGATTTGCTCCAGCAGGTCAATCTGCATAAACGCTTGCATCATACGCCGCAGCAGTTGTCCGGCGGTGAGCAGCAGCGCGTCGCTATTGCGCGGGCTTTTGCTGCGCAGCCTGAAGTGCTGTTTGCTGATGAGCCAACCGGAAATTTAGATCAGGTGACTGGACAGCATATTATTGAGATTTTGTTTGCCTTGAGAGAGCAGCAAAATACCGCGTTGGTGTTGGTGACTCATGATTCCGCTCTAGCCGATTTGTGTGATCGGCGTTATGTGCTGGAAGCCGGCAGTTTGCAGTCGCATAAAGCTGGATAGATACAAGGGTGGTAGTAGTTTGAAAAACAAGGAATAAACATGAAGCACTGGGTTACATTACCGATGGATATTTGGCGTAATCGCCAACGTAAGCGTACTTTGCCGCGTTACCTGACCTATATCGTGACTTTTGCCTGCAACGCCCGCTGCATTATGTGTGATTCTTGGAAAAAACCGGCAGAAAATGAACTAACGCTGCAAGAAATCGAACATATCTGTCAGCAATTACCGCGTTTGGATGCGCTGCGTTTGTCGGGTGGCGAGCCGTTTGTGCGTGGTGATTTTGAACAGATTGCCGCACTGATGCAGAAATATTTGCAACCTAAATTGCTGCACATCACGACTAACGGTTTTCTGCCTAAGCGGGTGATCGAGTTCTGCGAAAACCGTGATAAAAGCGTACCGCTACAACTGCTGATTTCTGTTGACGGTATGGAAGACCTGCACAACGAAACTCGCGGGCATAAAAATGCTTGGAATTTGGTCAACAAAACCCTTGAGGCACTCGCGCCGCGCCGCAAAGCACTTAACCTGTCTCTGGCTGTCAATCAAACCCTCACTGAACCCAGCGGTATTGCGCATTACCGTCAGTTGCGTGAGCATTTGCGCGAGTTAAAAGTGCATAATCAGGTGGTCATCGCTTACGACGACAGCGCGACTTATAGCGATAGCAAGGAAAGTGTGGTTTTCATGCCGGAAGCGGGCAGTTATCCGCTGTTTGGCAAAAACTGGCAGCGCGAACATCTGGAAGAGCTGTTTAGCGAGCTGGAAAACGACATTGCCGGTTATCCATTCGTAGAGCGGGTGGCTAAACGCTATTATTTGCAGGGCTTGTCTAACCGCCTGCTGCACTCGCAAGCCGCGCCTAACCCGCCTTGCGTGGCTTTGAATGCGCACATCCGCTTGTTTCCTGACGGCACTGTGCCGACCTGCCAGTTTAACAGTACGCCCGCCGGCAATTTGCGCGACCAGCCTTTTGCTGACCTTTGGTTTGGCGAGCAGGCGCGAGCGCAACGCGCTTGGGTTAATCGCTGTGCGGGCTGTTGGGCTGAGTGCGAAGTGTTACCTAGTGCGATTTATAGCGGGGATGTGTTGATGCGCAAAAAAGCTTTGTAGGGTTTGCGCCGCGTTCTCGTTCCCAAGTGCCACTTGGGAATGCGGCGCGAACGCGGATAGGTCGGCGTTGCCCGCGTGTGCGCCGAAAAGATGGCGCACACCCTACTTGGCTCAACTTTGCCGCTAACACTCAAGTTTCAAGCGCGAACCTGCTTGTCAAAAATGGCTAAAGCGCGGGCGACTGCTTGATCCATATTGTAGTATTGATAATCACCTAAGCGTCCGGCAAATAGCACTTTATCCTTAATCTTTTCAGCCTCTTGCTGATATTTTTTGTATAGGATTTTGTATTCTTCTTGGGGAATGGGGTAGTAGGGATCGTTTTCGCCACGTACATAGGGTTGTGGATATTCAGTGACGCGGGTGCTACCGAAATGGCGTTGTCCGGTCAAGTGTTTGAACTCGGTAATGCGGGTGAAGTGGTATTCATTGGGGTAGTTGACTGTGGCAACGGCTTGAGTTTGCGCTTGCTCGACATACTGCATGTCAAAACGTAGGCTGCGGTAGGGCAATTCGCCGTGTATATGTGCAAAATATTCGTCAATCGGTGCGGT
Organism: uncultured Thiomargarita sp.; assembly: GCA_964582525.1. Classification (GTDB taxonomy): domain Bacteria; phylum Pseudomonadota; class Gammaproteobacteria; order Beggiatoales; family Beggiatoaceae; genus BB31. Next base: position 13,322 of record CAZOSP010000059.1, on the reverse strand, counting down.
GAATATCATGCGCTTATACTGCACATCATTGATGATGCTTTGATAAGGCGTGTTGAGCAGAATGCGGATATTAGGCTGCTTGAGCATGTTTTGAAACATGACTGCGTAGCCGTGCAGCGGTAGTCCTTGATAGGTGTCTTGGAAATAGCGGTTGTCGCGGCTGAGATAAATCGGCACTCGTGCTGTCACCGACGCGCCTAGTTCTTCGGGGGTTAAATCCCATTGCTTTAGGGTGTAACCACGAAATACCTTTTCATAAATATAGTCAGCTAAAAATTTTAAGTCGCCGCTGGCACTTTCGCGTAATTTTAAGATGGGAACTTTGACATTAAAGCCGTAGTTTTCTAATAATTGCTGCTCTAGTTTAGCCGCATACTGTTCTGGAAATAGCGCGTATAACGAATTGAAATTAAAAGGAATAGGCACTTGTTGCCCGTCAATCACGCCTAGCACCTGATGATAATAAGATCGCCATTGGGTAAATTGTGCGAGGTAATCCCACAAGTAACGCGCATTAGCATGAAAAATATGCGGTCCGTACTGATGCACCAAGACACCCTGTTCGTCATAGTAGTCATGGGCGTTGCCGCCAACATGATTGCGCTGATCGACCAGTAACACGGTTTGCCCTAATTGACTGGCAATGCGTTCTGCCAGCACACTGCCGGTAAAACCAGCCCCGACGATAAGCCAATCTACTTTCATTCTGTTCTCCTGCGGTGATTATTTAAGAGGAATGGCTAATGTATCGCTTCACGCTCTCCAGATGTGTGTCATGTCATGTAATCCACTGTAGAGCAAGCCGTTTTTTCATGTTTTAAGACTTCAAAACCGGTGAAAAGAAAGCTTTTGCGTAACATCAGCTATGAAGATTAAAGTATCCTAAAGCATGAGGATTGAACAACTCCAGAAACTTTACGCCTATAGATTTTCAGATAATTAAATGCCTGAAGCAAACCTGACAGGTCTTTGAGACCTGTCAGGTTTTTGGAAATGATTTATCTGAAGCCCTATAGATAGGGTGTTTGGAAACAAATGGCGATCAACCGCAACCTGAAACCGCTCTCAGGGATTTTAATGACGCGAGATTTATCTCTCCGGCATTAGCTCAGTCCATTTCGCCCATTGAGTCACCTGCTCTTGCGACAGCTTGCCGACGGGTAAAGCCGGCTTGCCTTCCGGCACAATAAAATAATCTAGTGGCTCTTGCATGATAACTTTGGTGTCACCGGCACTCACTTCTACTTTGCCTTTCAACAGGCATACGAGGGTTTTGCCGTTCATCCAAGCAGAACCCCAAATGTCTGTACCGCGAATACCGGCGGTGATGGATTTGCCGACTTTGATCTGAATATCGCGTTTCGCTGGTTTTTCTGCGGTAAAACGAAACGCGCCGCGTAATACATCCAGTGCCGCTGTAAATACGCCATCTTCTTGTTCGGGCGGTAAAATTTTTGACACATTGACAATCGCGTATTCACCTATTTTTACTATACTCTCATCGGGTAGCTGTAAAATAACGCGGGCATTTTCACCGGTACGCAGCTGATCGTGTGATTGTAATTTCATGTTCACTGTTGCCGAATACCCAGCCTCAGCGCGAAAAACCCACACGTCGCCCTGCATAGCTGTTATTTCAGCCTGCTGCGTCGCCCAGCTTAGACAAGGCAAAAAGCCCAAAACTAAGCCCATAAACATTCTTGTAATACGCATAACCTTTCCTTCCCTCGTTCCCAGTCTCTGCGTGGAAACGGTTGTTAAGTAGAATACAGCAAAATTGCTAAATGCCTTTATCTCACATTTATCTGACATTTTCTTGAAAAATCTACTTGGTTTCTTTGCACAGATTACACTAAAATCTACACTGCGCCGCGCCTAAAACTATGCTCATGGATATTTTTAAGCACTTGAAACCCAAGAAGCCAAAGGTAGGGCGGACTCGTTCCCACGCTGTGCGTGGGTTTGCAGATTTAACTAAGGAACTCAAGTCATGCTGGTAATTCCCGCCATCGATCTGAAAGATGGCAAATGTGTGCGTCTTCGTCAAGGGCGTATGGAAGATGATACCGTGTTTTCCGATGATCCCATTGCCACTGCGGGACGCTGGGTTAAAGCGGGCGCCAAACGCCTGCACATTGTTGACTTAAATGGCGCGTTTGAAGGGCGACCAATGAATGCTGATATTATTCATAAAATTGCCCAAGCCTACCCGGATTTAGATATTCAAGTAGGGGGCGGCATCCGCGACGAAGAAACCATAGAAACCTATCTGAATGCAGGCGTTAAGTTTGTCATTATCGGCACAAAAGCGGTCACTACGCCGCATTTTGTTTCTGATGCCTGTGTCGAATTTCCAAGCCGCGTGATTGTGGGCTTGGATGCCAAAGAGGGCAAGGTTGCGATAGACGGCTGGTCTAAGTTGTCTCATCACGACGTGATTGATATGGCAAAAAATTTTGAACAAAACGGTGTATCTTCAATCGTTTACACTGACATCAGCCGCGATGGCATGATGCAGGGCTTGAATGTCGAAGCCACGGTCAAACTCGCGCAGGCTATCAATATTCCGGTGATTGCTTCGGGCGGTATTACCAGCATTGACGACATCAAAGCCCTATGCGAAGTGGCAGATGAAGGCATTATGGGCGCGATCACCGGACGCGCAATCTACGAGGGTACGCTAGATTTTGCCGCAGCCCAACAACTCGCCCGCGATTGTGGCGGCGAGCATTTTGTTTGAACATCATGCTTATTTTTGCTAAGGATTGCCAATAATGGGTTTAGCCAAACGAATTATCCCCTGCCTAGACGTAGATGCGGGGCGCGTGGTGAAGGGGGTCAAATTTCTCGACATCCGCGACGCGGGCGATCCGGTTGAGGTTGCCAAACGCTACGATGAACAGGGCGCGGATGAAATTACTTTTCTCGACATTACCGCCAGCAGTGACGACCGCGAGACTATTCTGCATGTCGTTGAAGCTGTTGCTGCACAAGTCTTTATCCCGCTCACCGTCGGCGGCGGCATTCGCAAACTTGAGGACATCCGCAGAATGCTTAATGCGGGCGCGGACAAGGTAGGCATAAACACCGCCGCAGTCTTTAATCCGGATTTTGTTGGCGAAGCGAGTGCGCATTTTGGTGCGCAGTGCATTGTTGTTGCTATTGATGCCAAACAAGTCCAGAGCGCGGACGCACAGTCGCGCTGGGAAATTTTCACCCACGGCGGACGCAAGCCCACCGGCATAGATGCGATAGCATGGGGCAGAAAAATGGTTGAACTCGGTGCCGGGGAAATTTTGCTGACCAGCATGGATCGGGACGGCACGCGAGATGGTTTTGACCTCGCTCTGACCCGCGCCATGAGTGACGCGGTAAGCGTTCCCGTCATTGCTTCGGGCGGAGTCGGCAATTTAGACCACCTAGCCGCGGGCGTTTTACAAGGCGGCGCAGACGCGGTGTTAGCTGCCAGCATTTTTCACTTTGGCGAATATAGTGTTGCCGATGCCAAAAAACGCATGGAAGAACACGGAATTGAAGTGCGTTGGTAAATATACTCATATTTGTTTTCAAATAAGCTGACTGCGCGTAACCATTCACACCCCGCGCTAAAGCTGACAGGTCTTCAAGACCTGTCAGGTTTTTTACTGCTAGTTTTTGGAGAACGCTACACTCAAAACCTGCGGGTTACAAAACATTGACTGCGTAACGCGAATATCTAAAACAACCCACGCAATTTATCGAGTGCTTTATCTTTCAATTCATCGCCGTGTTTTTCTAGTTGTTTATCTAACTGGCGTTCCGCTTCTTTAACCAGCAAAGCCTGCATATCAACCTGAATTTTAGGTTTACGCGGCGTGCCTGTGAGTGTGACAGGAACGCTAATGCCGGCACCGCTGTGACCCGCATCGACTGCTTTTTTATCTAGCAACCTAACCTCCAAGCGATAATCCATATTTTCCGCGCTTAAAGCCAGATCACCCGAACCACTGACGCGCAAATAAGGGGCTTGTAGTCGAATATCATCGCTGTGCAGTTTGCCATTGCGCAGTTTCATGGTGCCTGCCAATTCAGAAAATCGGGTTTCTAGCTTGCCGTCCGACGGTGGCGGTGCTTCACCTTGAGCAAAAGCAGCTTTAGCCGTTGCAATCGCCGCGTCTAAATCAAAACCTCTAATCGCGCCATGACTGAAATTAAACTGCACATCCCCGGTAAGACTGTCAATGAACGCTTGTGAATACTGACCACTGGCAGTTAAATCAACATCTATATGCGCTTGCCCTTTTAATGAACCTCTGCCTTCTTGCAAATCGTTGAATAAAGGTTCTGCTTGTAAGCCGGTAAATTGTTTTAGCACACTGAGTTTAGCCGGAGTTTGGCGAGCATCCAAAGAAACATGCGCATACAATTTTCCTTGATACAAATCGGCGTTTTGTTTGAGTTGAATCTCACCGTCTTTACCAGTTATTTCAAGGTGCAGATTTTCTAAATGCAGTTTATTAAATTGTAATATATCCAGTTTTAATACGCCGTTCATATTCAGTTGGCGCAGGCTTTCTAAAGGCAGTGCTTGCTGCGTTTCTTCTTTGGGTTTAGAGGCTGTGTCATCGGGTGCGGGTAAATAACGATCTAAGTTGAGATGATCTGCGTGCAAATGAAAAGCTAACACAGGTTGAGTAAAGTTTTTTACGCTAAAATTGCCATTCAACTGTGTATCATCCAATACCAGTTGCAGTTGTTGCACCGCAATATTGTGTAAATCACCTTGCAAGCCTTTAGCATCAATGGAAAAACTCTGTAAGATGTGGGCATCCTGCATGGCGGGCAATGGCACTTGCAGTTTTTGCAATAATGGGCGCAATTGACGCGCTGATAGACTCATACTGCCATCAAATTGTAGATTTTTTTGTACCTGTAGATTACTTTCTAAGTTGATTTTGCTGCCATCCACAGTCAATTCTTCAATGATCTGAGTCAGTTTTAATTGAGCCAATTCTTGTTGAGCATCCAGTAACAAACGGGTATTGAATTGTAGTCCTTGATAAGCTTGGCTATAGCTGAGTTTAATATCACCTTGTTCAGCAAATATGCCGAGTTTCATGTTGTCGATTTGCTGCCCCTGCACTGCTAAAGTATGCAGAGCAAATTGTCCTTCTATATTCAGTTGGCGCAACTGCTCTAAGGGCAATTCTGTAGGTAATTCAGACGTACTTGGATGTGTTTCTGTTGGCGTTGTTTGTGCCGATGGATGGGCGGGCGGCAAATAGCGATCAAGATTAAGATGATCTACTGCTAAATCAAAAGAAATAGCTTGTTTGACGGGCTTGATTTGAATCCCGCCGATTAATTGACTGTCATCTAAGGTTAAATGAAAATTATCCAATTTGAAATGGTCAAAATCATCAGCTAAGCCGCTCAATTGGGTTTTTAATGCCACTTTGTTCAAGGCATTAATATCTTGGGTTTCTATAGCCGGCAGACCGAGTTTGCTCATCAATGTTTTAGCATTAAAAGGCTGTACTTCAAGACTGCCCTGTAATGCCATGACACCTAATAAATGACGTATATGTAATTGTGCTTCAGCTTTTAAGTCTGCCACCTGCACAGTTAATTTATCCATTTGTAAGGTCTGTTGCTGCGTATTCCATTGCAGCTGTGGAACTAATAATTGATGATTATCGACTTTCACATTGAGTTGATTCAGTTGTATATCGCCGCTATCCATGTGCAGATTAAAATCCAAGCCCATTGATGCGGTTTGTAGAAATTCCGTATCGGGCAATTTTGTTGCTGGTGTTAAGTCACTTAATAGTTGTCGCGGCTTAAATTCATCAACGTGCAGTTGACCGCTGATATCGGGTGCGGTTAAAAAATCAAATATATTAACATCGGCGCGCACTGTTATCCCTAAAGCAGAAAGCATGAGTTCTTTAATCATTATAGTTTGCGCTGCTGGGTCCAAAGTTAATTGCTGCAATTCCAGTTGCAAGATTTGTTCGCCCTGCGGTATCTGCGCGTTTTGTATAGTAGAACGCCAAACTGTATGATTGATTTCTAGCTGTTGATGAGTGGGATTAAATTGAACTTGACTATTTAATGCCAGTTTTACGCGGGTTGCTGTCGGTTGTGCAATATTGATTTCTGCGTTTAAGTCAACTTGAATAGGTGCGGGTAGTGCAATGGTGCCGATTTCTAAATGAGCATTGGAGAAACGAATCAGTTGTTGGGTGTGTTGATCATTCCATTGTAATGCTGCATTTTGAATATGAATACCACCAATTTGTAACTGGTTCAAAGCAAAAGTTTGTTGATTGTCAGTGGCGGATGGTTGTTGGGTCTTGGCAATTAAATCATCCCAATTTGTACGTCCATCGGCTAAACGGGTTAAACGAATATCCGCACCTATCAGTTTAAGTGTGTCCATTTCTATATGTTTGCTGAATAGCGGGACTAATTTTACATTCACTTGCAAGCTGTCAATGTGCGCAAATAGAGGGTCTGAAAATCCTACGGCATTGCCCATACGTGCTTGATTAAGTTCTAAACCCAGCCAAGGAAACAGGGATAGTTTTACCTCGCCATCCAGCTTAAATTCACGTCCGGTTTGTTGTTTAACCAGGGTTTCAATCTCTTGTTTGTAATCATTAGCATCAAATAAAAAATAACTGCCCAGTGCCAATAAAACCAACAAAGCAATCAAGAGACTCACCGTAATAGCAGCGAATTTGAAAATACGCCCTATAACAGTGGATTTTTTCTTTGCTTTAGGAGGCACTTTTGTCATTGCAGGTTCTTCTATTGTATCGGGCTGTTTTGGAATACCGACATCTGAAGCTTCTCGGTTGTCAGAAATGGACTGCTCTAGCGTGTCAGTCTGCCGAGATTGATCATAGGCAGCACGTTTTTGTCGATTGCCTAGCACTGCGTAGGCTTGTTTGATGGCTTTAGCTTTATCTTGCACCGCTTGCTTAATGCGCTCCACACCTGCTTCTTGTGGTACATCCAATAAGTCATAAAAATGACGCGCCTGCCTTGCATAACGCGCATCATAAATTGCGCGTTTTTCAGCACAACTGAGAATTTTATAGGCTTGCTTAAAGGTATGCAGACGCTTTTGTGCCGCCTGTTTAATGGTTGCGTTATCTGCATCTTCTGGCACGTCTAGCAAGCGATACAGGTCGGTATTCATGGCTTTAATAGTCCTCAGCCCGCCGTGCGTCACCTTTGACTTTGTCGGCGGGATAACGGGTTTCATTAATGGCGATTTTTTCCCAAGCAGCCTGGATTATGTTGACCTCCAAGGTGTCTGCAATGCGGATTAAATAAATTAAAATATCTGCCAATTCATGGCTCACTGCTTGGTGTTTTTCGGTGTCGAGATGTCGGCTTTGGGTTTCTGTCAGCCACTGAAAATGTTCAACTAATTCAGCCGCTTCTGCAATTAAAGCCATAGACAGGTTTTTTGGCGAATGAAAACGTTCCCAGTCGCGTTGCTGCGCAAACTGCGCAAGACGTTGGCGCAGTTGTTCTAAACAATCGGTATGTTCTAAGGCGTTTTCTAGTGGTGTAGAAGGAGGCATCAGAAATAAGAACACTTATAAATAGCTGTCATTTTCCAATTCCAGTTTTCTAGCTTCATGTGGAAATGAATAGGATTTTCATCTAAATGCCCTAAACGCACTAAAAACACAGTGGGGGATTCATAAAAACCAAAAGAGACGAAAGATAATAAAGAAGGGTAGGTGTTTGGATCTTGATGTGGTGGGCGTAACGTATTACGCACCCATTGCGCAGTTACTATGGAATCAACTGCGGTATTGCTTAAGCTCTGTACGCTATCTCCAAAAAAACTGCTCAGACTTGAAGCTACGCCTTGCTGACCTAGATTAAGTTGTTTAAGCATTTGGGTTTGTTGTTCGACCGATGCTTTATAACGTGCGCGTACAGAGTCTAAATCAATAAACTCCATCATGGCGGTTTCATCATTAGCCGCCAGTGCATTGCCTAAACGGTAGATAGTGGAGTAGGGCCAAATGATGGCGGCGGTAATGGCTAAAATGAATAAAACAAAGAGGTATTTCATCTGCGAGTTTCCTTAGTTAATAGAATTCATCAAGAATGCTGTTTAAATGCCAAAATCAATATCATTCGTAACCGTTCAGATACACCCGCTAAACCTTGCGGGTTTTGAAAACCTGCAAGGTTTTTAATGGGATATGAACGCTTACATTTCCATAGCTAGGCTCGCATCGCTGTATGATCCTGCATGGGCGACCAGAGTTTTTCTAATTGATAGAAGTCCCGAATGGCGGGCTGCATGACATGCGCGATGACATCGCCTAAATCGACCAGCACCCATTCTCCCGATTCTTCGCCTTCCATCCCCAGCGGACGATAGCCTTGTTGTTTTGCGTCTTCAACGATTTTATCCGCTATCGCCACGACTTGACGATTGCTGTTACCGCTGGCAATCACCAGCCAATCCGCAATATCACTCATGCCGCGCACGTCTAAGACTTTAATATCTAAGGCTTTGCGGTCTTCCATGGCGTTCACTACCAGGTTGCTTAATATTTCAGTGTCTAACATAAATAAACAGCCATCTCCTATTGATACAGTTGTTCTTGTTGGATTAAATCCAGCACCTTGTCAGGTAATAAGTAACGCGGATTGCCGCCATTGGCAATCAACATGCGAATTTTTGTGGCAGAAATGGTGAGGGCTGGCACTTGCTGCATGACGATAGTGCCGGCTGGGCTATGCCACATTTGGCTTGGCAAATCTACTTGATGTTGGGCAAGGAATTGCTGCATGACGGCGGTCATCGGGGTACTTGTGTCAGGTCTTTGTACCACTACAAAATGTGCTAAATCAATGAGTTTTTCCCACTCGCGCCAACGCGGTAAGCCGCGAAACGCATCCATGCCCAAAATCAAACACAGCGGTGTATTGGCGTATTCTTCACGCAAATCTTGCAGGGTGTCAATCATATAAGAGGCCCCTGCTCGGTGCAATTCGCGCTCGTCGGCAATTAACGCGGTCTCGCCCGCGACCGCAGCTTGCAACATTGCCAAGCGTTGCGGCGGCGAAGCCAGCGGCGCGTCGCGGTGCGGCGGACGCGCTGAAAGAAGTAAATGCACCTTGTCTAGCTGCAAACGCGCATGTATTTCCAGTGCCACGCGCAAATGTCCATGATGCACGGGATCAAAAGTTCCACCTAAGATGCCAATCATACCTTATCTGCTTATGTCTGAGGGTTAAAAAATACCGCTTATGGTACTTGAACCTTACATTTCGCGCCACCCAAGACTCATTTTCTCTTTTTTATCCTGGCACCCAAAAATATATTTTTAGTGTGGCTATTTTGCAATAAACAGCCATATTACGATAATTTGCATACCTTATTGAAGCATTAAGAATATTTTACAGACAACCTATTGAATTTACAAGTAAATAATAATATTCCATGCACCGCGAATATTACGGCAGAGGATGTAAAGAATGGATGCGGTAGATTTAGATGTTACCCCAAAGCGAGTGGATGCCTTGCCTTTAGTCAAGTACTACATAGAGGAACTCGGTCTCCCGGCATTATTTGACAAATATGTGCCGAATACGCACGGATTTGAAATTAAACGGCGTTAAATTTTTCAATTGGCGTTCAAATGCTAAAAAAGTTTATTATCCGCGCCCATGACTCTCTTGCTTTATTGTTTGGTGGGCTTGGTGGCGGGCTTTATGGCGGGCTTGTTTGGCATAGGTGGCGGCTTATTGATGGTGCCTTTGCTGGTATTTTTATTCCAACAACAAAACCTCCCGCCGGAAGTGATTGTGCATCTGTCTGTTGGCACCTCGCTGACCATTATCATTCTCACTTCTTCGGTATCTACTTGGACGCACCATCAACGTGGCGCGGTGCTGTGGTCTTTGGTTGGGCGTTTAACGCCGTGGCTGATGTTCGGTGCGGGTTTAGGCGCGGTGTTGGCAAGGAGTCTGCCCGGTACGCAATTAGGGCAAATTTTCGCGCTATTTGAAATCAGTGTCGCGCTGTTGATGCTCTCTAATCGCCCCTTAACTTTGTCGCCCCCGCAAACCCGTTGCCATTGGTTAAGATTGCTTTCTGCGGGTACGGGCATCGGGGTTATCTCAGCGATAGTGGGTATCGGCGGCGGCAGCTTAACCGTGCCTTTCCTGGCTGGTTGTCGTATCAGTATGCAGAAAGTGGTTGCGACTGCCGCCGCTTGCGGCATCCCTATTGCGATGGCGGGAGCTTTGGGGTTTTACTGGATGGGCGAACAAGCTGCCGGTCTGCCAAGTGGCAGCAGTGGCTATATTTATTGGCCTAGCGTGCTGGGCATCGGCATGTTCAGTATTTTAGCCGCGCCTTTCGGGGTAAAATTAGCTCACCGATTACCCGCACAACGCTTGCAATATTATTTTGCCTATTTTTTAATGTTGCTCGGTGTGTATATGTTGTGCTTAAAATAGGGTTTTTCGCTATAATGCCGCCTTTGTGGGCTTGCAGCGGACTCTATTCGCTTCAGGTAATTTCAATAATATTCAAGGTGTTACTTATAAAACCTTGAGTGTGCACATAAAATCCAAGAGGAATTGAAACGTGAGTGATCAAAACAACGAAGACATGATGCAACTGGCGATCTGGGGTAGTTTGATTATCCTGATTTTGGTTTTTATTAGTATGTTGTTTTTTAGTTCTATCGACTTAAGCGGGCAAACGGCGGAGCGCGAGGAGCGTTTGGCGGCTGCGCGCATTGTGCCCATCGGTCAAGTGCATGTGGGAGAAGCACCGGCAGTCGTTGAGCCAGTCGCAGCAGCACCGAAAAGCGCGGAAGAAATTTACAACACAGTTTGTATGGCTTGTCATGCTACAGGTGTATTAGAAGCCCCGATTTTGGGCGACAATGCAGCTTGGGCACCGCGTGTTGAAAAGGGTATGGATGTATTAATGGGAAGTCTGCTGAATGGTCTGAATGCCATGCCAGCACGCGGCGGTAATGCTTCTTTAAGCGATGACGAACTCAAAGCGACGCTGGAGTATATGTTGTCTAAATTGGAAGGTTAGTGTCTCAAGAGTGTATGCCTGCCTGAAACCTTAAGACTGCCAGTTCTTTTAAGAACTGGCAGTCTTACAACGCACGCCAGAATCAGAAAACTTGACCGCGGGAAGTCTATCTTCCCAATAAAACCAATCTCCGCCTACGTTTAAGCAGCTTTGTGTGGTTTTTTCTCCCATTAGCTTGAATACATCTTCTGCATAAGGGAAAAAGTGTAAATGCAAGTCAAAGGTGTAACGATAGGGGCGTTGTTTGGGCAATACGATGATTAAGCGCCGGGCAGTGACTCGCCGCAGTTCACTGATAGCTATTTCAAGATGCTGCACATGTTCTAGCGTATGCGCACAGATCACAGTGTCAAACTGTTTATCTGTAAAGGGTAGCTTTTCTACGTTGCATTCGTAAAAGCGGATGCTGGGGTGCGCGTCACGCAGCTTGGTATCAATCACAATGTCGGCAGCCGTGACCTGATGGTTTTTCGCTAGACGTTTGCTTAAAAAACCGCGTCCGCAGGCAATATCGAGAACGGCATGACCTTGTGTGTGTTGTTCAATAGCGGCAATACTCGCGCTGTTGAGATCGGTGTCGCGTTGTATTGAAACACCTGCGGTTTGTTGATAAATGCGTTGAAATTCTTGTTCTGTCAGGTGTCTCGCTTGTTGCTTGAAGTGAAAGAAAATCTCGGCTTTGTCACCGAATAATAGCTTAAAGGGTAGCCACATAAACCAGCGGCTATCACGTAACAACGGTGGCACACATTGGTCTAAGAGGAAATGTACCCACAGTGTGAAATTGCGAGATAATGTCATGGATGTTCCTGATCGGTGATTTTTTCTTTCAAATAGCTATCCCGTTCATTGAGCAAATAAATCGGACGTTGTTTGATTTCATCAAAAATTTGCTCTATATATATCCCCAACAAACCCAGCCCCATCATAATAATGCTACCAATCAACAAAATTAGTAAAATCACGGTGGTAAAACCAGTGACAGCTACGCCCGTAAATTTGTCGTATAAAGCGATACCGCCTAGCACCAGACTTAAGCTAAAACTGAGAATGCCTAGCAGGGTGATCAGGTGTAAAGGAATGGAGGAAAAGCCAGTGATAGCACTCATGGAAAAGCGCAAAAGTCTGAGTTTTGACCAGGTTGTGCTGCCGTGTTGACGTTCGGGAACGTGAAAAAATAGCTGCGCGGAGGAGAACCCCATCCAAGCAATTAAGCCACGAAAAAATCGCTTGCGCTCTGGTAATGCGCAATAAATATCGACAACTTTGCGATCTAGGAGCTTAAAATCTGAATGGTTTTTTAGGTCTATGCCAGCCAATAGCTTGAATAGATAATAAAAACCGTTGGCGAATAATTTGGATAACAGGGTTTCTTGTCCGCGTGAGGCTTTGCGGGCTTCTACTACGTCAATGCCTTGCTGCCATAAGGCTAACATTTGCGGAATGAGTGCGGGCGGATGCTGTAAGTCGCTGTCCATAACGATGACAGCATCGCTTTCCGCGTGTTGCAGACCGGCGAAAATCGCCGCTTCCTTACCAAAATTGCGGTTTAAGCATAATAGCTCTAGCTGCGCTTGCTGCTGACAATAGTTTTTTAACCAAGCCGCGCTGCCATCTTGAGAACCATCATCTACGAGCAAAATTTTAAGTTGAATGTGATCAATGGCTGGCAGGCTTTCGAGAATTGTCGGCAGATTGCTTTCAATCGCACCTAGTTCGTTGTAGATGGGAATAATGAGAGTGATGGTTTTCATGTATTTCAATAACTTACGTTACGCGGTGGGTGCTTTCTGCGTTAAGCGTTCACAGCCCCTACATAAAAACCTTGCGGGTTTTCAAAACCTGCAAGGTTTATCGAGGGTATCTGAACGATGACCTTTCTGCTACGAAACACCGCTTGTCGAGAAACGCGCTAAAATACAGCAATTTAAAGAAGGCAATGCCAGTATTGCGCCGCAAAAAGCCACGAGACAGCCATTATACTGCCAAGCTACAGACCTTGCACTCCGTATAGCCCAATAACGCAGCGCGGTTAAGCGGGGAGTAGCTCGCTGGGAGTGGCTAAGCTCCAGCTTAGCCAAATCGCCGCAAGGCGATTGAAGCGGCTTCGCCGCTTTGGCTGAGCTTTGCAGTCAGCCACTCCCAGCGCTTCCAGAACAGCTTACAATCTATTTCCTAACCTCGCTGCAAATGTTTAGAATGGTGTCAAGCTAAACTTTTCAAGGACAACCCGCATGTCAAA
>CAZOSP010000058.1:0-24288 GCA_964582525.1 uncultured Thiomargarita sp. | reverse complement strand
GGTAACTCCTTCGGGGTATAAAATGCACAAGTTATTAAATTCTCATTACTTAGCAGAGGAAACGCTGTGGTTGGCGGCGGGCAAACTCAAGGTAGGTGCGCACGTAAAAGTAACCATTCACGCCCCGTTCCCAAATGAGCGGCTTGCGCCGCTCGGCTGGCTTGGAAGTCAGTCGCTCCCAGCCGCTGTTTTATATTCTTCCAGTTGATGAAAGTTCAAATAACGGTAGATGTTGTCTGCCATCGGTGCGATTTTATCGGCGTACTGCATGTACTCGTCCTGACTGGGAATTTTACCCAGCAAGGCACTGACGGCGGCAAGTTCCGCAGAGGCTAGATAGACATTCGCGCCTTTGCCTAAGCGGTTGGGGAAGTTGCGCGTGGAAGTAGAAACAACGGTGGTGTTATCCCCAACCCGCGCTTGATTACCCATACACAGCGAGCAGCCGGGCATTTCGGTACGTGCGCCCGCGCTGCCAAAAGTCGAATACGCGCCTTCTTCGGTGAGCTGGTGCGCGTCCATGCGCGTCGGCGGGGCGATCCACAGGCGCGTTGGCACTGTGCCTTGTCCTTCCAGCAGTTTGGCGGCGGCGCGGTAGTGTCCGATGTTGGTCATGCAAGAGCCGATGAATACCTCATCAATCTGGGTATTTGCTACGGCTGACAAGGGTTTTACGTCATCGGGGTCATTCGGACAGGCAAGCAAAGGTTCTTTGATGTCAGCCAAATCAATCTCAATAATGGCGGCATAAGCTGCGTCGGCATCTGCTTCTAGCAGTTGTGGATCGGCTAACCAATCCTCCATGCCTGTAATGCGGCGTTCAAGCGTCCGCGCATCACCGTAGCCATTGGCAATCATCCATTTCATTAAAGTGACATTTGACTGCAAATAGTCTTCAATGGGTTCTTTATTCAATTTCACCGTACAACCTGCGGCAGAGCGTTCGGCGGAAGCGTCGGACAGTTCAAAGGCTTGCTCTACCTTCAAATCGGGTAAGCCTTCAATTTCTAGGATGCGTCCAGAAAAGATATTTTTCTTGCCTTGTTTTTCAACGGTCAATAAGCCCTGTTGAATGGCGACGTAAGGAATGGCATTGACCAAATCGCGCAAAGTGATGCCCGGCTGCATGGTGCCGGTGAAACGCACCAGCACGGATTCGGGCATGTCGAGCGGCATCACGCCCAGCGCAGCGGCGAAAGCGACCAGCCCCGACCCCGCCGGAAAGCTGATGCCTATCGGAAAGCGGGTGTGCGAGTCGCCGCCCGTGCCGACCGTATCGGGCAGCAACAAGCGGTTTAGCCAGGAATGGATGACCCCATCGCCGGGGCGCAGCGACACGCCGCCGCGGGTGCGGATAAAATCGGGCAGCGTATGTTGTAGTTTGATGTCAACCGGTTTGGGATACGCTGCCGTGTGACAAAAGCTCTGCATGACCAAATCAGCCGAGAAGCCCAAGCAAGCGAGTTCCTTGAGTTCGTCGCGGGTCATGCCGCCAGTGGTGTCTTGACTGCCAACGGTGGTCATTTTCGGTTCGCAATAGGTGCCGGGGCGTACACCCGCTACGCCGCAAGCGCGTCCGACCATTTTTTGCGCCAGCGTGAAGCCTTTGTCGCTGTCCGCCGGCGGCGTGGGTTTGCGAAATAAATCCGCGCTCGGCAAACCTAATGCCTGACGCGCTTTATCGGTCAAACCACGTCCGATAATCAGCGGAATACGCCCACCGGCTCTCACCTCATCCGCCATTGTTGAGGGTTTTAGGTCAAATTCTGCCAGTGTTTCTCCCGCCGCATTAAGAATTTTGCCGTCATAAGGACGGATGGTGATTTCATCGCCCAGGTTGAGTTGGCTCACGTCGCATTCTATCGGCAAGGCACCGGCATCTTCAGCGGTGTTAAAGAAAATCGGCGCGATTTTGCCGCCCAAAATAATGCCGCCTTGGCGTTTGTTAGGCACAAAAGGAATGTCGTTGCCCAGATGCCACAGCACCGAATTAATCGCCGATTTGCGCGAAGAACCGGTACCCACCACGTCGCCCACATACGCCAGCGGTAAGCCTTTTTGCTTGAGGGCGGCGATTTTTTCTAACGCGCCGTCCATGCGATTAATGAGCATGGCTTTGGCGTGCAAAGGAATGTCGGGGCGACTCCAAGCTTCCGAGGCGGGCGATAAATCATCCGTATTGGTTTCGCCCGGCACTTTGAAAACAATCGCTTTAATGGTTTGCGGCATGATAGGTTTGCGGGTAAACCAATCACCATTTGCCCAAGAATGCAAAACTTTTTTAGCCTTATCATTGCTTTTAGCTTTTTCTACAACATCATGGTAGGCATCGAACATAAGCAAAGTATGAGAAAGCTTTTCAACCGCAATGTCAGCTACTTCCGCATCGTCTAGCAACTCAATCAAAGTGACAATGTTGTAGCCGCCGAGCATGGTGCCGAGCCATTCGGTGGCTTTGGCTTTGTCGATTAACGGCGATTGCGTCTCCCCTTTAGCCAGGTCGGCGAGAAAACCGGCTTTGACATAAGCGGCTTCATCCACGCCCGGCGGTACGCGCTCAACCAGCAATTCCAATAATGCAGCTTCTTCGCCGCCGGGTGGGTTTTTTAATAATTCAATTAAATCAACCGTATGTTCGGCACTCAGTGGCAGCGGCGGTAAGCCGTCGGCAGCACGTTCTGCAACGTGTTTTCTGTATTCTTCAAGCATAAACAACTCCTGATTATTGGGTACTCACGTTACGCGGTGGGTGCTTTTTGCTGCCAAACATCGCTTGACGCGAAACAACGGTAAATTCAGCGTCGAGCAATGGCGGTTTTTGCGTCCGTCAGTCTGTTTTGGCAGACGATGAGAACCCTTTGCGTAACATCAGCTTAGATATTCCCGCGCTGGAGCGTGGGGACGAACCTGCGGGTCAAGCTTATCAACCTCGACACGCAAAAAGACTCGCAGAAATATTATAAGGTTCAGAAAACTTAATACTATATGATAATAAAATTGATTTTTTTAATATTAAAAAAAGGTTTGAGTGTCGGGTATTATTGAATGCTCATGCCTTAGCGTTTTTTGCTGCGAAAAACCGCCATTACGCAACATCGGTAACAAGTCTTGACGACATGGAAGATTGAGGAGATGGATTTTAAGGATGAATATTCGTAGCATTTTGCAAAACGCCCACAGCCACTTAAGTGATTCAGAATCGCCGCACCTAGACGCAGAGGTGTTATTGTGTCACGTCTTGCAATGTCCGCGTAGCCATTTATTGGCTTATCCCGAACAAAAATTAACGATTGCTGAATTTGATGCTTTTAGCACTTTGTTGACGGCGCGAGCCGGTGGACAGCCGATAGCCTATCTGGTCGGGCATAAAGAATTTTGGTCTTTATCGCTGCGCGTCAATCAAACAACCCTCATTCCGCGCCCAGACACTGAAATCCTTGTCGAGCAAGGATTAAACAGTTTGTCCCCTGAAAAATATCAGCAGGTGTTAGATTTAGGCACGGGTTCGGGTGCCATTGCCCTCGCCATTGCTCACGAACGCCCTGATTGCGAAGTATTTGGAACGGATATTTCCCGTGCCGCAGTACAGCTTGCAAAACGCAACGCAGAACGCTTGAAATTGGGCAATACACATTGGTTGATCAGTGATTGGTTCAATGCCATCAAAATACTGCCTTTCGACCTTATCGTATCTAATCCACCTTATATCCGAATCAATGATCCGCATTTACATCAAGGCGATGTACGCTTTGAGCCCTTAAGCGCGTTACAAGCGGGGATCACCGGTTTGACCGACTTGGAAGCTATTATCGCCAACGCCCGCCTTTACTTGCGTCGTCAGGCTTGGCTCTGTTTAGAACACGGGTACGACCAAGCCGAAGCGGTGCAGCGTTTGCTTAACCGCTATGGCTACACTAATATTAGTAGTCATCGGGATTTAGCTGCGCAGGTGCGAGTCACACAAGCCCAAAATATTTGACACAAATTGTTACATTAGCTGTTGCATTAAAGGCAACACTTTTGTCGCAAAGCCATTAATTTAGCGGCATTTGCCCTGTCGCGCTAATTTTAATCCTGTGTTTATCACCGCTTATCGTTCGCCATTATGCAAAACATCTCTAAGGAGGTTATATATAAGCCATGAACAGATTAACACGCTTACACAATACCCAAACCAGCGGCTTCAGCTTGCTGGAGTTATTGGTCACAATAGCGGTTTTGGGAGTGCTGATGACAATGGGACTTCCCCAACTCAATACTTTCTTAAAAAACAGCCGCATGACCACGCAAACCAATACCCTCGTATCGGTCATCAACTTTGCCCGCAGCGAAGCTATCACGCGCAATCAGAACATCTTTATCACCGCACTTAATGCGACTGATGCCAGCAATGAATGGGGGCAAGGCTGGCAGGTGTGGGTTGACGGCTTACAAACCAACGGCTGCCGTGGCAATGTCACGGCAGGACAGCCTAATTCGCCCAATCGCGCTTTAGAAAACAATCCCGCTGGTTGTAACGAAGTCTTGAAAATTTTTGATTTTAGCGGCTCGCAAGTGACCATTGACATGGGCGGCACATTTGCCGTCAGTGCCGCCCAAGTAACCGGCGACTTAACCACTAATACGCTGATGTTTCGCGGCGGTAGCGGCTTACCCGCTTTGAACGCCGGCACTAATGCGATTAACTTTACCCTGTGCGATGATCGGCAAGCAGAACGCGGTCGTTTGATTAGCATCAATCGCGTGACCGGGCGCGTGACCTTGCTTAATGATGCCCATCAATGTTCTTGATTTTTAAGCCACCGGCAAATAATCAACGGAATCACTTATGAATACTCACCTCTTCAATGCCCACCCACAACAACGCGGTGTTAGCATGATCGAAATGCTGATTACCTTAGTCATTATTTCTGTCGGTTTGCTCGGCATTGCCGCCCTGCAATCACGCGGACAACTGGCAACGCAAGGCGCGTATGTGGTGACGCAAGCCGTCACACAAGGCTACAGCATTATGGATAAAATGCGTGCCAACGCCATTTGCGCCCGTGACGATTTAATACCCGGCTCGCCCAATGCGGGCATTTGCGGCGGCTCTGGTTATGTGATTGCCAGCAACCCCGGCAGCTCTACGGATTGTCTTGCCGAAGAATGTTCGCCCGCCCAATTGCGCACCTTTGATCTGCTCGAATGGTATAACGAATTAGCCCGCTCCCTGCCAGACGGGAAGGGCAGCATTACCATGCCAAACGCGCCCGCTTCAGGGGACGCAACCGTGACCTATTTGATTACCATTCAATGGCAATTAAAAGAAGCCGAACGCGATACCGGTGACAATGGTATTCGTCAACAGCAATGGAGTTTAACCCTATGAAAACGCTTATCAAAAACCCATTGCGCAAGCATCAGCAAGGGGTCACTCTCATTGAAATGATGATTGCCATGACGCTCAGCTTAATTCTGTTAGCCGGCATCGTCGTTATCATGCGCGGCAGCAAAGTCACTTACGACACCCAAGGCGATGCCAGTCGCATCCAAGAAGGCGCACGTTACGCGCTTGACTATATTGGGCGCGACCTGCGCATGACCGGCTACTTTGGCTGTTCGGGCGGGATGCCGCGCAATATTCCGAATAATTTCACCGCCCTAGAAGGGCGCGATAATGTCACGGTTGGCAGTAGTGCGGTACAATCCGATGTGATTAGAATTTCTTACATGGATACTAATCAAAACGCCTTTGCGATTATCCATTGTCCGCCTTACGTTGCTTATGAAAATTATTTACAAAGCATCGGCTACGCCACGGAAGCCGCCTACCAAGCCGCTGGCGTTTGTCCGTCGCGCGGTGCCGATTTTGCCAATTTTCAAATCGCTGTCGCCGCAACCCCCTTGCCAGCAGGTGCCGGTGTCACAGGCACGCCGCTGAATTTAGCCACCATAGCCGCACCTGGTTTTGTCATCCCCGGCGAGATTAACAACGGCGACATTCTAGTTGCTTCCGATTGCGCTGGCTCTGATCTGTATGATGCAACCCTAAGCGGCAATAACTTAACCCTAGTGCATCGCATCACCAGTCAGCTTGGCTTAGTGCGCACTTACAACAACGCCTACGCCGGCAAAGCCCAAAGCTACGGTAGCGAACTGCGTCCGCTGCGCACCTGGCGTTATTATGTGGCACAGGTGAACCGCAATGGACGTAATTACTTCGCCCTGTGCCGCGATACTAATCAACTCGGCGCAAGCACCAACAACTGCCAAGCCGACAACGAACTCATTGAAGGCGTAGAGAACTTACAAGTACGCTACGGCGTATTGAACGCGAACAATAACAACCTGCAATACATGAACGCTGCGCAAGTGACTCAAGCCGCCCGCTGGGGCGATGTGGTCAGCGTCCGTTTAGTGTTGCTCATGCAGAGTGCTGATCAACGCTTTAACCGCGAAAAAGACGAGCGTACTTATACACTTGATGCCGATGACCCCAACAATCCTTACGATCCGCCCGATGATCATCGGATTCGCCGCGTGTTCAGCAGCACTGTTGTATTGCGCAACTAATCAACAACCTGCGAGGGAGAAACCATGAACCACTCTATCCATCACCGACAACAAGGCGCGGCTTTAGTTGTCGCTTTAGTTTTTCTCATTGTTATCACCCTGCTAGGGGTTTCATCCATGGACGAAACCCTGCTAGAAACGCAGCTGGCAAAAAACAGCCGCGAGCAAAACTACGCCTTACAAGTGGCTGAAAACGGACTAATGTTAAGTGCGCCTGTATTAAACAGCACACAGCTTCAAGCCTTAATGGTCGGCAGTCGAGAAATTCGCATCGCAGCCAACAACGAAGTCGCCATTGATCGCGCCGACATCTCCACCTCTGACACCACCGTCACAGCAAGCTCGCAAAATACCCAAATCAGCTACAAAGGACAATTTGGTAGTAGTCGCGGTGTGAGCTGTGGCACACAACCTCATAGTGCTCAATCCTATTCACAACGCTATATTGAAACACTCACCGAAGGGGAAAGCGCACCGAGACAACGCAGCCTCAAGCTGCGTAGCGGTTTCTGTCAAGCTGCCCCCAAACTTTAATTTAATCTTTAGGGATGGGTATTTAACAATACTCGAAACGTAAACCTTCTAGGTTTTCAAAACCTAGAAGGTTTGCGCCCACGGACTTTCTGGCATTATTTTGTGGTTATTCTTTATTTAACAGCGGAGACTTACAATGAAAAAACTCATGCGATTTATCAGTGCAATGGCACTGGGGCTATTGACAGCCCTAGCCATGCCCAGCATGGCAGATGACACCGAACTCTATCGAGGGCAAATCGCCAATATTCAGCAAACCGATGTACCCAATGTGGTGTTTATGCTCGACCGCTCCGGTAGTATGGATTATTACTTGGATGGAAAAAAACGCAATGGTTCAAAGAACGCGCCTACCTGCGGCATAGAAAACCCACCGGGAGATAATTGTCGCCGTATGGATCACCTGCAATACGCCTTGAAACAGCTTATTTCTGAAGTGACCAATGTGCGTATTGGTTTTATGACGTTTAAGGACCAAGGGCATAAAAAACAAATTCCGGTCAATTATCCCGCCACGCACATTGACGCGCCGGCAGCGAGTTTGGCGGTAGGTTCTTCAACAAAAACGGTTACCAGCAGCATTGCCAGTGGCGAAGATGATGCCGAACAATTTACTGAAGGTGACAGCACCGGACAGATGAACTTAGCAGACAAAGTGTTGGAGTTGACTGGTTCTGATGGCACTACTGATGAAATCAGTGATGATTTTGTCGGTATCGGTCGAAGCATTGGTTATTTTTCTTTTAACGACACCCTAGAGAATCAGGTTCTCGCTGGGCATGTCGGAGAATTTAACAATGGTTCAGCCGTATATGAAAAAGGGCTTAGAGGTAATGCGATTAAATTTGATGGCAGCGATCAACATGTCATTTTACCTAAATCAGAAGCTTTTGAATTAGGTAATAGCGGTAGTATTTCTTTCTGGTATAAAAAAACCACAACTGGAAATGATATGACATTTCTATCGAGACAGGATGCCAGTGGTGAGCGTGATAGATTTCGGGTTAAAATTAAAAATTCAAATGTCACTTGGAATCAAGTGAATTGGGATACGCTTGTCACCAGTTTGTCGGATCATGGCATTTCAAACACAACAGCACATCAATGGATTCATGTGGTGGTAACAGGTGATGATGCTGGCACCGATCTATACCTCAATGGGGAGTTGGTGGATTCCGAAACCACATCTTTTGTTGTAGAGGCTAGTGATTATGGCTGGTTTGTTGGTATGGATACTGACAATGAAAGAGATTTTGTCGGGCTGATAGATGAACTGACTTTCTCCGCTAATCGGTGGACGGCTGAAACAGTGAAGAAAGTCTATGACGCTACATTGGCAGCGGCGGAAGCGGAAGCAACGGCTTGTCCTGCGGGTGCGGGAGGAACAGGCGGTGCGGGTATGAGTGATGCTGATAAGGCTTTGTTTGGTAATTATCTGGGATATTTTGATTTTGAGGATTCATTAGAAAACCAAGCCATTCCGGATCATGCAGGAGAAATCGTAGATGGTACAGTGGGATATGTTACTAGCAAGACCGGTTTGGGTAAGGCTTTGCAACTGAATGAAAACAAAGAACGTCTCAAATTACCTAGACATGATTCGTTTGAATTTACCCAAAATGAAGGCACAATTTCCTTTTGGTATTACAAAACAAATGATGACGATAATGTCCGTTTGCTAACACGTAATGTTAGAAGTTTCTATAGTGCAGATAATCGTTATGAATTGTACATAAGTGGAAATTTTCTAATTTGGAGACAATACGAACCTACTGAACTTAATAAAGACAACTTGCAAGTCAGATATAATAATATTAAACAAACAAAAGACACATGGATGCACGTTGTGTTGACTGGAGATGCCAGTGGCAAGCAAATCTACGTCAATGGTGACTTATTGCCCAATTACGATGATACTATTGCAGCGGCTTCTCAAGCCTTCTCCATTCCCGAACGTATCTCAGATTGGTTTATTGGAGCTAAACATAACGGTAATAATCGCTTTTCAAGTTCTATCGACCAGATTGTCTTCACTGACAAAAAATGGACGCAAGAAGCGGTGACTAAAGCTTACAACGGTGAATTGCCTACCCCCGCACCTTGCGCAGATGCAGATGCAGGCACAGGTGGCGGCACGGATGACGGCACAAGCGATGGCGAACCTGTGGTGATCAACAACCAAATCGTCGGCTTGCGTTTTCAAAATGTTGAAGTACCGCAGGGTGCGGATATTGTCAATGCCAGCGTCACCTTGACCAGTGCGGCTACAGCTTCAGGCGCGGATACTTATTTGATTACGGTGGAAAACTCGTCCGCGCCAACACCATTCCAGCCCACCGCTGGCAATCTTTCAAACCGTAGCCGAACCGCCGCTATTGAATGGACTCCCGCTGCGACTTGGGGCATGGCAAGCACAGTCAGTACGCCTGATCTTAGCTCTCTTATTCAACAGGTGGTAGGTACGCCCGGCACAACTAACAGTGCTTGGTGTGGTGGCAATGCGATTAATATTTTCATCGCGCCTAAAGAGGATAGTAAGCCTTTACGTTCTGTGGTGTCTTTTGAAGGAGCAACTGAAAAGGGTGCGCTAGATGCTATTCCGCGCCTCTCAGTGCAGTATGACTTAAAAACCGTACCGGCAGATGCCTGCGTGACCCGTTCATATACTTTTAGTATTCAGTCAGACAATGACGATGCACTGCAAACTCCTATGCGCGATGGTATCGCTAACGATAATAACGTGTTCCATGTGTCACAAAACCCCTCTTCTGTGCCTTTTGTGTTAGCCACCAGTGGGGTAGAGCCTAATCTAACCCGTCGTTTAATCGGCTTGCGTTTTAGCGAATTGCCGATTAGTTCGGGGGCGCGGGTGATGGGTGCAGAATTATCACTCACGGCTAATGAGGACAGCGAGTCAGAATCTCGCGCTCCGACGCTGCTGGTCAGTGCTGAGGCAGGTAATGCTGAAGTCTTTAAGGGCGGGGTTGCTAATGTGGATAATCTGGGGCAACGCAGCAAAACAGCCGCGGTGACTTGGGTACCCGGTCCTTGGACGCGGGGACAGGTCTATCCGGTTGATGTGACTGAGCCTGTTAAAGCAGTGATTGAAGGCGGCAGTTGGAGTCGCTTTAGTAATCTGGCTTTATTCATCACTGAAGAAGGCAGTTACCAAGAAGGCACGGGCAATCGTCGCGCAGAAAGTTTTGAATCCAGCAGCGGGGCAAATGCGGCTATCTTGAAACTGCGGGTGGCAGAACGCTATGGCGACAATACCGATTCGGTGCGCAAAACCTTGTTGGAATGGGTCCCCACCATTGAAACCGGTGGCGCAACGCCATTAGTGCCTGCTTTGCTAGAATTGGCAAACTATTATACCGGTGGCAAGCTCTATTACGGTGATCATCGTGCTAAAGACTTGGATAATCAGGTTAGTCATCCTGCCAGTTATGCCGGTGGTGCTATGTATTTACCGCCACCTAAATGTACCCTAGATACCTTGGATGTGTGGGGAGCCGGTTGTAGCGGGCAAGTCATTTGTACCGCAGATAATGGTGATTTTGATGAGTATGATAAATGCGACACGCTTGATGAGTATGACGAGACCGAAACAGTGAATTATATCCATCCGCCGTTTTCACCCTGCCAACCGAATTACATTGTGTTTATGACAGACGGCGAGGCGAATGGTACGGATGGTTATGCTACCGACGAAATTGCACGGATTGTAGGTAAAAACAACTGCACGAACAGAGGTAATTTAAGCGGCAATTTTGCTAAAGATGAGAAATGCGGCTTGGATATTATCGACTACATGTATACCACCGATTTTGACGAAGAAACGCCGGGCAGACAAAACATCATCACCCACACAGTAGGCTTTCTTGATGCGGATGCGAATATGTTGACTGACTGGGCAGATGCGGGCGGCGGTAAATTCCTGCCTGCCTCTAATGCCTCTACCCTGTTAGATGCGTTTCGACAAATTTTGACTTCAATTAAAACGCAAAGCACGTCCTTCGCTGCGCCGACCTTGAGTGTGAACGCCTTTAATAAGCTGTATCACAATGATGAGATTTATTTCGCGTTGTTCAAACCGGAATTAACCCGCGCTTGGGCAGGTAATGTGAAAAAATACAAAATCTGTGATGGTAAAGCACATTGTTGTCCGGAAGGCGTAGAAGCTAAAAAATGCGTGGGTATCATCTTGGATAAAGAAGGCAATGCTGCAACAGGTGATGATGATCGAATCAAAATAGATGCCTTTGATTTGTGGAATACTTCCGGTGAGCCTGATGGTCCAGTGGTGACTAAAGGCGGCAGTGGTGCGGCATTCTTTTCCGCAGGTCCTGATGCGGGTAATCGTAAGCTCTATACCAACAAGGCTAACAGCAACAATATCGATTTGTCGTTGTCGAGCAATGCTTTGACGGTGAGCAATACCAGTAATGATATGTTCTCGGTGTCAACCACTGCGGAAAGAACCAAAATCATTAATTGGTTGCAAGGCTATAAAGGTGGCGATACCAATGCCGGTAAACGTGACTGGATGATGGGCGATGCCCTGCATAGTACCCCCGGTGCTATGACGTTCGGCACGGAAATCAACAAGGTGTATATTGCCACCAATGAGGGTGCGATTCGCCAAATTGATGCCTCAACAGGTAATGAAGATTGGACTTTTATTCCTAAAGATTTGTTGCCCATGCAGCAAGCCTTGATGGAAAATACTTCTAGCAGTTACCGCCTCTATGGTATTGATGGTACGCCCGCTTTTTGGGTCAAAGATGTGAATGAAAATGGTATTATCGAAACGGCTAGTGGTGATAGTGTGCGCCTGTATGTGGGAATGCGACGCGGCGGACGTTCGATTTACGCGCTGAACCTGTCTAACCCTGACGCGCCGGTCTTTATGTGGCAAATTAAAGGCGGTGTCACAGCAGGCTTTGATCGCTTAGGGCAAACTTGGTCAACCCCGCGTCCGGCGCAAATGTTGGTCAATGGCTCGGTGAAAAATGTGCTGATGTTTGGCGGCGGTTATGATGACAGTACGCAAGACAATGTGGGTACGCCCTTGAAAGCCACTAAAGGCAATGGGATTTTCATTGTGGATGCGGAAGACGGCAGCCTGATCTTAGAAATTGGTAATAAGGGTTCGGGTGCGCACATGGAATTGACCGGCATGGATTATTCTATTCCCGCGGATTTAGCCATGTTTAGCTCTTATGCCGATGGCTTGATTAATCGCATTTACGTGGGCGATACCGGTGGTCAGGTGTGGCGTATTGATTTGAACGGTGTTAGCAGCAGCGGCAATCGTCGTGGCAGTAGTTTGGGGGGACGCTTGGCTATTTTGGGCAACCCTGATTCTGCTGAACATGCACGTCGCTTTTTCTATCGTCCTGACATAGTGCAGGACTATGAAAGCACTTTTTCTGCACATCCTGAGTATGATCTGGTGGTGCTGGGCAGCGGCTTCCGTCCGGGTCCCTTGAGTATCATTATTCAAGATCGACTCTATGCGCTACGAGATCGTGCGACTTTGGGCTTGCAACCCGCACAAGGCAATTCGGGTAACTTGGCGGATGCGAAAATGGACATCCCCGGTGATTTAACAGATAACAACCCGGTAGATGCGGATGTGTATGACGCCTTGTCTGACCCTAAAACCACTGGTTCGGCTAAGTTCTTTAGCTTGACACATGGGGCTAATAACGGCGGACAGGCAGAGGCTTATGAAGCACTCTATGACGCGACCAATAACCTGCTGCAACAAGAAAGCAACTTGGGCGAAGACCAAATAGAGCAGCAAAAAATGCGGGTTAAACATGGCTGGTTTGTTGATCTGCCCTATAGTGGTGAGAAAAACTTGTCTATGCCAATGATTTTGGATGGCAAAGTGTTTTACACCACATTCGTACCGCCTGGGGCAAGTTTGAATAACCCCTTAGAGTCCAGTGATGATTCTGGTGATGGTGATGCTGGCAGCACTCCTGTCCGTACTTACAATGACCCGCACCGCGATACCGAGTGTCAGGATGGCAAAGTGAAATTCTGTCACTCCCCGCCGGGCAATCCAGAAAATTCACAATCCATGTGTTTGCCGATGACCGGTAACGGAAATAACAGTGCTGAGGCGCATTTAGAAAATCATCCCTTTGATCACATGGGGGCGTGCGGTCCTTTTGACTTCGAGCGTCCGGCTAACCTCGCTTCTAGTACCTGCGAAACGCAAGAAGGCTATGGACGGATTTATGTGCTGGATATTTACTCTGCGGGCGCAAGCATGAACTTGGATAAAAGCAATGATGTTTCAGAAGATGAGGCGGGCGATTTGGAAAAATCGGATCGCGCTAAAGTCTTAGGCGAAGGTATTCCGTCTCAAGCTATGGCGGTCTTTACTGAAGAAGGCGTTGGGATAGTGGCTGGTTCAGGTGATGCATTGCCTCGCCTTGAAGACCTGCTTGATTTACCCCGAGGTCAAATGTACTGGTATCAGGAATAAACGCTGATACCGTGAGTCATCCCCTGTGCTTCGACGAAAGAATGTCGAAGCACCCTACGTGGCTAAGCCACTTCCAAGCTAAAATCCATCTTTAATCAATGAGGATTGTGAACATGCAGATACATAAAACAGCGGGTTTTACACTTTTGGAATTAATGATAGTGGTGGCTATTATCGCAATCATCATGGCGGTTGCTTTACCGGCTTATGATAAGCAGATGCTAAAAAGCCGCCGTGCAGATGCTAAAACCAGCTTGATGGCTTTGGCACAATTGCAAGAGTCTTTTAATATGAATAATGCAAATAGTTATGCCAGCAGTTTGTTGGACACAGCAGCGAACGGCGGCTTGAATTGTCAAACCAAAGGGCTTTGTCAGGATGACGGCGGCACAGCAAAAACGCCCGAAGCTTATTATGATTTGAGTGTCACGGATTTACAGGGTGGCACAGATGATTTTGTATCGGGTTTTGTGTTGACTGCAACCATTGCCAGCGGCGGTCCGCAGGATGACGCATGGGAAAAAGCGCATTGCAACACGCTCTCTATTAATTCGCTGGGACAAAAAACCAGTACGCCTACGGCGGATTGTTGGTAGCAGCTCGTAGGGCGGATTAAGGCGCGTCTTTTTGCGCCGTATCCGCCGCCGGATGTTAAGGCTCGCAAGTAGGGCGGATTAAGGCGCGTCTTTTTGCGCTGTATCCGCCGCCGGATGTTAAGGCTCGCAAGTAGGACGGATTAAGGCGCGTCTTTTTGCGCCGTATCCGCCAGCTAATGCTAAGGATATTCAAAATGGCGAAAGCAGCTTCATTTAGTGAATTATTGGATGCGGTCGATCGTTTGTCGCTTGATGAACAGGAGTCTTTAATTGATGTTGTTCACCATCGGGTAGCGGAGTCTCGTCGTCAAGAAATTTCTTCACTTATCTCATCTGCTCGTAAAGAGTACCAACAAGGTAAATTATCTCCTGAAACGCCACAGGATATAATGAACTCAATCTGCCGTGAATAGGTTGTTGATAACATCTAGTGCGTTTGTACGAACTGCAAAGCACGTATTAAAGAAGAATCCAAATTTAACAGTGGATATTCAAGCAACACTGGAATTGCTTGCAGAAGATGCTTTTCATCCATCATTGAGAACACATAAACTGAAAGGAAATCTTAAAGGTTCATGGGCTTGTAGTGTCGCTTATGATTTAAGAATCATTTTTGAATTTGTTCAGCATGACGAAAGTGAAGCCATCTTGTTGGAAGCAATAGGCTCACACAATGAAGTCTATTAACAAATCCCCCTCGTTTCCACGCTTTCTCGCTTGGGAATGCCTAGAGAATCAATCATGAAAAATCCATCCCGTTTCCTGTTGCAATGCTTGTGTGTTGGGCTATTGCTGCTTGCCACCCTCCGCGCCGGAGTAGCTTTGGTATTTGTTGACAGCTATAGCGGCAATTTATCCGGTGCAACGCGCATAGTGCTTGATGCCAATGGACACTACGCTTACGCCACCGCCTTTAATTCGCAGACTCTGAGTGTCTTTAAGCGCGACCCCAATAGCGGCAAATTGACGCTAGTGGAAACTCACCAACAAGGCATTAACTCGGTTTCCGGATTGCTCGGTGCTTTTAATCTCGCCCTAAGCCCTGATGACAAGCATGTCTATGTTGCCGCTTTCAGCGAAAACGCGATAGGGATTTTTTCGCGCAATGCCGATGGACGCTTAAACTTTGTGCAAGCGATGCTCGGCGATGCTAACAATGGGCTGAGTCGCCCGACAAGTTTGGCTTTTGATGCGCAAAGCAAGCATCTGTATGTCACTTCGGGCAATAGTGTGGCTGTGTTTCAACGGGATGCGAATAGTGGTTTACTCAGTTTTGTAGCGCGTTACAGCAATGGCGCGGGCGCAGCGGGTATTGGTGGTGCCACCGCGTTGCGTGTGAGTCTCGATGGGACAAGCGTCTATGTCACTGGACGCATGGATAACAGCTTGGCGTTTTTTCAGCGCGACGTGAATAGCGGCGAGTTGAGTTTTGTTAGCCATATTCCCAACGACTTTAACGGCGTAATGGGCTTGGGCGGTGCTTACGATGTGCAGATTAGCCCAGATGATAACTTGCTACTGGTCAGCGGCAGCAGCGATGCGGCAATCGCGGTGTTTACGCGCCAAGCCGATGGACGCTTGGCTT
The DNA here is from genome assembly GCA_964582525.1 of uncultured Thiomargarita sp. GTDB lineage: Bacteria > Pseudomonadota > Gammaproteobacteria > Beggiatoales > Beggiatoaceae > BB31. The sequence continues at coordinate 8,516 of CAZOSP010000058.1, read as the reverse complement.
ATCAACGCCTGTATGAAAATGGCGCGGACGGCATCAGCGGTCTGCTTGGGGTGCAACATCTGCATTTCAACAAAGACGGCTCACGGTTGTTTGCTGTGGGTAAAAACGACAATGCCTTAGCCATGTTTGAAGTGTTAGACGGTTCAGGCGGCAACTATTTACGTTTTATTAGATCGGTCAAACAAGGCACGGACGGCATTAGCACCTTGTCGGGCATTAGCAGCGCGACAACTGATGCGGATTCGCGCTATGTTTATACCAGTGCCTTAAACGATAACAATATCAGCCTGTTCAGTGTTGATTTTGCTGATCTCAAGTTAAGCATGAGCGCACCCGCTGAAGTTTCAATGGATGCTTCTTTGAGCTATCAGTTCAGTGTGGAAAACCTCGGACCCGGTGCTGCCGCGCAAGTGACTTTAAGCAATCTTCTGCCGACACAAGTCAGCCTAGACCTTGCCAACAGCGATAACCGCTGCATAGAAACCGCTGGCACAGTGACTTGTGATTTAGGCGTGCTTAGCGCGGCACAAAGCGATAACCTGACACTAACCGTGACGGCAAACGCAGCCGGTGTCGCCCTCAATCAAGCCAGTCTCAGCAGCAGCACACCCGATAATGATTTAAGCAATAACAGCGTGCAGGCTCATACGCAAATTATTAATCAACAACTGACGGCTGATCTTGCCGTTACGCTGTCAGTCGATACCGATCCGGTCAATATTAGCCGTCATTTCACTTATCAAGCACACATCAGCAACGCCGGACCTAGCGATGCGACCAATGTGGTGGTGAGTTTCGTGCCGCCTAGCGGCAGCAGTATTGTCAGCACGAACACTACGGCAGGGAGTTGCAGCAACCTGTCGGGGCAAGTGCGCTGCACCCTGAATAACTTAGGCGTAAATAATCCGCAACTGCTCAGTGTCACCTTAGTGAGTCCAAACCAAGCTGCGGACATGACGGCTAAAATCAGTGTGACAGCCAGCGAAACCGATTTGCAAAGTGATAATAATGAAGCAGAACTGAGCAGTCGTGTAGAACAAATTAATACCGATTTAGCCCTCTTAAGCCCGATTCTCCATCCTACTGACATAGCCGTTGGGCAGGTCTTGAGTTATGAGGTGGGCGTGCGCCTGGTTCCTCCGTATGATACGAGTGCAGCAAGCGATGCGGTGCTAGAGGCGACTTTCGCGCCGACCGAGAATATGCGTTTTGTTTCTGCTTCTACCACTCATACGAATGTTAGCGATCCCTTTGCCGTGTGTAGTGACGAAGGTGCGGGCGTGGTGCGCTGTTCCTTAAACACTATTGATGCAACAGCCAATCCGCTGTCTGTGCAGATTTCCTTGTTACCGATAGCTGCCGGCTCCCTCAGCGCGAGTTTTGCACTGAGCAGCAGCGCGACAGACATGGATTCCAGCAATAACCAAGCAACTGCGGAAAATGTCACTATCAGCGGACAAGCCATTGATTTAGCATTAAGTCTTGCTGCTGTGTCGCCCGATCCGGCGTTTCTCGGCAATCTTTTACAATATACTTTTGACATCAGTCACAGCCACGCGACCGCAGCCGCCCGAAACGTAACCTTATCCATTAGTCTGCCGGCTACAGTCGATTACATCGGCACTACTGTCACGCAGGGTAGCGGCTGTAGCGAAACTGCCGCCGTTGTGCGCTGCGCACTGGGCAATATCGCCGCTGCCAGCAGCACTCAAGTGATACTCACAGTACGCCCCACCAGCAGCGATGCAGTACAAATATCGGCGCAACTCGGCAGCGAGAGCTTTGACCCCGACCATAGCAATAACGCCATAACCCGTAGCGTTGCGGTGCAGACAGCCACGGCAGACCTAGCCTTAAGCGGCACGCCCACCCCGCAAGCCATTGTTGATGATGAATTAGCATTGGATTATAGCGTTGCTAATCAAGGACCCAGCACCGCCAACAATGCGCAGTTTGAACTCCAACTGCCCGCTACGCTGAGTTATGATTTGCTTTCCGCCAAGCTCCAAGATGGCAACGATTGTCTATTAGAAAACAATAGCTTGCGTTGTAGCTTAGGCCATCTAGCGATTAATGCGACAAGCAATATCGCGATTAGATTACAGGTGCATGAAGCCCGCACATTCAGCCTCACAGCAGCACTACAAAGTACCGTGCAAGATGCCGATATGAGCAACAACAGCCTGTCGAGCGAGGTGCGTATCAGTCAACCTTTGGGGCTAACTCAAGGTGTGGTTTATACCAACAGCAGCGATGGCATGAGCGGCTTGCAAACCCTGTTTGATTTGACGTTCAGTAGTGACGGCAAATTTTTGTATGCCGGCAATTATAATCAAGCGGGCGTGCTTGTGTTGCAGCGTGAAGCCAGCAGCGGGGCTTTGAGTTTTGTGCAGTTTTTAAGCAACGCAGAGGCAGACGTGAGCGGTTTAGGGGGGGTCAGTCAACTGGCTTTAAGCAGTGATGAAACTTGGCTTTATGCGGTTGGTTTTATTGATGATCGCTTAGTGGTTTTGCAACGCGACAACGACAGCGGACGGCTGCATTTTGCGCAAGCGATTGACGGCGAAGACGTTGGCTTGCAAACCCTACACGGTCCCTTCGCCGTGATAGCGCGAGATAATTTTGTCTATGTCGCTGATTTTAATGCAGACGTGCTGCTCGTTTTGCAGCAACAGGGCAGCGCGGGTGTGTCTAATCTGGTGGGTGTACAAACGGTGAGCGGTTTGGACGGCTTAAACGGCATTAACGCCCTCGCACTCAGTGCTGATGCCACGCAACTGTACGCCAGCAGTCGCTTAGACAGCAGTTTGCTGGTGTTTGAACGCGACCAAGACAGCGGGCAGTTGACCTTCAGTCAGGTGCTGCGCGATGCCAATACTGACGACGGTATCCACGGCTTAAGCGGCGCGGGTGCGGTACTCGCAAGCGCGGACAATCAACATGTTTATGTCGCGGGCGGTGCCAGCGATAGCCTAGTGGTATTCAGCCGCGACACTAACAATCAGTTGCAATATGTGCAAACCTTCAGCGACGCGCAGGCGTTAAGTAACGTCACCGATGTAGCTTTGAGTGCAGACGGCACGGTGCTTTATGCGACTGCCAGCAATAGCCAAGCACTGACTCTGCTTAATCGTAATCCGAGCAGCGGCTTGTTGAGCCTACAAAACAGCTTTGTTGATGGCGCGGACGGTGTACAGGGCTTAAGCGGCGTGCGGGCAGTGGCGATCAGCCCGGATGCCGCACATGTGTACACCGCCAGTCTTAACTCTCATGCGATTAGCCAATTTCGCTTACCCAGCGCGGATTTAGCCGTGAGTTTCTCATCTCTTGATGCGCAACCCTCTAGCGGACAAGAAATAAGCTACACGGTGCAGGTACAAAACTTAGGCGCGGATCGCGCTACCAGCACACTGTTATATCTGCAAATCCCAACTGACTTGACGTTGCTAGATTTTCACGTAGAAGACGCAAGCGGAACGGGTGGGCTGTGTCAACACACCCAAGCACATCTGCAATGCCGTTTGGGTTCGTTGGACAATAAGGGTATAAAAAATCTCAAGCTGCGACTGCTGGCACAAACCGCTGGCATGTATGACATGAGTGCCAACGTCACGGCTTTACAAAACGATGCTAATCCTGACAACAACAGCACGACCGCCGCGCTAGAGATTATCGGTGTTGCCAATCTGGTGCTAGGCGCGATGCAAGCCGATCCGCCCTTTGCCAATCTAGGCGCGGAAATTCTTTACACGTTCAATCTGGTCAATGCCGGTCCTGATACGGCGCACAACATTCTCTTAAGCAACCAGCTACCCGCAGAGTTGGCTTTTGTTTCCGCGCACCTAAACGGGCAAGCCTGCGAGTTTGCCGACTCAGTGATCAACTGTCGCCTGTCGTCTCTGAGTGCGCAAGAGAGTGTCAGCGGCGCAATCCGTGCTACCGTGCTGCAAGCCGTCATTATTCAAAATCGCCTAGAAGTGAGCAGCGAAACGCGAGATTTAAGCCTGCCCAACCAAGCCGTTGCCACGCTATCACCACTGAGCAACACCATTAGCAGCGAAGTTGACAATAGCGGTCAAGTCTTAAGCAATGTGCTGATTAGCGCGACGGGGGTGGTGAGTAACGGCACTCTAGCGGGTATTGTGGAAAATCACGGACGCTTAAACAATGTCACGCTTGCCGCCGGTGCGCAGCTTTCTGGCAGCGGCAGCTTGAGCGGCATCATTAACAACGCTGGCACTATTCAAACAGCGCGATTACGGGCAAATTCGGAACTGAACGGCGGGCGGGTGAGCGGCTTGCTGGTCGGCAGCGGCTCAAACGCACAGGATATACCGCGTTTGCGCAATGTGCGCATTGAAGCCAGCGCGGAGCTACGCAACGTCTTGGTTGATGAGACGGTTGTGTTGGATGAGCAGGCGGTGCTAGGGGCAGGCGTGAAATTCAGCCATATTGATTTGCTACCCTTAAATACAGACCTCAGTGGCTTGTTTAGCACCTTACAAGAGCCTTTCACGCACAGCAAAGCCTTACAGATTAATGTCAGTCTGACGCTGCGCGCTGAGGATAACCTGCTGCTGACTTTGAATGCTTCACCCGATATGGATGGGCTAGAATTTTCGCAAAACGCTGGGGGACACCTGTCTCTACAGCTTGCTCCCTTGGTTGCCAGCGGGCGGGCGGTGCAAGTCATTCGCCGCCCCGCAACGCCTCCCTTGAGCTTGGAGATCACCCCCGAAGGGACTGCCGCGTTTATCAGCAGCGACCATTTTCAAGTTGTGCTGCAACCCGCGCTACGCAGCCCCGCGGCACTGGATGAGATGTTAGCAGACTTTGGTTTAGATGCCCTAAGCCAGCAAGACGGCAATATTAATGTTCCGCTACCCGCCAACAGCGGGCGTTTTCTAGTGCGTCCCGATTGGTTTGACGTGCCTGCTGATAGCAGTCTCGATCCTAGTGGTGTCCGTGCTGGACTCGGCTTTCAGCCGCTAGAAAACCAGCCCTCGCTACTCTATGCAGTGCTGTTTTTCACAGATGAGTTCGGCGCACGTCGCCAGCAGGTGCTTTATCCCGTCGCCGCTGATCGCAATGCTTGGTTAAACAATAGCAGCTTAAGCCAGCTTGAATTATTGCCTGATGGTTTGCTCAAGTTTACGCAAGACGGTAGACAATATGCCGGCTTGTTTGATTACACGATTTTGCCCACTGGCGTTGCCAGCGGCGATGCCGTCATTGTTGCGCCAACCAGCGACCAAAACGATGATGGTATTGCTGATTTATTGGTTACATATCCCAATGGCGAACAGCAAAAAATCTTTCTACAGTAAGCTGGGAGTGGCTGACTTCCAAGTCAGCCAAAACGCCGCCGCAGGCGGCGGGGCTAAACGGGAGCTTAGTCGCGCCCAAGTGAGCCACGAAGATCGCGTCAAGCTTTACCACTACACGCCGCTTTGCAAACAACCAAACCCCATTCCCACGCTGATTGTCTATGCACTGATCAACCGCCCTTATGTGCTGGATTTACAAGCAGATCGTTCATTTATACGCAGATTGTTGGAGACTGGGCAAGACGTATATTTGATAGACTGGGGGTATCCGCAGATAGAAGATGCCGCACTCACTCTTGATGACCATATCAACGGCTATATCCACAACTGTGTCAAATACATCTGCAAACGCCACCAAACGCCAGCCATCAACCTGCTAGGCGTTTGTCAAGGTGGCACTTTCAGCTTATGCTACAGTGCCTTACATACAAAACGGGTGCGTAATCTGGTGCTGATGGTGACACCCGTCGATTTTCACACCACCGCAAACACCCTGCGCCATTTGTGTCAGCATATCGATGAAAATCTCTTGGTCGATAGTTGCGGCAACGTCCCCGGCAGTTGGCTCAACGGATTATTTATGTCACTCAAGCCATTTCGCTTAAGCAGCCAAAAATATGTGCATATACTGGACAAACTGGATGATCAACAAGCGATTGCGCATTTTCTGCGCATGGAACAATGGATTTTCGACAGTCCGGCGCAGCCCGGTCAGACTTTCCGCGAGTTTGTTAGCCAATTATTCAAGCAAAATCTGTTAGTTAAAGGGCAACTGCGATTGGGCGGCAAACAGGTAGAGTTAAAACAACTTAACATGCCTATTTTGAATGTTTACGCACTGCAAGATCATATTGTCCCGCCTGGAGCGTCCACCGCCCTCGCCGATCACATTAGCAGTCAAGATTATCAAGAGTTAGCCTTCAACGGCGGACATATCGGTATTTACGTCAGCCACCGAGCGCAACAAGAAATCCCGCCAAAAATTGCGCAGTGGTTAGCCAAATAGATGCGCACGTAAACCTTCTAGGTTTCAAGACCTAGAAGGTTTAAACTTCGTAAACCTTCTAGGTTTTCAAAACCTAGAAGGTTTGAGCCCATCCTTAAGCGATATTTTGCAGCAAAAAGCACCAATCGCGTAACCTGAGAACTTAATGCAGAGCCGCATAAATTTTTTGCGCCAGTGCCGAACTAATCCCCGGCACTTGCGCGAGGTCTTCCACGCCCGCACCCTGCACCCCCTGCAAGCCGCCAAAATGCGCAATAAGTTGCTGACGACGTTTGCTGCCAATCCCCTCTATGTCCTCCAATACTGACACGCGGCGCGTCTTAGCGCGGCGTTGGCGATGTCCGGTAATAGCAAAACGGTGCGCTTCATCGCGGATTTGTTGAATTAAATGTAGTGCGGGCGAATCTTTAGACAAATACAAAGGTTCTTCAACATCCGGCAGAATCAAATGCTCCAAACCCGCTTTGCGCGTTGTGCCTTTCGCCACGCCAATAATTTGAATCTCTTTAATTTGCAATTCTTCTAAAACATCCACAGCTTGTTTAACCTGCCCTTGACCGCCATCAACAAACAACACATCCGGCATCACCCCCTCGTTTTCCTTCATCTTTTGATAACGACGGGTTAAAGCTTGTTTCATCGCCGCATAATCATCACCGGCTTGAACATCCTTGATATTAAAACGCCGATAATGGCTAGAATTTGCCCCTTCCACATCAAACACCACACAAGAAGCTACCGTCGCCTCGCCTTGCATATGGCTAATATCAAAGCATTCCATGCGTTCCGGCAAGGTCTCGCGTTGCAAAGCCAAACTCAGCGCAGTCAGACGCTCACGGTATTGAGTAGGCTTGCGCTGCTGCAAACTGGTTTTCACATTTTCTTCTGCCATCTCCAGCCAACGCGCCCGCGCACCGCGCACCTTATGATCCAAACGCACACCGCGCCCGTGCTGTTGCTTAAGCGCGGACAGCAATGCAGCTATATCACCAAGTAACTGATTAACAATAATTTCTTGCGGCAACTCACGCTCTTTGTCCAAATAATACTGAGACAAAAACGCTAACAAAATCTCAGCTTCGCTATTATCTTGAATTTGCTTAGGAAAATAAGCACGGCTACCGAGATGCCGACCATCGCGAATACTCAATAGCTGCACACAAGCGACATTATCGCGGCATAAACAAGCAATAATATCAATATCTTGGTGCCCCTCAGTGGCAGCATATTGACGCGCTTGCAGTTGTCGCAAAGCGTTAATCTGATCCCGATAACGCGCCGCCTGTTCATAATCCAAAGCCTGTGCCGCCGCCTGCATTTTATCCACTAATTGCTCAATCACCGCATGACTTTTGCCCTGCAAAAACAAACTCGCACGTTGCACCTCCTCCGCATAAGTCTCCTTACTGATAAGCCCCACGCAAGGCGCGGTGCAGCGTTTAATTTGGTATTGCAAGCAAGGGCGCGAGCGATTACGGTAAAAACTATCGCGGCATTGACGGACAGGAAACAGCTTCTGCATTAAATTCAGGCTTTGATACACAGCTTTAGCACTAGGATAAGGACCAAAATAACGCCCCTTGTCCGTTTTTGCTCCGCGGTGCAAACGCAGACGCGGAAAATCACCTGTCGATAAGTAAATATAAGGATAGCTCTTATCGTCGCGCAACAAGATATTGTAAGGCGGCAGATGGGTTTTAATCAGGCTATTTTCGAGAATCAACGCCTCAGTTTCGGTATGCGTCACCGTCACTTCAATATGCGCAAGGCGCGACACCAAAGCACGGGTTTTCGCTGTCAGTTGCAGCTCATGACGGAAATAACTAGCAAGGCGTTTTTTCAGGTCTTTTGCCTTGCCAACGTAGAGAATGTCTCGCTGCGCATCATACATACGATAGACCCCCGGTTTTTGCGGGGCAGTGCGGAGAAATTCTGCGGAATCAAAAGTTTGCTGAGAAGAATCGATACCCTCTACGGAAAAATTCGGCATTTTATTTCACCTTAAACAAACCTACCGTGCTGTCTGGGAGTGCTAATCGTAAGACTTAGCACCGCCGCCACAGGCGGCGTGAAACGGCTGCGCCGTTTGCGCTAATCTGAAGATTAGTCCTGGGAATGCTAATCTCCAGACGAGTAGATACCGTCTCTCAAGTCAAGCATTATTTTACAAGGAAAGTGTAAAT
>CAZOSP010000057.1:5413-25103 GCA_964582525.1 uncultured Thiomargarita sp. | reverse complement strand
ATGTTCCTTAATTAAAACATGGGATGGTGTCTCAGGTATATTGACACAGAGGGGTCTGCACTAACAGTCCAGCGACGCGGGCAAGGTGTGAGTTCCCAAGCGGTGCTTGGGAACTAGCAAAAGTGTAAACTATTTTGATGATATAAATGATTCCAGCTATTATTACTAATAAAAATTTTTGTATTTTATAGCTCATTATTACAATAATAACAATACAAATTAAAAATGCTTAAAATTAGATTGTATTAATTATACCAATCAGCAACGCATTTATAATTTATACTATGCGAACAATAATAGCGTAAGCGGCTGACGCCTACGTTAGCTATTGAACCGTAACACCGCTATCGCCACGCATTTAATCGCAGTGAGCTTGGGTGCGTAAAAATCATTTTTATTTCAGTTAAAAATACAGTAGAATCCTATCCTTCTCGCCGATGTAGCTCAGTTGGTAGAGCAACTGATTCGTAATCAGTAGGTCGGAGGTTCGACTCCTCTCATCGGCATTGAATTTACTACAAATTTTTACCCGCCTCCGCTATTCTAGTTTTTTCGTTCTACCCTCGTGCTACCTTTTGCGAAATCCCTCAAGCGCCGCAAAAAAGAAATTAATACTTTGTTATTCAAGGGCTTTTCAAATCTTCCTGAGAGCAAGCTGGAGTACCTCTGGTGCTGGCGTGCTGTTGGCTTCGCTTTAATCGCTATCGTCGTCTGGCTGTCTTTAGCCCCTCAATTGCCGCAAGTCGGCTCGCTGTTTTCTTACGACAAACTCGGTCATTTCCTCGCTTACGCCACGCTCATGGGCTGGTTCGCGCAGCTCCGCGCACCTCGCCAACACCTGCGACTGGCTTTGTTGCTGATTTTTTTTGGCATTTTTTTGGAATACCTGCAATCGTTAAGCGCGATACGCACGCCCGATTTATTCGATGCCATCGCCAACAGCTTGGGCGTGTTGATAGGTTGGGGATTGGTGCAAACGCCATTGGGTAAAAGTTTAAGATATATAGACTTATATTTATATAAATCAAATAAACTTATTTTGCAAAAAATAAGAGTAAATCAAAAAAATGAATTTAATGATTAAACTCATTTAATATTTTTTAACTATAAAAATGATTTATTCTATTTTTTCTGTTAATAATTTAAATGGTAAAAATGATATGAAGGCTATGATACTGGCGGCAGGACGTGGAGAACGGATGCGTCCCTTGACGGATAAAATTCCCAAACCTTTGCTTGAAGTGCAGGGCAAACGCTTGATTGAATACCACATAGAAAACCTTGTCAGCGCGGGGTTTCGAGAGATTGTGATTAATCACGCTTGGCTAGGTGCGCAGATTGAGCATTTTCTAGGCGATGGCAGCAGTTACGGGGCGCGCATTCGCTATTCAGCCGAGTCTGAGGCGTTGGAAACGGGCGGCGGTATTTATCGCGCTCTGCCTTTGTTAAGCGATGGCAACGCGCCTTTTTTAGTGGTCAATGGGGATATTTGGTGCGCTTATTCTTTTGATAAATTAAATATTAACATCAAAGGCTTGGCGCATTTAATTTTGGTCGATAACCCGCCGCATCGGGCGCAGGGCGATTTTGCTTGGCAAGAGGGGCAAATTGCTTTGCAAGGCAGCCGTAAACTCACTTTTAGCGGCATTGGCGTGTATCACCCGATGCTCTTTGCCGCCTGTCAAGCGGGTAAATTTCCCCTCGCGCCTTTGCTCAGACAAGCCATTCAGAACGGACAAGCCAGTGCTGAACATTATCAAGGGACATGGATGGATATTGGCACACCCGAACGGCTGGAAAAGCTACGCAAACAAGAGGCGCGAAGGGCGGCGGAAACAGGTTAAAACGCTCGCGCCTTTAGCGTCTCTTGCGTTTTATTTTTAAGCGCACCTTACGCTTAAAAAAATCCCGATAACACAAATTCAATCTTAGGCTCTCACCAGCGCGCTGGCTTGTTTTTGTATCTCGTCAGGGTCTTCTAAGTCGGCGTAGAAAAAATAGCCATTGCGCCCTTGGGTTTTGATGCGATACATGGCGATGTCGGCATTTTTTAGTAGGTTGGTGATGTCGTCGCCGTCTTGTGGGTAAATCACAATGCCGATGGAGCCTGAGATTTTGACTTGTCCCTGCGGCAGGGTAAACGGCGTGTTGAGCTGTTCTAAAATACGCGCTGCAATGTCGAGTGCGAGGTTTTGATGCTCTAGCATGGGCAGAACAACGGTAAATTCATCGCCGCCCATTCGCGCTACTGTGTCGTTTTTGCGTACTGCGCCACTGAGGCGTTTGGTCGCGGCTTTGAGTAGTTCGTCGCCCGCATCATGTCCGAGTGTATCGTTGACTTCTTTGAAATGATCAAGATCGATAAACATGAGTCCAACATGTGCGTTTTCTTCGCGTGCTTGTTCTAGGGCTTGTTCTAAACGACGGTGAAACAGGTTGCGGTTGGGTAATTTGGTGAGTGCGTCGTAGTTGGCTTGTCGCCAGATTTGTTTTTCGTAGTTTTTGCGCTTGGTGATGTCGCTGAGTAACACCACGTAACGCTCGACTGTATTGTTGTCTTTTTGTACGGCATTAATGGATAACCAGGCTGGATAGACTTCATCGTCGGCGCGTTGATTCCAGACTTCGCCTTGCCAGTGGGTGTTTTTCACCAGTTGTTGCCATAAGCTGTTATAGGTGTCGGTGTCGTGTTTTTGCGATGCTAAAATGGCCAGCGGCTTGCCAATCACCTGTTCTTTTTTGAATTGGGTGATTTTTTCAAAGGCGGGGTTGACGGATTCAATGCAGGCATTGAGATCGATGACCATAATGGCTTCGCCGGTGCTTTCAAAAACCGCAGCACTGACTAATAAATCATTGTAGGCTTCGATAAGATTGGCTTTGCGTTCATCTGCCATGCGTTTTAAGTCTAGGTGATAATTGCGGATACGGTTCTGGGTTTCGCGCACCTCAGTGATGTCGGTTAAGACGACATAAAAACCAATGACATTGCCTTGCACATTGCGTTTGTAGTGCCATTCGCTACGTACATCTAGGATTTGCCCGTCTTGACGCCACATTTTTGTGTAGAAAGGATCGGCGTTTTGCGTGATGTTTTGCATGTCTTGGGCGGACAGTAGTTGGTCTATGTAGGCACCGAGTTGCAGCTTGTCTTCACTAGAGGCGAGATATTGAAAAAGGTCTTGTCCAACCACTTCGTCTAGGCTTGAACCATGTAGTTTTAGGGCTATCTGGTTGGCAAATACGATGCTACCGTCAAGCTCAATTTCTTCCAAACCGTAGGGTAGATTTTCTAATAGGGTGTGGTATTTGTGTTCTTTGGCTTTGATGATTTCTTTGTCTTTTTGTGCCTGTAATAATTGTTTGCGTGAGCGGAGGTGCAGAAGCAATAGGGCAAACAACATGAGAATGAGTGCTGTGCTGCTGGCTAACAAGAGGGTGCGTTGCCAAGAGGGTGCGGTTGGGCTATCGGCTACTGTTGGGGGTTTGCCTGTCAACCAACGCTGCTGTGCTTTGTAAAGGGGCGAATTGGCTTGGATTTTCCAGTCAGCGAGAATTTTGTCAATAGTGCGTAATTGGCGGGTGGCGCGGTGTTGTGAGGCGACAATGTGTAGATAGGTGGGGGCAAAAATGATGGGGGTATGGCGTAAATGGTATTCGCCTGCGTATAAATGTCCGAAGAGGCTATCTGTAATGGCTATATCGGCTTCTCCTTGAGCGACTGCGGCAAACACACTGGGCGAATCGGCGTAGGTTTTGAACTCGCAACTTAAACGAAATATGTCGCATTGGTGGCGAAAGGCATCGAAAATAGATGAATTTTGTTTAACGGCTAACACCTTATCCTGTACATCAAATATATTTTTTAGCGGCTCGTGGTCTGCTTGGAGATAGATTTCACCCCACACGGTGAGTATCGATTCGCTAGAAAAATTCAAATTTTCTGAATAGTTAAGCGCGAAAGGCAAGCCTATGACCAAGTCTAAATCGCCTAGCTCTAATTTTTTTTGCAAAATCTCTTGACTGTCCATTTCATACTGAAACTTCCAGCCCGCTTGTTTTTCTAAGCTTTTCAGTAATTCTGCGTAAAAACCCAATAAAAAGCCATCTTCGCTTTTGAATAGCAAGGGTTTTTGCTCAAATACGCCGACTCGCACTTGATCCGCTGCAAAGCTTGATAAAGAAGCACTAAAGCCGAGTGCCAGAAATAGAAACCACGCACTTATCTTACCCATGTTCATATTTTTTCTGTCCATCATCAAAAAAACCGGAATTATACTCATAGCTGCCAGAAACTGCATTTTTCGCTTTGTCAATTTTCATCTAAACACTTGTATTTTAAGCACTTAAAAATATCCAGAGCTTCAGACCAGTAGGGTTTGCGCCACGTCTTTATTGTGGCGCGAACGCGAATGCTCGGCAGCGTGCCATCATCCCGCGTGCGCGACGACAAAGATGTCGCGCACCCTACAGGGCTGCAAGCCTTCCGCTCAGGGATTTTGCTTAAGTGCTTAAAACCGAAGTGTTTGCAACAAACGGGATCAAGCAAAAAATGCAGTTTCTGGCGGGTATGAGTATATACTGTGCGTTTTAACCGATTTTATCATTGCCTGAAATTATGTTAGCGACCCATTCTTCTACTTCTTGTTACGCCATTGATATAGTATTAAACGCTTTGCAGGTTGATGCAACACAGTTGCAGCAATGTTGGCAGGCTTTGGAAGCCCACACGCACGGCTATGTGCAGATTGTGATTTTGGGCAACTGCCCAGCGGCACAAGCACCCGTCCTAACACAGCCGCAGGGTTGGTGCGTACACTGGCTATACGCGCCACACGCGCCAGATTTGCTGCCTCGCGCCCTCAGCCATTTACAACAAGCTTGGCTGCTGCATTTAAGTGCCGATTACCTGCTCACACCCGAATGGCTGCCGGAATTACTGGCGTGCGCCAAACAGCATGAACGCATCGCCTTTGTCGGCGCGTGGAGCAACCGTCTGGGGGGGCAATCGCTGAATGAACCTGAGCAGCCGCAATTGCCGCTCGATTTTAGCCCCGCGCAAATGGCGTATCGAATGCGCCGCAGCAATCCGCACATTCATCCTAGCCTGCCGATGTTACAGCCTGATTGCTTGTTAATACGGCGTTGCGTGTTAGATGAATACTTGCCGCATACAAAAGCTGCAACACTGCAACAACAACTGCTCGATTGTCAAATCCAAGCGCGACAAAACGCTTGGCAAGCGCGTTTGGCGGATAGCGTCTATGTGTATCGCCACACACCGGAAGACCCAGCCACAAGCTTAAGCATTGTTGAAGCAGAAAGCCAACAGCAATGTGCCGATAATCGCGCATTAAACAGCCTGCGCCTACACCATCAGCACCTCATAAAACGCTGGCACAAAATAGAATTGGGGCAATATTACTGGCACCAGCGGCGTATATTGATTATTTTGCCGCTCTGCGAAAGCAGCGGCGGCGCGCATGTGCTGGTCTCTGAAGCACAAATGATGCGGCGCATGAACATTGACGTGCAGTTTTTAAATTTTCACGCACACCGCACTGGCTGGGAAGCCCATTATCCGAATGTAGATATTCCGGTGCTGTACGTCAATGGCGCGGAAGACGTTGCTCATGCTTGCGCTGACTTTGAAGCGGTGATTGCCACGGCTTATTTTACCGTCGATTGGTTGCTGCCGCTCAAAGATCAGCCGCAGGCACCGCGTCTAGGCTATTATGTGCAGGATTTTGAACCCTATTTTTTCATTGAACAGATGAGCGCGAAATATCCTATATTCTGGCGTTCAGGCTGGTTGCGCCGCCGCATAGCGGGTTACTACTTTCGTCATCATGCAGAATTTCGCCGCGCTTGGTTGTCTTATTTGCATTTCCCCAACATGCAGCTTTTCACCAAAACCGCATGGAATCAGCGCGAACTTAAAACCCAAGTGGGACGCGATAGCATCGTGGTGGGTGCCAGTTATCAAATCGATCAATTCTTACCGCGCTCATGCCGCCAAGAACGAGAACGCCCACGCGAAAGCCATGAGCCGATACGCATTGTCGCCATGATTCGCCCCGCGACGGCGCGTCGCAGTCCACTGTTGACCATGCGCGTGTTACGCCGCATTCAATATCAATACGGCGCACGGGTGGATATTTGCTTATTTGGTGCGCAGCGTGACGATCCGGCTTTTCTCGCGCTGCCGCGAGATTTTAGCTTTCGCCAACACGCTGTGCTGCTGTCAGAACAGGTTGCTGATGTGCTCAGTTGGAGCGACATTTTTGTCGATTTCTCGCAATTTCAAGCCATGGGATTAACCGGCTTAGAAGCGATGGCATCTGGCGCGGCAGTGATTTTGCCGCACACCGGTGGCGCGGAGAGCTTTGCCCAGCATGAACAAAACGCCTTATTAATCAATACGCACAGCGAAAAAGCTTGTTTTCGCGCCGTGCAGCGTCTTATTGAAGACCCCGCCCTGCGCCAGCGTTTAGCCCAACAAGCACGCCGCGATGCAGTGCAATACGCGCCAGAATACTCAGCATTCCGCCTGCTAGACAGCTTATTCGGGCATGAGCTGGAAAGTTTTAAACACGAGACAAAGTCACTGTAAGGTCATCACAACATGTATGAAATGCTTTTCCCCACGTTAAGTTTTCCTCTCAATGTCTATGCACAAGCTTTATACCAGCAAGAAAGCGAATTGCATTATTTGCATTACGGTCTATGGCAGGAAGGTTTTAGCTTATTGCAGGCGCAACAAGCGGCTACTGAGGTATTATTAAATGCTTTGCCTGCTGCACCGCAGCGTTTATTAGAAGTGGGTATTGGCTTGGGAACAACAGCGCGGCATTTGAGCGCGTCGGGCTATGCCTACATCGGCATTACACCCGATAACCATCAGATTTTATATTGCCGTCATCGTTTGAGGGATATGCCTGAAATGCCGTATTTTCTACAGACACCCTTTGAGTATTTTCAAAGCCAAGAAAAACTACAAGTGATTGTGTTTCAGGAGTCCGCGCAATACATTCAACCAGAGATTCTGCTAAGAAACGCCTTGGCGTTATTAGAATCCGGCGGCAAGCTGGTGATTATGGATGAATTTTCCGCACCTCTATGCAAAACTCTCGAAGCCGGTGTGTATGGCTTTACCCGCCTGCATAATGAAGATTTTACCCAACAAGCCGCGCCTTCTATTACTTATTTAATTCAAGCAATAGAAAGACAAAAAGCAGCGGTATTGTATGATTTGAATATTGAAGAAGCGCGATTGACGGGCTTAATGCAGTCTTTAAGACAGCGAGAGCGAGCTTATCGAGAACAGCAGTATTTTTATAAATTATTAGTCTTAGAACGGCAATAATTAACGCGGGGTTTTAACCTGCCCGCGTAATTGTTCTTCGGGCAAAGCAATATTTAATTCTAATACTTCGCAATCGCCATCTTTATCCATAGATACTTTAATATGTTCATCTTCGACATGCACATATTTTCTCACCACTTCTAGCAGTTCTCTTTGTAGCATGGGCAGATAATCAGGTCCTCGATCCAAGCCCCGCTCATGCGCCACAATAATTTGCAAACGCTCTTTTGCCAGTGCAGCAGTATTGCGGTTGGAAATCCGAAAATAGTCTAAAAAATGACTCATGCTGTACCTCCAAACAGGCGCGACAGGAAGCCTTTTTTCTGCAAATTCATAAAGCGTAGCGGGCGATCTTCGCCAAGAAAACGCGCCACTACATCGTGATAAGCTTGTCCCGCATCGCTGCCTTCATCAAGCGTGACGGGAATGCCAGAATTGGAGGCTTGCAATACGGCGCGGGATTCGGGAATGACACCCAACAGTGGAATAGCTAAAATTTCTTGCACGTCTTCGGCACTGAGCATGTCGCCATTGGTGACGCGACTGGGTTCGTAGCGAGTCAGCAGCAAATGTTCTTTGATGTCTTCTTCGCCTAGTTCAGCACGGCGAGTTTTGCTATTGAGCATCCCGATAATGCGGTCTGAATCGCGCACCGAAGAAACTTCCGGGTTGGTGGTAATTAAAGCTTCATCGGCAAAGTACATCGCCATAATCGCGCCGTGTTCAATGCCCGCCGGCGAATCGCATACGATGTAATCAAATTTATGCCGCTCGCGCAAGTCTTCCATGACTTGCCCAACGCCTTCAATGGTCAGGGCTTCTTTGTCGCGGGTTTGTGAAGCGGGTAAAATGAATAAATTTTCTACCCGCTTGTCTTTGATTAAGGCTTGATTTAAGTTGCCTTCTTGCTTGATGACATTCACAAAATCATAGACTACACGACGCTCGCATCCCATCACTAAATCAAGGTTGCGCAAACCAATATCAAAATCAATCACCACAGTTTTGTAGCCGCGCAACGCAAGTCCGGTAGCAAATGCTGCGCTGGTGGTGGTTTTTCCTACACCGCCTTTGCCTGAAGTGACAACGACAATCCTAGTCAAGGTAAAATCCTCTCAGTGCTTACATTAAAATTAAAATCAATTGGAATCTTGTAAAGCAAAACGTTCACCCTGTCGAGAAAAAGAATAGGTCTTTTTCGGTGAAATGGCGGGGGTTTCTAAATTAGATTGGTATTCAACGGTGACACCAAACTCAAGTACCACGGATTTAAAATACTTAATAGCAAACGCTATGCTAAAGCCGGCTTGAGTAATTTCTCTGTAGGTATCCTGCGCAAGCGTATAATTAATGTTGTGTAATAGCCAGCGTCCTTGCAACATGGCAGCATGGTGATCAGGATGAATACAGCAAAAGTGCATCCAGGGTTCTTCAGTTAAAAATGTCACATGCCCATAGATAAAGGCTTCATTAGAAAAGGCGTAAGGCGTTAAGAATTCGATTTTTGCTCCATCTTTACAAACCCGTCCAATTTCACTAAAAATATGATTAGGCGCGTGTATATGTTCTAAAAAATGTGCGGAAAAAACCTCACTTACCGAATTATCTGCAAATGGCAAAGGATCGGCTGTTAGGTCTAGTACATGATCCACGCCAGGCAAGTCCATATAATCAAGTCCGATAAAGCCTTCTTGCTTGCTTGTGCCACAACCTATATCTATTTTTAATTCCGTATCCATCTTAATCCTCTGTATTTATACCTTACGCGGTCATGTTTTCGGATTTTAGATTCAGCGTGCTTAACCTGCCAAGCTACGGACCTAGCACTCCAAAAACAGTCAGTTTTTCCGATTTTGAGCTAAGTAGGTGAGCATAAGCTTTTAAGATTTTCCCGCATGAGTTCCCATTAAGAATGCGGGATACGCACATGTAAATATTAAAATATATATGGTTGGCTACTTAATCGAGAGATTAGCTTTTTGAAACCAATAATGCCTATCAAATGTGCGAGTGCTGGTATCCTATCAAAAATTTTCGCACGCCAGTTAATGACTGATGTACACATCAAAAATACTGCGGTGTGAAGTCCTGTGGATTCAATACATCCATTAAATCTTCACCAAAACCCAACACATACAAGCCCAATTTAGACGCATAAGCAACAATAGAATCATCTACATACAAAGACGACACTAGACCGATAAATTTTTTCTCGGTATATTCAGGAAAATATTGACGGATTTGTGTCTGCATCAACAGATGAAAATCCTCCACATCGGACGGACGTAAAGTCGATTTCGTTTGATTAATCAACACATAGCCGCCGCCCGCAATCATTGCGTCAAACTCGCGCCTATGCGGTTGTTTAACTTCAAAACGTATCGCTTGACGTTCAATTTCTTCACGGCTCAAGCCGGTAATGGTGCGGAAAATTTTTGGAATACCTGGGGCGATAGCGTCTTCAACCAAACGTCCTGCTTTGTTAAACGATTCACCGATTTGTTTACGCAGTTCCTTAGTCTCGCGGCGCATTTCTGCCTTAAATTCGTGCATCTCATTCTTAAACTCGCGCATTTCATCCTTAAAGTCCTGCATTTCATTCTTAAACTCGCGCATTTCCCGCTCTGAGCGTTGTGCTGATAAACGCATTTCAGCCTTAAAATCCTGCATTTCCGTCTTAAACTCGCGCAACTCACGCGAAGTCCGTGCGGTTTCCTGTAATAACTGCACCATCAAATCTTCTAAACGATCAACTCTTTCTATAACGGCTGCCATTTTAAGTCCCCTGATTTACTAAAAACTTCGTAAAAGTCTGTAAGTTATTGATTTCAATTAAAGTATATACATGTAAGCTATTGATTTTGCTATAAGCGAAAATATTTTTCGGAGTTTTCAGTAAAACACAACTCATACCCACCAGAAACTGCATTTTTTGCTTTATCAAGTTTGCTGCAACTACTTTGGATTTTAAGCACTTCATCAAAATCCCTGAGAACTGTTTCAGGCGGAGGGCAGGATACTCAACCTCACGCCTTATTTATTCTGTCTGCTACCAAATGACTCAATCGTCAAATGCTCATTTTTCAAATAAATCTGTACTGCCTGCCCTAGCACATCAGCTCCCAACTCTTCGTTGATTTGATATTGCCCGGCAACAGACACCAATTCCGCCTCCAGCTTTTGACAAAAAATCCGTGCTGAAGTATCGCCCGTCACGCCCGCCAAAGCGCGTCCGCGCAATGCGCCATACACATGAATATGGCGATGCGCCAAGACCTCCGCGCCGGGACTGACCATAGACAAAATCACCAAATCGCCTTTTGCCACCACCTGCTGCCCGGAGCGCACCGGCTGCTCAATAATTTTGACCGGCACAAGCGTGGGTTTATTGGTATGGGTATCGGCTTTCGCCGTATCACGTTCTACTTTTTCGCGCTCCGACTTGATGCTTGGCAACAAATGCAAGCCCACGCCCAACGCCAAACTGTTCAAAGAAGAATTGCCACCGCGCACACCTATCGGCAACATGCCGTATTCACGCAGGCTTTCTATCAAAACCGGAATGTCTAAGGTATTACTTTCCTGCTGAATGGCATGAAAATCCAAAATCACCGGTGCCTGCTTAAATAAACTCGGTGCTTGCGCGACATGTTGCTGTAATTGCGCTGCCAACAAAGCGACTTCTGAGGTATAGACATGCAGCACCATCGTGGTCAGCATACTGCCCTTTAATTCAAAGGCGGGGGTTGTAATTCGGGGTTGCATTAGGCTACTCATGGCATTTTCTCGCTCCTACGCTCCAAGCGCAGGAGCGTACTCTGTTATACTCACTCAGGTGACGCAATCCGCTCATTATCAGTGATACCTATCCAATAATCAATGTCATACTATGCAGCTTTATACCAGCAATCGCCTTGAGCAACTCATACAAACACTGGGACAGCTTATCCGCTCGCGCCCACTACCGCCGCTTGAAGCCGAAATTATTTTAGTGCAAAGTCAAGGCATGGCGCGTTGGCTCTCTTTAAGCCTCGCCCAACAACTCGGCGTGTGGGCAAATGCGCACTATCCTTTTCCGCGTGCGTTAGCGTGGCAGGCTTTTCGCGCCTGCCTGCCCGATCTGCCGGAAACCTCACTGTATGAACCCGGCATTTTGCATTGGACGATTGCGCGTCTGTTACCGGACTATTTAGAACACCCCGCCTTTGCCGAATTGCGCCACTATTTTGCCCATGACGATAGCGGCTTAAAGCACACGCAACTGGCGCAGCGAATCGCCCGCAGTTTTGACCAATATGTGATTTATCGCCCGCAGATGATTCAGGCATGGGAAGATGGTCAGGAAGAACATTGGCAGGCGATACTGTGGCGGGCGATCCACGAGGATATGCTGGTTGCCGAGCGGGAGTCTGGAAACGAGAACCATCCGGTAAGCCACCGTGCCGCGTTGCATCAAGCATTTTTGCAGGCTTTAGACAGCCCGCAGCCCTTTACGCAACTGCCCAAACGCCTGCATATTTTTGGCATATCCGCGCTGCCGCCCTTTTATCTCGACGTATTTTCCGCCCTGTCCTCGCGCTGCGAAGTATATATCTGGCTACTCAACCCCTGCCAAGAATACTGGGGCGACATTGTTTCCGATAGCGATATAGCCAATATTGATCTCAAGCAAGAACGCCAGCGGCGTTCCCACGCAGAGCATGGGAACGAGGGCGGACAAAGACTCACGGCTGAAGAACAATATTTTACCACCGGCAACAGCCTGCTGGCTTCTATGGGCAAAATGGGGCGCGATTTTATCGACCTGCTCAATGACTACTATCCCGAATCTCAAGAGTTTTTTGTTGACCCTGGCAACGACACACTACTGCATTGTTTACAAAGCGATATTTTAAGTCTGCAAGAAGCCGGACGCGATGCGCCCGTGCATCCCATCGAGGCGACCGACCGCTCGTTGCAGATTCACAACTGTCACTCGCCGCTGCGCGAAATCGAAGTGCTGCACGATCAGCTGCTGGGCATGTTTGAGCATGACAGCCAATTACAACCCGGCGACGTGTTAGTGATGATGCCCGACATTGAAAGCTACGCACCGCTGATTGAAGCCGTATTCGCCACCACGCCCGACCGCAAACGCCGCATTCCCTACAGCATCGCAGACCGCAGCTTGCGCCAAGAAAGCCGCATTATTGACAGCTTTTTAGAATTACTAAAACTGCCGCACAGCCGCTTGACGTTGGTGCAAGTCATGGGTTTGTTAGAAGTCGAAGCGGTGCAAAAACGCTTTGCCTGGTCGCCCGCCGATATAGACAAGTTGCAAGGATGGTTGGATAACGCCCGTGTGCGCTGGGGCATTGATGCCGACAGCCGCAGCGAACTGGATTTACCCGCGTTTACTGAAAATACTTGGACATTTGGCTTAGAACGCCTGCTGCTCGGCTACGCCATGCCCAATCAGGACCAGCTTTATCAAGGCATTTTGCCGCTTGATGCGGTAGAAGGGCAAGACAGTGCAATCCTCAGTCAATTGCTCGAATTTACCGACGCGCTGTTTGCCGCAGCCGGTTCGCTCAACAACGCACTCCCCCCCGCCCAATGGGTCGCAACACTGCAAGTGTTGCTGGCGCAATTTTTTGCCCAAGACCTAGACAGCCAAAACGAACTGCAACGCATCCGCGACGCACTCAAGCAATTTGCCAACGATACCCTTATGGCGCGATTTGACACCCCTTTATCGCCGCAAGTGGTGCAAGATTGGCTTGCCTCAGCCCTCGAACACAGCGATCACCCAAGCGGCTTTATTAACGGCAAAGTGACCTTTTGCGCAATGTTACCGATGCGCTCAATTCCCTTCAAAGTCATTGCCTTACTCGGCATGAACGACCGCGCCTACCCGCGCTCACAGCGTGCGCCGGGCTTCGATTTAATCGCCCAACAACCGCGTCGTGGCGACCGCTCACGCCGCCACGACGACCGCTATTTATTCCTCGAAACCCTGCTGTCAGCGCGAGACACTTTCTACCTCAGCTATCAAGGACAAAGCATCCGCGACAACAGCGCACAGCCGCCCTCAGTACTCATCAGCGAATTATTGAATTACCTAGAACAAGGCTTTCAACCTAGCAAACCAAAGACCGGCAGCATCCTCGACCAGCTTATCACGCAACACCCGTTGCAGGCGTTTAGTCCCAGCTACTTTTCCACCCCACCGGAGAGCGACGCACGTTTATTCAGCTACGCCCAAGAATACACGCCAGCCGCCCAACAACTGCTGGCGCAACGCAAGCCACTCGCGCCCTTCATCGCACCGCCACTCAACCCGCCCGAAGCCAGTTGGCGACAAATCACCGCGCAACAACTGGTGCGGTTTTTCCAAAACCCCAGCCGTTACCTGCTGCAACAACGGCTGGACATCTATCCCGAACAACAAAACGCACCACTAGAAGAACAAGAACCACTAGAATTTATCGGCTTAGACAAATACCAACTGGACACACATTTGCTCGAAAAAGCCTTAAATAACGAAGAGTTAATAAATTATTATCCGGTCGTCAAAGCCAGCGGACAACTGCCGCCCGACCCCATCGGACGCATTCACTACGACAAGCTGTGCGGCGACATCGAAAACTTCGCCGAACAACTGCGCCCGCTGCTCACAGAACAACTCGCGCCGCTGGAAGTGACGCTAAACTTAGGCAACACGCGCCTCAGTGCCAACTTCAGCCGCATTTACACACAAGGCTTACTGTTTTACCGTCCGGCAAAACTCAAAAGCAAAGATTTGCTCAATGCCTGGATTTATCATCTCTTGCTGCAAGACAGCCCACCCGCAAAGAATCGGCAAACTTACCCGCGCACCACGCATCTGCTAGGCACAGACCAGCATGTACAATTCGCCCCCGTCAACCATTCGCGTCTGTTGTTGGGCGCCCTGATCAAACTCTATCTACAAGGCTTAAGCGCACCGCTGACATTTTTCCCCGACACTTCTCTTGCCTATGCAGAAAAGCTATTTCACCAAAAAGACCCCGAAGCCGCCTTAAAAGCCGCTGAAAGCGCATGGCTCGGCGGCTGGTACGCGGGCGAAAGCGACGATGCGCATTATCGTTTATGTTTTCGACAAGGCTTAACATTAGACAAAAGCTTTCAAAGCACAGCCAAAACAGTCTTCATGCCGTTATTAAAAGCCCGCAGCGAGGAGCGCCGCTAGAAAACACTAGCTAGGCGGTAACCGGGCTGGTGAAAATTCATATTTTTCAGTCGATTGATATGTTCCGGGTTTTGTTCCGATTATTTTTCCTTTTCCCATCTTTCATGGCAAAACTATGGGAGAGCTAATCGTAAGACTTAGCTCAAACGGCGTAGCCGTTTCGCGCCGCCTACGGCGGCGGTGCTAATCTGGAGATTAGCACTCCCAGCTAATATGCGGTTTTAGGTTGAGATTTAGGATGTAAGCGTTGATGAATAAATAACCATAGCATTAAGCCAAGACCAATGACAGCGAAGCTGGCTAAAAACAAAATACGTTTCAAGCCGCCTTGGTAGTGACCTGAGTTGTAATACCATTTAGTGAGTAATCCGCCTAAGTAAGAACCTGAAAAGGTGATGTCACGAAAATCAGAGAACCAACGCAGACGATTTATTTTGGCATCGGTTTTGTTGACATCTATTTGGCTTAAATTTAATTTATTAACATATTGAATATCAATCAGCCGTTGTTGTTGCGCGGGAATAGTCACCAAGAATTTTAAGTAATCGCCTTCTTTTGTATATCCTAAGACATTTCCATGAGAGCTAATAGAGGCAATTTCTTCGTCTGCGCTGAATGACTTAAATACAGTAAAATGCACCTTATTTGACTGTGTATTGTATAGCTTAAATTGACGACTCAGGGCTTTAATTTCATAATTATTGTCATCAATTTTTCTTTGTTCGTATAAATGCCGTGCAATTTCGCCTAGCGATGTCCATTGAATATCCGGTTGAATTTGATTAACGCGCTGGGCTGTTTCATTAAATACATCTAAGCCATCGGTAAAATACAGCATGTGTTCAAAAAACAAGATGGGACTGCCTAAATATAAATTTAGCGCGATTTTCATGGGAAAATATTCGACCGGTTCTAAGCGATCTAAGCTGGGAAAATTGGCAAAATGATTAGACACAGTGCGAAAGTAAAACAAGGGATTGTCGGGGGCTGGAGACTCTAGCGGAATATTGCCGCCGTTTGAAGTGGCTAAAAAATTATATTTTTTCATGAATCTGAGTGTTTCTTCAGGGGCGATATTGTGTGGAAAAACCATCACTTGATCATAATTCAATCCGGTGAGTTCTCGGAATTTTTCTAAACGCGCTAAACCTTGTTGTAAATTGACATCATGGGTTTCTAGGGCTTTGGCAGACCAAGGATCATCTTTATCTGTTTTGTATTTGTAAAATTCTCGGTGATCGTGATTGTTGCCATGTACACATAAAGAATAATGGTCTGGATTATTTTTGAAAATATCGATAGCTTCGGGTTCTGAGCGGTCATAGTTCCAAGGAATAAAAGCAATAGTGGTATGAAATTTTGCTGTTTGCATTTCTTTTAGAAAGGCTGTGTAATTTAATTGCCCATAAGGTTCTGTGAGCCAAGGATCATCAATAGTGAAATTAGCAAAGCGTTTTGCGATATGCCAAGCATATTCTCCGCAAGCCTGCTGAATGACGAGCATTAAAGCGGCAATTTGCATAAAACGCCGCGGTTTAAATCGCCAAATGAGTTCGCCAGCATGTAGTGGTGTGGGTTCTACATAAGCAGAAATAAAAATGGATAAGTCTTGGTGTTCGGTTTTAAGCAAAGAGACTTGTTGTATTTTTTGTTTGAGTAGTGCTTGTTTGAGATGAGTTTGAGCATCCCAGTTATAATGTTTTTTCTGTGGTGAATAATCTGCACTTGTGTCAGAAAGCGGGATTAATTCAATAATAATGTCGGCATGAGCTAAGTTGTTTAATTGTAAAGAACTGACTTGTGGATGTTTCCAAACGGCTGTTTGATTGCCCAGTTGTTGGGTGATAGGGTGTTGGTGAAAGAAATATTGCCCTGAGAAGTTGTCTATATCTTGTACGCTGCTGACGACATGTCCGCTCCAAGCTTGCAGGCTTTTCATGCAAGTTGTAAAGCGTACTCCGATAATTAAAACAGGCGTGGCGGGTGTATGTTTAAGCAAAAGTGATTGAATCTGCTGTGTGTCTAAATCGGCTAGAACCTCAGCATTGATAATCACTGCAACCACTCTGTTGTGGGTTGCTTGTAAATGTGAGTTGAATTGTTGTGCTGGGTTTTCTGTCGCTGATAGCAGGGTGTAATGAATGCCGTAAAATTCACTGAGAAGTTTTATTTGTTCTAATAAAGAAGAGGCGGATGAATTTGTGTTGTCAAATAATACAATTTCAATAGCGGCTTTGGCGAGCATTTTGTCATTCCTTAACGTACAAATAAACACATAGGTCAGGTATATAGCTAAAATACAGCAGTTGTAGGATGCAGACTTTCTAGGTTTTCAAATAGATGAAAATTGATAAAGAAAAATAGGCAGTTTCTGGCAGGCATGAGTATATTTTCAGCTTTTCTTTAAGCAAACGTGTCCCGCGTAATGCTGCTATACCAGCTATCGGCATAGACCGCTTCGAGTTGTTTATTGCCGTCTGCTGGGGTTTGCCCACCTGCGGCTGGGACTAGCAAAATTTGCTCATTATGGTAGCGATACACCATGGTGGTGGAAATACCATAGTGCGGATTGACTAGGCTGTAACAGGTATTTATCCAGCTAGAGCCACTAAATTCTCGTTCATTGAGCAAGGCGACTACCGCCATTGCGCAACTTTTGGCTTGCGAGTTGGCTGCAAAGGCGGATTTTGGCATCGGTGTAGCGAGTGCGGCATCGCCGATAATGTGAATATCGGGGATTTCGCGGGATTCCCAAGTGAGCGGATGCACGGGACACCAGCCAGTGACATCCGTCAGTCCTGCCTCTCGCGCAATAAAAGGGGCTTGTTGGGCGGGAATGATGTTAATCACGTCGCCTTTGTGCGTACCGCTGGCTGTGACTAGGCTGCGCTGTTGTGGATCAACCTTGATGACGCGCTCTTCGGGAATATGCTCAATCAGGCTGTTATCGGTGGCGAAAGCGTAAAATTGCTGCCAGCCCTGCACGAACAGCGACTGCAAGGCAAAACGTGCTTGTGCATCGAAAATCAATAGCTTAGATTTGGGTTTGTGGTGTTTTAGATAATGCGCAATCAAGCTGGCACGTTCATAAGGGGCGGGCGGACAGCCGTAAGGCGCGGGCGGCACCGATATGATGACGACACCGCCGTCTTTCATGCTGTGTAATTGGCGTTGCAGCAGGTCGATTTGCGCCGCGCCTTTCCACGCATGGGGCATGGTTTGCGTGACTTGTGGCGTGTAGTTTTCGATGCTTGCCCAGTCGAGTTCGGTGCCGGGGGCGAGAATCAGGCGTTCATAGGGTAGCACTACGCCGTTTTTCAAACGCACCATTTTTTGTATGGGATCGATGCTCACTGCTGTATCTTGTAGCAATCTTACCCCGTGCTTTTGCTGTAACAGCCGATAATCAAAGGTAATGGATTGCAAGCTGCGCAAGCCGCCCAATACCCAGTTGTTTGCCGCACCTGTGGTATAGCTGGATTGCTCTTCAATGAGTGTTACTTCTATCTGGCTGTCTAAACGGCGAATGTATTTGGCAGTCGTCGCACCAGCAAAACCGCCGCCGATAATCAGCACTTTTTTACCGCGATAGGCGGGACGTTCGGGCGTGGTGACACAGCCGCTGACACCTAAAATGCTAGATGCTGTTAATAAACGCAGAAATGCGCGGCGCGATAAAGTCATGCCTATTCCTTTTGTTTTTTCAGTTGTGCAAAATAATCGGCTAACGCTTTAATTTCTTCGCTGCTGTAAGCTTTTGCAATACGCGGCATAATGGTGCCAGGGCGCAAATCTGCTTGATAATCTTGCAAGGCTTGCTGTACATACTTACCGGGCAGACCATGCAGCGAAGACACCGCCTCACCCAGTCGCGCTTCCTCTCCATGACAAGTAAAGCAATTAAAAGCAATCAGTTCAATATTGGCGGTTTGCGCATGAGCC
The DNA here is from genome assembly GCA_964582525.1 of uncultured Thiomargarita sp. Classification (GTDB taxonomy): domain Bacteria; phylum Pseudomonadota; class Gammaproteobacteria; order Beggiatoales; family Beggiatoaceae; genus BB31. The sequence continues at coordinate 6,585 of CAZOSP010000057.1, read as the reverse complement.
GCAAGACTAAGCCAAGCGTATAGCAATAAGCCGTTTAACTTTTTTAGGGGCATCGGCTGAATCCTTTTAATGTTGTAGAATTTTGACAAAGTGTATCACGAATGAATATAGGTCTCATTGTACTGAATTGGAACGGTTGGCAACATAGTGTGCGTTGTTTGGACAGCTTGCGTCCAGTGCTAGATGAGCGACAAACGCGCTTGATTATTTGTGACAATGGTTCTACAGATGACTCTTGGCAGCACCTATGCGACTGGTTATACCGCCAATTTTCTGCTGAAGATTTGCATATTGACGCACCCATTGACAACGCTCAAGAAAAAAAACTGCCAAATTCCACGCAAGCCCGCGCTGTGCTGCTGCAAACGGGTGAAAATCGTGGTTTTGCGGGCGGCATGAACGTCGGCTTGCGCTACGCGCTGCACTTTTTTGAGTGCGATTATGTATGGTTACTCAACAATGATGTGGAAATTGCCGCCGATGCTTTGCAAGCCCTGCGCAATTGCAGTCAAGCCCAACCCGACTGGGGCATGATTGGCAGCACCATTCTCGACGCGCAAGATCGGCACATAGTGCAGTGTGCAGGTGGCTGTCGCTATTATCCACTGCTGACCCTATTGCGCAATATTGGACAAGGTTTGAGTGTAGAGCAAGCGCGGAAGTTACCCGCAACGCGCTTAGATTACGCACAGGGCGCGGCACTTTACTTAAAGGTTGCAGCAGTGCAGGAAATCGGTTTACTCAATGAAGAATATTTCTTATTTTACGAAGAATTAGACTACGCGCAACGCCTCCGTCAAGCAGGCTACCCGATCGGCTGGTGCCGTCAGGCTTATGTATATCACCAAGGCAGTGCCAGTGTCGGCGCGTATTCGCAAGATAAAATTAAACTGCAACGCGCCAATTACTATGAAAATCTAAGCACCCTTAAATATTCGCGTAATTTTCACGCTGCTTGGTTATGGTTGATTTTGCCTCTACGTTTTATTTTAAAATCCTTAGCATTATTATTACGCAGACAGTTTTTTTTATTTCCCCCTCTGTTGAAAGCCTATCGGGATTTTTTCAGGTAAAACACAGTATGATGTCGAAAACCTAATAGATGAATTGAGACTTAGATGCGCACTGACAAACATCTCTACACCCTACTGCAAACGGTGCCGGAATGGTTT
>CAZOSP010000057.1:0-5313 GCA_964582525.1 uncultured Thiomargarita sp. | reverse complement strand
CGGAATGGTTTACTGATTTAACGGGTATTCCGCTACCGCCAGGCTACGAATTTAGTCCGGTAGGGTGCGCGACATCTTTTCGTCGCGCACGCGAAACAATAGCACGCTGCCGAACATTCGCGTTCGCGCCACAAAAAGACGTGGCGCAAATCAGCCTGAAACCTGAAGCTCAGGATTTTTATTAAGCGCTTAAAATCCAAGTATTTGCAGCAAATTTGATCAAGCAAAAAATGCACTTGTCTTTCGGCTATAGATTTTCAGATAATTAAATGCTTGAAGCAAACCCGACAGGTCTTCAAGACCTGTCGGGTTTTTGAAAATTATGTATCTGAAGCACTATATGAGTATAATACCATCAAAGTTACTTTCTGATTTTTGGAGATTTTTATGCCCACTTTAGACGTTCTTAATGAACAATTTGGACTGACTGGACAACTGCATTTTAGCCATCAAGCGGAAGATTTTCCGATGATTGAGATTAATAATGCCCAGTCCCAGGCGACTATCGCGCTGCAAGGCGGACATGTGATGACTTATCAACCGAAAGGACAAGAGCCGCTGATTTGGTTAAGCGCGGCGGCTAAATTCCAGCCGGGCAAATCCATTCGCGGCGGCGTGCCGGTTTGTTGGCCCTGGTTTGGCGCTCATGCGCAAGATAGCAGCAAACCCGGTCATGGTCATGCGCGGACGGTGATGTGGGAGGTCTTGGAAACCGCCGCGCTAGAATCGGGTGCGACACAAGTGCGTATGCAGTTGATAGTTGACGCGACAACCCAAGCGTTTTGGGCGCACAACACGCCGGTGCAGGTGTTGATAACGGTCGGCGAGGATTTGCGGGTTGAGTTGATAACCCGTAACGATAGCGATGCGGCGGTGACAATTAGCGAAGCTCTACATACCTATTTCCACATTAGCGACATTAGCGAGGTAAAAATTGTAGGCTTAGAAGACACCGAATATCTCGACAAGGTAGGGACTGAGCAACGCAAAACCCAGCAAGGCGCGATCACTATCAATGGCGAAGTGGATCGCGTGTATGTCAACACAGATGCCGAGTGCTTCATTGAAGATGCGGGCTTCAAACGCCGCATCCGCATTAGCAAAACCCATAGCCAATCCACAGTGGTATGGAATCCTTGGCAGGCAAAAGCTGAAAAAATGGGCGATTTAGGCGAGCAGGGCTACCGCCAAATGCTGTGTGTAGAAAGTGCCAATGCTTTAGAAAATAGCGTCGAAATCGCCGCCGGTGCGCAACACAGTTTAGCCGTTGTTTATCGTGTAGAGCCATTTTAGTCTGCCGTCATGCAAACCGCCTCGCAACACACTTGGCAACTGGCACAGTTCCAATTAGCTAACCGTCTGGTGCTTGCGCCGATGGCAGGCATTACAGATCGCCCCTTTCGGCAATTATGCAAGCAGATGGGGGCGGGCATGGCAGTGGGCGAAATGATCAGTGCCAATAATCTGCTGTGGGGTTCAAAAAAAACCCGCTCGCGCATTGATCATGAAGGCGAAATGGCACCGCGTAGTGTGCAGATTGCCGGCGCAGAGGCGCAGCAAATGGCAGCAGCCGCAAAATTCAATCAAGATCAAGGCGCACAAATTATTGACATCAACATGGGGTGTCCGGCAAAAAAAGTGTGCGATCTTATGGCGGGTTCGGCTTTATTACGCAATGAAGTCTTGGTCGGACGTATTTTGCAAGCCGTGGTCAATGCGGTAGAAGTGCCCGTCACCTTGAAAATCCGTACTGGCTGGAGTCCCGCCGAGCGCAACGGTGTACGCATTGCGTGCATCGCCGAAGACAGTGGCGTACAAGCTATCGCCGTACATGGACGCACTCGCGCCTGCGCGTTCAAAGGTGCAGCAGAATACGACACCATCCGCGCTATCAAACAAAGTGTGAAAATTCCCATTATTGCCAATGGCGACATCAAAACGCCCGAACAAGCTGCTTATGTCCTAGACTATACGGGCGCAGACGCGCTCATGATCGGACGCGCTGCACAGGGCAATCCTTGGCTTTTTCAACGCATGGCGCACTATCTAAAAACCGCTGAACAATTACCCGCACCCAGTCATCAAGCGTTCAGCGAAACCCTGTTAGCGCATCTGCGAAGCCTCTACGCATTCTATGGCGAATACACGGGTGTGCGCATGGCGCGTAAGCATTTATCTTGGTACACCAAGCAGTTAAAAAATAGCAATAGATTTCGCCAAGCGGTTAATCGCGTAGATAGCAGTGCGGCTCAATATGCCATGACCGTGACATTTTTAACCGAACAGCCACGCATCGCATAAAAAAAATGATTTGTTACTTTACCATCTGGCTTGCAGAGTGTTACAGTAAACCTGCTGAGGCTTTTAAGCGACGAAAAATCCTTAAAAATTGTTCAGCCTCTTAAACAACCTAAATTCTCTTGGAGAGACTATGAAAAACGTAAAAGCAATCGCTATTGCAGCTATTATCGCCGCGGCACCTTTGTCTGCACAAGCTTGGTGGGGCGGTCCTTGGGGTGGCAATCCTTGGGGCGGTGCGCCTTGGGGCAACAACATGCTTGGTGACGGCACTGGTTCTGGTGATTTCAGCATGAACTTCAGCGGTCGTGGTAATGCCTATGGTAACGGTTATGGTTACGGTCAACCTTATGGCGGCTATGGCGGCTATGGCGGTTATCCCGTAGCCCCTTATGGTGGCGCACCTTATGGTGGTTACGGTGGTCATCCCGCAGCTCCTTATGGTGGCGGCTATGGTCATCCCGCAGCCCCTTATGGCGGCGGGTATCGCGGCGGTATGCCACCTGCTGCACCTATGCCAGCTCCCGCAGCTAAGTAATGCTTGACTAAAATTAACTTTTAGCAAAGCTATAAAAAAAGCCCGTTTTGTACGGGCTTTTTTTATGCCTTAAGCACCCTGCCGTGCCAGAACAATCAATCTAAAATCGGGGCTTCAGAGGGCTTGGGCCAACTGCGAAAGGGGAAAGGTTTTTGATCAGAGTTATAGGTTAAATAACGGATAATTTGGAAAGCATACAAACTTAAGCTGTCAGCAAAACTGAGCAAACGCTCGTTCAGTTGTCCGCTCAATAGCATAGAGCCAAATTGAAACACGATGACGGCGAGAATGACAAAACGCAAGACCATATAAATGGCGATAAACACCAGCATAAAAAAACCGCGCAACCAAGTCGAAAACGAGAGTAGATGATCCTTCATTAGAAGTCCTTATATTCAGAGAAGTTAAACAGAGAATTATCCATCACTCTAACAAAAATCCTATAAAAATAAAGCACTCTTTAAAAGCACTTTAAAGACACCCACAAAGATATCCCCATCCCAACCACTTTTTGCTACACCTTTCCTAATTCCAAACCCACAAGGAAACCACCATGCCCCAGTCTCGCAAAGAACAAATCAGCAAAAACACCGATGGTTATTATTATCACTGCGTCAGTCTTGCGGTGCGCCGTGCTTATTTATGTGGCGTGGATGAGCAGCAGGGCTGCAATTACGAACACCGCAGGCAGTGGATTGTGGATAGGCTGGAAATGTTGTCAAGGCTATTTTCGATTGATGTCTGCGCCTATGCAGTGATGAGCAACCATTATCATGGGGAGGAGAGAGCTGATAAATGAGAAAAAATGAGAAATATGGTTTTGTTGGGTTATTTTTAATGGGTGTCTTTTATTTTTTTTATTTTTGCGGTTTAGCGGCTAATCTACGCCCACGCGATTACCGCGACAGTGGGATTTTGCGCGATATGCCCGCCGGGGTGTTTACTATGTCAATGAAGCCGAATGGTGAATTTGGCATCGGACTGTGGGCATGGACGCGCTGGAGTAATATGGATGGATGCGCTGTGCTTAGGCTGGTAGGGTTTGCGCCAGGTCTTTTTGTGGCGCGAACGCGAATGCTTGGCAGCGAGCCATCATCCCGCGTGCTTCGACGAAAAGATGTCACGCACCCTACCGGGCTCAAATGTATTTTGTAGGGTTTGCGCCGCGTTTTTTTGCGGCGCGAACGCGGGCGAAATTCAGTATTGTTCGCGTGTGCGCCGAAAAGATGGCGCACACTCTAGGCACTTATGATTGACAGTGTTACTTTAAGGTATAAGCTGTTTTGTGTCTTCGAGTTTTGGTGGGGATTCTGTAGCATCAGGCTATGCAGAATCTATGTATATGGAAATAGACGGAATCTGTGTAGCATCATTTGCTTATATTCTGTCTAATAGTAAGTTGTGGGTGAATCTTATGAGTATACTTTTCGAATCAACAAAAAAATTTGAAAATGAACTCGCTACATTTCCTGACAAAGAAAAAAAGCGAATTGTTCTAAAATTAAACCAATACACTCGATTTTTAGAGTCAGATACTAAAGAATTTTATAAGCACGCATATCAACCACTTAGATTACATCTTTCTGATGAAGATGAGTCAAGTTTGTATGCATTAAGAGTTAATCATGACATTAGGATAATAATGACTATTGATGAAGATCCTATATTTGATCAAACTCTTATAACCTTACTGCGCGTTGTTAGACATTCTAGCTTAGACAAAGTATTTAAGGGTGTTGCGGAATCACTCTATCAGCGCACTTTGCATTCTAGCTTCGCTGAGAAAGCTTGAAATGGCTCAAATAAAGGCATTGTTAGATGAATACGGAATTATATATGAAGCTGTTAAATCATTACCTGATGACAGGCACAAATTACAACTCTTAGAAGCACTTGCAGAATTAGAAGATAACTCATGTCATTCTTCCAGAAATTTTCCAAAAACAAGACTACATCGTGTTACTGGCTATAAAAAGCTAATATATAGAGCGGACATAGATAAAATATCTGGTTGGCGTATTCACTTGCAATATAATAAAGATACTGGATATCTTCATTTAAAAGATATTATTGATGGACAAAAACATGACGATGTAATCAAAGTGATAAAGTCTAAAAAAGAGCGTTACGAGTAAACTGCTCACATAACTTATCGCCCAAGACCGACCCACCCGCCGTCGGTTTTTTTTGGTTTATTTTTAGCTCTGTGGCGGCGGGTGTCGGCTTAACTCAGGCGTTAGCCATTCGTTTTTATGCTGTGATTATGAATGCAATTGTGGAAGATATTAAAAAGTTGTCCGTTTCCGAACGGATTCAGCTTGTGGAAGATATATGGAACAGCATTCCCCCCTTTTCTTTGGAACTTTCCGCAGTGAAATTCAGTATTGTTCGCGTGTGCGCCGAAAAGATGGCGCACACCCTACTTGGCTACTTGGCTACTTGGCTACTTGGCTACTTGGCTACTTGGCTACTTGGCT
>CAZOSP010000056.1:0-25597 GCA_964582525.1 uncultured Thiomargarita sp. | reverse complement strand
GCGACGGGCAAGTTTTCAATTTCGCCTAGCCGGAATTCAACATTCCGGTAGCCGCTTTTATCTGCATTGGCTCGCGCTTTTGAAACCATCGCCGGTGTCATGTCAACGCCGATTACATGGCCTGAATCACCGATCTGCCTTGCGGCAAGAAAGCAATCGAATCCACCACCGCTGCCAAGGTCAAGCACGGTTTCGCCAATCTTCAGGTTGGCGATGGCTTGCGGGTTACCGCAGCCCAAGCCCATGTTGGCGCCATCGGGGACAAGGGCGGTTTCGTCTGCCGAATATCCCAGCGCCTGTGAGAGCGTGTCGGCACTAGCTGTTGTTTCTCCGCAGCAAGCAGGGCCGCAGCCGCAGCCTTCGCTTTCGGCCACTTGACCGTATTGCTGGCGCACGGCTTGGCGAATTTCATCGTGTTTTACTTCGTTCATGGATTTACTCCGTTCTTCAGGGTTGCGGCACTTATTGCACCGTAACCATAGAGACGGAGTTTGTACGAAAAGGACGCAAAACTTACTTCAGCCACAATCGCAGCCGCGCTTCTTGTCGCGGACTTCATAGCCAATGATGCCGTGTCGTCCGGTCTCAATGTCGCAACACTCGGACAAGCGCTGGCGCAATTTCTCGCGACCGCGCTGCACTCTCGATTTCGCGCCAGAAAGGGAAAGCCCTAAACGGGTCGCCACCTCCTTCTGTGTCAACCCCTCAATCTCCGACAACACAAGAGGTAGACGGTAGGTCTCAGGCAAATCGGCGATCAGCGGCTTGAGGCATACTGCCAGTTCGGCGATGTAATCTTGTTCCGACTCGGGCGAGGGCAATTCGTCAGATATGTCTTCCGACGGTTTTTGCCCACGGTAGTGATCTGCTATAGCATTCGCCGCAATGCGGTACAACCAAGAGGTGAGGCTACCGTGCGACTTAAGCGTGTGCAGATTTGTATAAGCCTTGACGAACACGTCTTGGAGAATGTCGTCAACAGCACCAGAGTCTCGCACACGTTTGGCGATGTAACTGCGCAAGCGTGTTTTATGTTCAATCCAAAAATCAGGCATGGGGGACATATTCAGTAACCTAACGTTCGCCATAACCGGCGTATAAAAGCAGAACGAAGCGACACTCAAAAAGTTCCACTCATCAAATCCCAAGCCATTTTGGCGGCAATGCCTAACAGCACGACCCCAATTATCCATTTGACTTGATGGCTTTTCAATTTTTCGCTCATCAGCCAAGCGCCTAATGCCGCGCCCAATGCCGAAGCCACGCCGGTACTCAGCAATAAATCCGTGCGCATGGATGACATATTCATGTGTCCCAGAAAGCCGGCGAACGACGCAAAAATGACGATAAACGCCGTGCTGGCAGAAGCTTTTTTCGGCTCAATGCCCAACGCAATCAGGGCAGGCACTACGATATTGCCACCCCCCACGCCCAACAAACCGCCGATAAAGCCCGCCAAGCCGCCCACGCCTCCGCCGATGCCCAATAATACCGCATTGGAATACTGGGTTTCTCGTGGCTTGGGATGATAAAACAACATCATCAGTCCGGCAAAAATCAAAAATGCGGTGAATAAACCTAACAGCGTCTGCCGATCCAGCCCCTGACTCACCCATACGCCCAACGGCGACAGCGCAGAAGCAATCACCAGAATCGGCAAGGTCAGTTTCCATACCACCAAGCGGTGGCGAATATACGTCCACGAGGCAATGCTCATGGCAATCGCGTTCAGCAACAACGCCGTCGCCATGGCGGTGTGTAGCTCGATGCCAAAGGCGAGGAAAATCGGGATGAGGACAAATGCCGCCCCCACCCCAGCCATCGTCAACAGTGCGGTCAATAAAAAAGTAATGCCGCCAACAATGAGTAAGCTCATGACAATGCCTTACAATACCTTCGCCATCCAGCAAAGAGCCGGGACACAAATAATCGCCATTTTTTAAGGACTTGTTTTAAGGACTTGATTGGTCAATTTATTAATTAAAATTCGTTCAGCAAACATGTTGAAGTGATTTTTAATGAGGGCAGCAAACCACTGACCTTGAGCGCACTTAGCGCACGCTTACAAGTTGCCGCAATGCGCCCGACAAAAACTGGCGAAGATATTGTCTATTCTATGAAATTATTTGTCATAAGTATAGTGCCGCACGTTTGGAATAGCCGGAAAAATATTTTTGAGGGTAAACCTTAGTTCATTGATATTTAAGATTTTAGTGCGAGGCTCGGAATTGCTGTGAAAAAGATGCGCGTATAACCCAGTATTTTAGTCGTTAATTGTCAATTGTGGTGCCACTTGGGATTTTTTTGAAATCTAAGTGGTTGTTTTTAGGGGAGGTTTAAAATGGGGTGTGTTAAAGATGGGTTAAGTGGGTGGCAAAGTACGGGTTTCTAGTGCTGTGAGAAGGTAAGCGTTCAGATTCCCCCAGTAAAAACCTGACAGGTTTCAAAGACTTGTCAGGTTTCGTGGCGGGCTGTGAACGGTTATGCGAGAAGCGCATAAAACTTTAGAAGTCTAATTGAATGGTGTCTTCTGTAAGAAAGTACTGGCTCAAAGCAGAGTCATTGTACAAACGTCCGCTTAAACGGTATTTGAATACTTTTTCTTTGCCGCTGCTTAAACTTTGAATTTGCCGCAGAATGCCAAACAAGCTGCTGCTCACTTGGGTGTTGATCAGTTGTGTAGCAAAACCGGCAATGGTAACTTGGCTGTTACTGACTCCTCTCGCAAAGTTTTTACCATTAATGTCTAAGCTAAACGACATACCTTTAATGGAAAAAGGCTCGGGCGAGGGGTTTTGGATGCGCAGTTGTAAATCATAGAATTGTTCTAATAAAGTGACATTAGCAGGTACGATATTGCTTAAGGTGACATAAGGTTGTTCACTGGAATTAAGGCTTGCGCAGCCAGCCAATGATGAAACCAGTAATGCCATCAAACTCATAAAAAACCAACGCATAACATTTCTCCTTAAAGCGAATGGGTTGTTAAGTGCCTAAAATTGAGGCGCGTCAGGTTGGGAATGCCCGCGTAGCGTCTGGATGCCCGGCGGTTGCTATTCTAAAGTTTCGACCAAACGCGCCAGTGCCAGCAACCTTGCGCTGATGTGCAGATCGGCTTGTTGCGCGGCATGACGATTAATTTCTAGGCGTATGCGCTGATCGCTGCCCATGGCTAATGTGACCATGCCGCCTTGCTCGGCAAAGCCGGTAATATCCGACACTGTCAAAATAGGACGCGCCGCTAAATGCGACAATATGCTATTGAGCTGTGCCGCTTCCGAATCTTGAATAAAGAGCAGATGACAGTGAGATAAATCGTCTTCTTCGTTGAGTTGCCGATAGTAATGAATATCAATCGGATGGCGACGGACTTTTTTATTGCGCAGCGCGTCAATAGCCGCGCCAAATCGATCTTCGCCTAACAGGCAAATCTCCAATGGCTGCGCTGTATCAGCCAGACGCTCAGGGGGCCAATTCACCATGCGGGCTAAATTGTACACAAACGCTGCTTTCAGTGTGTATTCATTACTGTCAGTCATATCGGCATGAACTAACAAAAAATTGAAAAAGCAAGCGAATACAATCATAGCGCGGCTCAATTGCAAGAAGCTTTTCATTACTGAGAAGTCGATATACTCATACCTGCCAGAAACTGCATTTTTTGCTTTATCAAGTTTCATCTAAATACTTGGATTTGAAGTGCTTAAAAATATCCCGAGCTTCAGGTTTTAGGTAGGGCGCAGTATATTTAATCACTCGCGTTACGCGGTTGGTGCTTTTTGCTGCAAAATATCGCTTAAGGATGGGTATTCAATAATACCCGAAGCTCAAACCTTCTAGGTTTTGAAAACCTAGAAAATTTACGCCCGCGTAACGTGAGTTAATCAGTTTGCCAAGACAAAAACGCGCTTGAGGCATGTTCAACTACGCCCGTGTCGCTATCTTCTAACAAAAATACCGCCAAGTCTTCCTGTTCAGCCAATTTTAAGGCTTTTTCTACACCTAGCACCATCAGCGTGGTTGCCCAGGCATCTGCCTCCATGGCTCGCGCATGTAGCACAGTGACCGATACCAAACGATGCTTAACGGGCCAGCCCGTCTGTGGATCAATGGTATGCGAAAATTGCTGTCCCTGTAACTGAAAAAAATTGCGATAACTACCAGAAGTAGCAACCCCTATATCGCTGATGTCCACCATGCGCTGCACCGCACGCTGCGCGGGAACGGGTTTCTCAATAGCAATGCGCCACCGCTGCCCCTCAGCATTCATGCCCGCGGTGCGTAGCTCGCCGCCAATATCGACCAAATAATGCTGAATACCCAGACTGTCCAAATGATCGGCTAATTGATCGACCGCATAACCTTTGGCAATTGCTGACAAATCAACATACACATCAGGGCGCGTTTTTTTCACTGCGGGCGGCGTAGAACGGGTTTGTAAGTGCTGAAAACCGACTCGTGCTTGCGCCGCCGAGATGTCGGCTTGCTGAGGAATTTCGCCGGCTTTAATCGCGGGACCAAAGCCCCACAGATTCACCAAAGGACCTACGGTAATATCAAAAGCCCCTTCACTGAGATGGCTAAATTGAAGTCCAGCTTCAATGACATACAGCAATTCTGCCGGGACCGTCTGCCACTCTGTCGAAGTAGATTGATTAAAGCGCGATAGGGCTGAATCTTTTTGATAAGTGGACATCAGCGCGTTGATATGTTGCAAACGCTGCTCAATCTGTTGATGCAACACTTGAACATCTACGCGAGACGGGACATCCACCATTTTGACATGATACTCAGTCCCCATTGTCATGCCTTGCAAGTGCTGAAGACGCGATTCCGGCGACGGCTGACAGCCTATATGCAGCAACAAAAAACCCCATAGCAAGCCGTGAGCCACCCATTTGTTGATAAAACTGCTGACAAAATTTGCTGCAAACAGCGGATTAAACGTACAATGTTTCATAAAATATCTGTGCCATTATGTCTGTAAAAAGAAGTTTCCGGTCAGTTCAGTCTTGCTCATTAAACCTGACGGTTTTTTGTCTGAGGACTGAATGGTGACGATTTTGAACCCATTAAATCCATCGTTTTATTCAGGAGACGTTCATGAGTAACGAAAGCCATACCCCTTATCTAGCCACTGTTGGCTCTTTAGATACCCAATTACGTGCCGCAGAAAGCAGTTTACAGGAAGATGAGGCGAATGAAACCCGTCAAGAAGGTGAGGACACGGGCATCCCTGGCGGCGGCAATGTCGATAAAATCCGCGATATTTTATTCGGCGGACAAATGCGTGACTATGAAAAACGCTTCAAACGCATGGAACAACGCTTTACCGGTGAAAACGCACATTTGCGCGAAGACCTCGGGCAACGCATTCGCGCCTTAGAAGAAATGCTCAACAGCGAACTCGATAGTTTAGGCGATAAGGTCAAAGCCGAGCGTCAAGAACGCCAAAATATGTATCAGGAATTACAACAGGAAATCACCAGCTTAAAAAATGAATTGAACAATCGCATCACGCAATTGGATGAATTGTTTAGTAAAGACATGAAACAATTGCGCCAACACATGCACAACAAGTTCCAAGAGGTGAACAACCAAATTCGCCAGCAAAATGAAATGCTCACCGTGCAGATGAAACAAGAAGTTACACAACTTCAAGAAGGCAAAGTCAATCGCAGCGATTTAGCCTCTTTTTTCACCGAATTTGCCGTGCGTTTAAATAAAGACTTTAATGCAGAAGGTCAATAGCTGAAACTTAGATGTTCACATTCCTCGCAATAAAAATCTGTCAGGTTTTGCGCGGGGCTGTGAACACTTAGGTTTTTTCACACTTAAGAACAACGCCGTTCATATAAACAACTATGCACCTGTCGGCTTTTTTGTTGTTTAAGTAACTGCCAATTTTCTGGCACCTGAAGCTGGGCGGTTTTTTCCATTTCTAAATAGATTTTCGCGGTCGCGCTCAACCAGCCATTTTTTTCTAATAATTCGCAAGCTACTTGCAATAAATTTTGTTGAAACGGCGGGTCTAAAAACACCACATCAAACACCTGCGCTGGTGGCTGCAAAAACAACAAGGCATCACTGTGTTGAACATGCACTTGCGTGGCATTAAGGCTCTGACATTGCTGGCGCAACTGCGCGACAAGATGCGGGTTTTTTTCCACCAGCATGACGTAACTCGCTCCCCGCGAAGCGGCTTCTAAGCCCAACGCGCCGCTGCCCGCGAATAAATCCAAGCAGTGTGCAGCGATCACCGCTTGCTGTAGCCAGTTAAACAGTGTTTCGCGCAGGCGAACGGGGGTAGGGCGTAGCCCCGGCAAATCGGCGACGGACAAACGCCGTCCGCGCCAATCGCCCGCGATAATGCGAATTTTGCCCAATGCCGCTTTAGACATGCGGCACCCTGCGTCTATCTTGTGGATGACAGGCAGTGGTTTGGTAACCTGCCAAAGTCCGCAATGCCTCAAAATCGAGAATGGTCAGTTTGTGGTGCATGAAAACCAATACGCCGTCCTGCCGCAGTTGGCGCAGTGTGCGATTAACATGCACTTGGGTCAAGCCGAGACTGTCGCCGATGTCTTCTTGGGTCATGGGTAGTTGCACGGTATCCGTGGCGGCGGGGTCATGCAGTTGGATGCGGGAAAATAAATCGTAGAACAAATAAGCCAGCCGTTCTTGTGCGTTTTTGTGGCTAATGTCAACTTGAAATTCGTAATCACGGGCTGTAAAAATCGCCAGCTCAATCGATAATTGCGGCATTTTTTGCATCATGCCAAGCAACTGTTCTCGCGGAAACGCACATAAAGAGCAGTCTGTTAGAGCCATGGCTGTATGCTGTATGGCGGCTTTTAGATTGGATTGAAAATACAGAAAATCACCAGGCAGGGCGTAACGCAAAATTTGCCGCCTGCCATTCGGCAAGGTTTTGTACTGCATCACCCAGCCGCTATAGAGGGTGTAAACCTGTTTGTGCAGTTGCCCTTGTTGATACAGGTTTTGTTTGGCTTCCAAACTGATTTGTTTGCTGCGAAATTGCTTTAATTTGAGTAAATCATCTTTAGGCAGAGCGCGACACATGGCATGTTCGCGGATGCTGCACAGTTGGCAGTCATTGACAGGCGATGTAAAGACGGGCGTTTTGTGTGAAGTGGTCATGTCTTGGTTACACTTGTGTTTCAGTCGAAAAAGATTAACTTATGTTAATCTGCTCGAATAGGCAACTGTTTTTAATACTGCATTGCACCAAACGCCAGCAAACAACTGTCGTCAATTACGGCTCAAACCACAGCCTGTTTGTTTCCGGATTCTACCTTTCCTTTCATAATCTTACCGTCAATTGCAAGCCATTCCTGATTTTCTGTACGCGCCAACTGTATGCCAAAATGCGCATCAATCAGTTTATTCAATTCATCCCAATCAAGCTTTTCCAACAGGCGCGGCAGGTGTGCGCGGGAGATCGGTTTTGCATCAGGAATGCCTGTCACTATGCGCAGCCATTCGATGTTATTTCTGATATAGCGAAAAATACCGGAAGTTGTCGAACGCTCAACCAGGAGTGCCATAACAACCGAAGCTATTATAAAAGTAAGACGATGCTGTTTCCCTCTGTTATCACGATGGTCAGGCAATTTATCTAATGCTTCGATAAAGTGAGCAAGTTGTTCTTCAGGACAAGGCTCAACATTGTTCATGGATATTTTCCTTCTTAGTTGAATACTCTAAGCCAAGTTACATTATACTGAAATTAAAATATTTTTTTACGAGACATCCGCGGGATGAAACCAGGCATACACGGCAGGCACTAGCAACAGCGTAATCATAGTCGAAGCGGTTAAGCCACCGACCACCACCCGCGCCAGCGGGGCTTGCGCGTCCGCGCCTTCGCCGATACCCAAGGCAAGCGGCAGCAGGGCAAGAATGGTGGTCAGCGTGGTCATCAAAATCGGGCGCAAACGCCGCCGTCCGGCTTCCAGCAAGGCGTTTTCTGTGTCCATTCCGTCGCGCCGTAATTGTCCGGCTTGATCGACCAGCAAAATCGCGTTATTCACCACAATGCCGCCGAGCATGATGCAGCCTATCGCCGATTGCAGGTTCAGCGTGGTGTCGGTGAGAAACAGCACCAAAATCACCCCCACCGCCGCAACCGGTACGGAAAACATCACAATCAGCGGATCGCGCAAGGATTCGTATTGCGCAGCCAGCACCATATACACCAGCAGCAGCGCCAAACCCAGCGAAATCATCAGATCGTTAAAGGATTTTTGCTGTTCTTCAACATTGCCGGCAATCAACAAATCATAACCCGTAGGGCGCGGAATGCTGTCGAGTTGCGTCTGAATATCGGCGGCGATTGAGCCCAGATCACGTCCGGCGATGTTGGCGTTGACGGTGACGATGCGCTGCTGATCTTTACGCTCAATGGTGACCGGTCCCAAGCCTTCGCGGGTTTGCACCAGATTGCGCAGGGCAACGGCTGCGCCGCTGGGGGTTTGCAAGGTCAAATCAAGAATTTCGGTTAACGATCGCTGCTCGGCATTTTCCAGTTGCAGCAAAATACGATAAGAATTGCCCTGCTGCCGAAATTCGCCCGCTGTGCTGCCGGCCACGGCGGTTTCGATAATGCGGCTCACGTCCCTAGCGGTTAAACCCAAATCGGCAATTTTTTCTCTATCGACAAGAATTTCTTGCTGCGGAACGCCCAGATCGCGACTCAGTTCAACATCTGTAATGCCTTGAATGGTAACAATTTTATCTGCGACTTGTTGGGCTAACAGGGTGAGCGTGTTTAGCTCAAAACCACGTATTTCGACGCTGATGCCTTCGCTGGTGCGCAAAATCCGTTCTAGCAAAAATTGCCCTTGTGGCGCACGGGTGCGAATCTTTAAGCCGGGTATTTTGCCGTCCAGTTGTTGGCGTAAATCGTTGGCAATCTCGGTGTTAGAGCGCGCACGTTGCGCAGCGGGAGTCAAGGACATGCGGATTTCAACCCGCGCTTTGGCACTGCCGCGAGTGCCGGAAGCCATCACGCTGACCACCGAGGAGACCGCTTCGGGGACTAGCGGCATACTTAAAGCTTCGAGAATTTTGGCTTGTTGATCAATGAGTTCAAGGCGTGTGCCGACTTCCATTTCGCCGCTGATGCGCACTTCGCCCTCGTCGCTGGGCGGGATAAATTCTGTGCCAATGTAGGGCGTGAGTAGCAGACTGCCGGCTAACAAGGCAATCGCGGATAACACCGTCAGCCCGCGAAAGCCTAGGGCGAGGCGCAGCAAGGCGAGGTAGCTGTCATCTAATGGCGTCCCAAATCCTCGCTTGGTAGCGGCGACTGCGGCGACTGCGGCGATTGGGCTAATCTGGGGATTAGCCCTCCCAGATAAAAATTTTGCTGCCAGCATGGGCACTAAGCCCAATGCCACCAACAGCGCACAAAACAGCGAAAACATAATCACATAGGCGAGTTCTTTGAACAAAGCACCGGATACGCCTTGCACAAAAATCAGCGGCAGAAAAATCACCAGCGTGGTCACCGTCCCCGCCGTCACCGCTGCCGCCACTTCCATGCCGCCTTTTTGCGCGGCGCGCTGAGGGCTTTCTTGCTGTTCTTGATGGCGGCGGAAAATATTTTCCAGCACCACCACCGAGCTATCCACCATCATGCCTACGCCCAATGCCAAGCCGCCCAAGGTCATTAAATTTAAGCTAAATCCGCTAAAATACAGCAGCGCGAAGGTGGCAATCACCGAAATCGGAATCGACAAGGCGATGACCAGTGTGCTGCGCAAATTGCGCAAGAAAAACCACAGCACTAGCACCGCCAACGCGCCGCCGTACAGCACCGACTGCGCAACATTGGCGATGGAGCGCTCAATGAAATTGCCCTGATTAATCACCGGCACTATGTTGACTTGCGGAAAAGCGCGGTTGATCACTTCAACTTCAGCTAACACGCGCTGGGCCACTTCTACCGTGTTAGCCTCTGGCTGTTTGCGGATCGCCACGCGCAAGCCCGTTTCTCCATTAACGCGAATAATTCGGTTAAGTTTTTCATAAGTATCAACGACTTGAGCAATTTGTCCGAGGCGCACCACGACACCATCGCGGCGCGATACCACCGTGTCGCGGATTTGCTCAAGGCTGGCGAACTCGGCGGGGGCGCGTAGCGTCATTTCAAAGCTGCCTTGTTCGATTTTACCCGCCGGACGGTCAAGATTGGCATTGCGAATGGCATCGAGAATGCTGTCTAGCGATAAATCAAAGGCGTTGATTTTGGCGGGATCAAGCGCTACACGCACTTCGCGGTTAAAGCCGCCCCACGGATCGACTTGTGCCACGCCGGGCAGCCGCGCAAAACGGTAGCGGATTTGGTTTTCTAAAATTTCGGTTAATTCTATTGGATCAAGCGCGCTAGAAATGCCTAAAATAATCACCGGAAAGCTGTCAATGTCGAATTTGCTGATTCGCGGACCTACGATGTCATCCGGCAGTTCGCTCACTTCGTCTTCGAGTGTCGCCCGTACATCGACGGCTACCGAGTCAATGGAAGTACCCCAGCTAAAGCTGACTTTGACACTGCTGCTGCCTTCAGCGGAGGTGGAACTCATTTCTTCCACGCCCGGTACGGTGGCGACAATTTCTTCGACAATTTGCGTCACCAAGCGTTCCATCACCAGCGGGTCTGCACCGTCGTAATGGGTGCGCACGGTCAGGGTTGGCAATTCAATCGCCGGCAGTAAGTCAATTTGCAAGCGGCTGAGGGCGACGCTGCCGAGTACCACTACCATCAACGCCAGCATCGCGGTAAATACTGGACGGCGCACACCAAAACGGGGGATATTTAACATCTTGAAACTCCTTTTTTTCCCGTTCCCACGCGGAGCGTGGGAACGGTCTGGGATGACTACAAAACTGAGTGGGCATTATGGCAACACCAAACCAACCTTCACGCCGTGCCTTGCCCTACCGAGAATCCAGCATAGCAGCTATTTTGCTGGGTTTAGTGCAGGGCATTGTACTCAATATCGCCTTCGTCTACATCGCCTTAAAGCTCGGCTTTTCGCTGGGCGGTTCCGGCATCGCGGCGATTCTAGGCTATGTGTTTTTGCGCGGCATTTTGCGCAACGGCAGTGCCTTAGAAAACAATCTTAATCAAACCATTGCCTCAGGGATCAACTCCGCAGGCACGGGCGTTGTTTTTGTGTTACCCGCAGTATTTTTACTGGGGCTAGATCAGCAGGCGGAATTTAGCCTGATGCCACTGCTGATAGCAGGCATCAGCGGCACTTTTCTCGGCGTAGTGCTTATCATCCCCTTGCGTAAACAACTCATCGAACTGCAACGCTTACGCTTTCCGACCGGCGTTGCGGTGGCTACCATCATCACCTCTGGCTACGCGAGCGCGGACCAGGGACGCTTGCTGGCGTGGGGATTTATGATCGCAGCAAGCTGGAAAACCTTATTAATGTCAGGCTACTTAGACATGCCCGGCATCATAGAAAAGGAAGAACTCAATCTCAGTTTTGGCTTATTACCCGCCTACCTGTCGCCCGCCTTGTATCTATCCCTGCTCAATTTTGCCGCTGGCTTACTGTCGGGACGCGCCGGCTTGCCGTTTTTGTTGGGTGGCATTGCGGCTTGGTGGATCATTTCCCCTAGCACTGTCGCGCTGGGTTGGACACCCGATTTGCCCGATGCCGAACTCGTCCGCCATATTTTCCGCAACATGCTCAGTCCTTTAGGTATCGGCATTCTCATCGGCGCGGCTTTCATGGAAGTGATCGTCAGCTATCCCGCCATTAAAAGTGCCTTATACGCCCTCGCCAGTGCCGCCCATACCGCCCGCAGCCAAGTCGCAGTGGCGCGGCAGCGCGAAGAAATGCCCTTGCGCGTACTGCTGTTGGGCATTTTTTTAGGCGTAGTGTTTTTTTTTCTAGCCACCTATTCGGTCCCCAACGTCACCTTATTACAAGCCCTACTAGCCGCCTTGCTAGGTATCCTCTGGATGGGATTAGCGGGTTTAATCGTCGCCCAATCAACTGGCTTAACCGATATTTCGCCGATTTCCGGCATGGCATTGATTTCCGTCAGCCTTATGCTATTTATTTTTAATGGCAACGTGTTAGCCGCGCTGCTAGTCACTGTCGGAGTCGCCGTCGCCATTGGACAAAGTGCGGATATGATGCAAGACTTAAAAACCGGCTTTATGCTCGGCAGCCGCCCATTTTTACAACAAATGGCGCAATTTCTCAGCACTTGGCTAGGCGTATTTATCAGCTTCGGGGTGATTTATCTGCTCTGGCAAAGTTCCGGCTTTGGTCCCGGTACAGACTTACCCGCACCGCAAGCCGTTGCCCTCAGTGGCATTATCGACTCGGTACAGCATCAAACGGTGGCTGTGGATAAATTGATACTGGGTGGGGTGTTAGGCGCGATCTTGACCGCATCGCCTTTCACTGGCATGGGCGTGTTAGTCGGGCTTGCCATGTATCTGCCTTTTTCCATTACCTTTGGCTACGGATTAGGCTGTCTGTGTAATATGTGGATCATCCGCCAGCGCGGTGCAAGTGATGCAGAAAACACCCTAGTTCCGTTAGCCGCCGGACTCATTATCGGCGAAGCCTTAGTCGGTGTAGGACACGCCATTTACACCGTTATAAGCAGTTGACACACAAGCAAAAATTTGACAAGTTTAAGAGCTGTTAGAGACTACAAACCAGAGATTAAAATGGAGCAGAACATGATAGAAGACAATCATCCTAACCCGCGCAACCCGCGCATCTTGTTAGCAGAAGACAATCCCGTCAATCAAAAAGTCGCACTGTTATTGTTAAAAAGCTTAGGTTTCAAAGCAGACATTGCCAATAATGGCGTAGAAGCGGTGGAAGCCGTTAGTCAGCAAGTCTACGATGTGGTGCTGATGGATATGCAGATGCCCGAAATGGACGGCTTAGAGGCGACTCGCGCTATTCGTCAACAAGCGGCAAATGCTCAAGTCCCGTGGATTATTGCGATGACCGCTAACGTCATGGAAGACGACCAAAAAGCCTGCTTTGCAGCGGGGATGAATGATTACCTCAGCAAACCGATTCGCCCGCAGCTACTCGGCGAAGCTTTAGAACGCTGGCAAAACACGCAAAATCAACGCTAAAGTGCAGGCATTGCGTACTAGATCGCCACAGCGGCAGCAAGACACTCAGCGATGAGCCTTCAATAGCAGAAACTCAAACCTTCGGTTTCCAAAACCCAGAAAGTTTAGGCTAAAAACGCACGCCTAAACCTGTCGGGTTGCCATATCCTCTTATGTATAAATCCGCTACAATGCAGGGTTTACTTTTTCATGGTGACAATAGAGGGCATAGGACGCTATGGCGTTGATAGTTCAAAAATACGGCGGCACGTCCGTCGGTACGGTGGAGCGCATCCACAAGGTCGCAGATCGCGTTATTCATGCGCGTCGTCAAGGGCATGATGTCGTGGTGGTGGTGTCCGCCATGAGTGGCGAGACCAATCGTCTGGTCGCCCTCGCAAAAGCAGCCGCTAACCCGCCTAATGCGCGGGAGTTTGATGTGTTGCTGGCAACGGGCGAGCAGGTGACTATTGGTTTGTTGTCCATCGCTTTGGAGTCTAAGGGATGTGCAGCGCGTTCTTATACGGGTGCGCAGGTGCATATCTTGACCGATAGCACCCACAATAAAGCGCGGATTTTAGATATTGATAATCGGAAAATGCGTCAGGATTTAGCGGCTGGGCGCGTGGTAGTCGTGGCTGGTTTTCAAGGAGTTGATGAAGCAGGTAATATCACGACACTGGGACGCGGCGGTTCGGATACCACGGCGGTAGCATTGGCTGCCGCATTAAAAGCCGATGAATGCCAAATTTATACGGATGTTGACGGTGTTTATACCACGGATCCGCGCATTGTGTCGCAAGCACGCCGTTTGGATAAAGTGACTTTTGAAGAAATGCTGGAACTGGCAAGTTTAGGCGCGAAAGTATTGCAAATTCGCTCGGTAGAATTTGCCAGCAAATACAATGTACCGCTGCGCGTCTTATCATCGTTTGACGAAACTTATACTGGCACTGGCACTCTTATCGCTGCTGAGGAAAACTCTGATATGGAACAAGCTCTTATTTCTGGAATTGCATTTAATCGTGACGAAGCCAAATTGACTTTGTTGGGTGTCGCCGACCAGCCCGGCATTGCGCGGGATATTTTGGGTCCGATTGCGGAGGCGAATATTGAAGTCGATATGATTATTCAAAATATCGGCACAGACGGCACCACAACAGATTTTACCTTTACCGTGCATCGCAATGATTACGCTAAAGCTTTAGCTATTTTGCAGGCGGTAAAAAACAAGCTCAATGCGCGGCACATCAATGGCGACGATAAAATCGTTAAAGTCTCACTGGTCGGCGTGGGGATGCGCTCTCATGCAGGTATCGCCAGCACCATGTTTGACACGCTGGCAAATGAAGGCATTAATATCAAAATGATTTCTACGTCGGAAATTAAAATTTCTGTGGTAGTGGATGAGAAATATCTGGAACTGGCTGTGCGCGCTCTGCACTCCGCGTTTGATTTAGAGCAAGAACCTGTTTAGCAACAGACTCATACCTGCCAGAAACTGGATTTCTTGCTAGTTCCCAAGCACCGCTTGGGAACTAGGGCATAAATCGTCATTTTTTGTCATGTACTATGGCTGGCGGCAATGCTGTTTTGACATGTAAATCGCGTTGCGGATAGGGAATTTCAATATTATTTTCTTTGAAAGTGTCCCAAATTTTCATTAATAGGCTTGATTTTGTAGAGAGTAAACTGTTTTTATCGGCATCAATAAAATACTGTACCCGAAAAACAACGGCTGAATCGGCAAACTCATTCAAGAAAATATTACTTTCTGGGTCTTTAAGAATAATCGGATAATCATCCAAAATGTTTCTTAGCAAGGCGTTGACTTGTTTTAAGTCGCTGTCATAACTCACACCAATGTATAACACGGTGCGTAGAATCCAGTCATCATGACTCCAGTTGACAAAGGGCGTACTGATGAGTTGTGAGTTAGGAATAATGACATCTTGATTGTCCCAAGTGCTGATGGTTAAAGAACGAATGCCGATTTGTTTGACTTTGCCTTCGTATTTTCCGTCAATATTGATCACATCGCCGGCGCGTAGTGGGCGTTCAATTAACAATAACAAGCCGCTAATAAAATTGTCTGCGACATTTTTTAAGCCAAAACCTAAGCCGACACCTAAAGCACCAGCAAAGACGGTGAGGGTGGTTAAATCCACGCCCATGATGTTAAGCGCGATCAATATCCCAATGGTGACCAGTAAATATTGCGTAAAGGCGGATAAGCTGTGGCGCACGCCTAAATCAATAATGCTGACATAAATCCAGCGGTAGGTGATTTGCCGTATCCACTGACCAAACCAGATAACGAACCAGAAGGCGAACAAGGATAACGTCAGCCCGCCCAAGGTGATGCTGCTGGTACTGAGATTTAATAAAGGATAGTCAAACCCCGCTTGCACACTGTCTGAGGCGATGTGTAAGCCGTTGATGCGGAGCAATAACCAGCCTAAGCCTAGCACCAGGGCGATTTGTAACAGCTTGTGTAGCAAAGGAATAATGTCTTGTGTCCAGAGCAAGCCGTAATTAGGGCTGTGCTGCAAGGCGTAGTTTTTCACCAGCACAATGACATCCTTTAAGTAACCCCGTGCTACTAGCCATAGTGTCAGCAGCAATAAAAAACCGCCGAGAAAGCGACCAAATGCCCAAGCTAAATTGATGTAGCCAAATAATGCCAGTACACTCATCGCAATGCCCCCAAGCACAAATAATAAGGTACTGATTTTAATAACAAATAACCAGTAATGATTGAGTTTTTCGGCAAGTGCATCAATGCTCAAGCGACGCAGGTGCAGCAGGGGCAAAATCAATACGCCGAGAAACAGAAGATAAAAGCTGTCGTAGAGTTCTGTCAGTGGGCGCGAGAAGGGCAGAAAATGAATCAGCAAGGCTAACGAGGTGAATATCCAAGTCAGCCAGAGTAGGCGGCTCAATTGTCGATAAAACGAGCTATCGCGGTAGGCTTTTGGTGCTTCATCGGAGACCAATAAACGCCACGCCAAGCGGCGGCTCATTTGTAACACTAACCAAAAACCCAATAAACCCAGCAACAGCCCGAACAGGATATGTTGTAAAGGCAGCAGCAAAATCGACAGTGCCAGCAAGCCGCTTAAAGCAAATTCGGGCAAATAACGCAGGGCTAAGGCAAGCGTGACGCGCAAGCTATTGACGGAAAAAGAATGCGTGTCTGGATTTTGCTGTTGAAGCTGTACGAGTCTGCGCTGCATTCGCCGCTGTTGCCAAGCCAGCAATAGCAACCACAGCAAAGCAAGCGTCGCCAACCACCAGCGGCTTTGGCTTTGTTGCCATTGATGCTGTCCATGCTGCCAAGCTTGCTGGGCAGACTGTGTAAATACTTGCGGAATACTTTGGATTTCTTGCCACAGCATCTCCCAAGCGGTCAAACTGCTAGGCAGTTGACGGCGTTGCAGAAGATTTTGCCGTGTGGCAACCGTCAGCCGCGCTTGCAAATCCGTGTCTAGCAACTCGGCTTCAATATACAAGGGCAATAATTGGGCTTGTTGTTGTTCTAGGGCTTGCTGTAATTGGGTGAGCAGTTTTTCCGCTTTGCTTAAATAATTATGTGTTTGCCGATGGATATTAGGGGCTTCAAGTTGCTTATTCAGCACCGCTAACTGGCGTTTAATGCCGCCTAGTTTATGTTGCAACAAATCCTGCAAGGCGTGTAATTGTTGGCGTAAAGTCCGGATGTCTGTCACCTGCTGGTGCAAGGTATCGATATGAGGCTCAGCCGATGTGTCTTGCAATTGTTGCAAGTCGCGGCTTAATTGATTAAAGCGGGTGTCTTGCAGCAGCAACTGGGCATTTTCTGTTGCCACCAAAATTTCTGCTTCTAACCAACTGCGTTTAGCTAAATCACTCATACTATCAGACAGTTGACTTAGTTCTTGGCGTAATTGCTCAACCCGCTGGCTTTGTTTTTGTTGTTCCGCAGCCGCTTTTTGCTGCTCACTTTGTTGTTGCAAATGTTGTTCAAGCTGCTCGACTTGTTGTAGCCACAAGGTTGCAACACGGGCTTCCTGTTGTGCTTGCTGTAAATTTTGTTGGCGTTCTTGTAAGCTCGTTTGTAAGGTCTGCACAGCCTGCTGCTGTGCTTGTAATTGTTGACTCTGCTTTTCTAGCTCTTGTTGATGCTGGGCTTTTCCTGCCTCTTCAACAGCTTGCTGGCTTAATGCTGACAAGCTTTGCTTACGCGCCTGCGCATCTTGCTGTGCTAACGCTAAAGCCTGCTGCACATTGGTCAGTTCCAACTGTAAACGCTCAACTTGCAAGCGCGCATTTTGCTCCGCCAGCGTTGCTTGATTGAGTGCCGTATCGGCGATTTTGCCCGCCTCCCGCCAAGCCTGAAGACGAGCTTGCTGCGCTTCGCTGAGTTGCGCAGAAATTTCAAATTTTGTCAAGGGATTGGCAGATACGCCCGAAAAACCTATAAAAACAGCCAATAAGCCGCTACACACAGAGCCGAAGAAGTGATTTAATGGCACAATAAATACTCGTATATGATTAGGATGAATGTCATGTTAAAAAAATCTTACTACCACTTTTTATTGTTGCTGCTCGGTTGTTGCTTGGCAATCTCTAGTTTTGCCTACGAAACCCAGTTTTCCACTGGCACAGAGCCCATTCCGCTCAAATCTGCCAAAGTAGGCAGACAAAAAGTGGCTATTTTATCCATTCCCCTAGCGACAAGCCTAGAGGTCTCTATTTATGGGGAAATTGATGAAAAATATGATATTTTGCGTATTTATACCATGCAAAATGGCACTACCATGCACACTGTTTTTGAGGGAAAAGGCAAAGTAGAACGGGCGCAGCCTTTGATTGTAGAAGGCAATAGTATCAAAGTTACCTTAAATTCCGACCAAAAAACCACGCGGCGCGGCGCGACAGTCAGTATTGCTACCCTTTCGCCGATGACTGTAATGAATCGAATTAAAAACGATATTAATAAACGACTGAATAAAATAGAACATCAAGGTGGAGCGGTTGCCGCGGCAGAAATAGACAAGGGCTTGCGCAGTTTTCAACAATTAGAAAAGCAATTACAAGAAAGCAAGCATCCTAGTGAATTGAGGAAATCCGTTGGTAATGCTTTGACGCAACTGTCTTATAGTTATGCACGAATTTCAGAATTAAAAGAAAACATCAATAAACTTAATCAGCAAGCTATAACTGAATTACGATCTTTACAAGAACAAAGTAGCGTGTATGCAGAACAGACTAAGGCGCGTTATTTTCAAGAACAAAAAAAGATTAACGACTGGCAGGAGCAATTATCAAATGAAACTGATGAATTAGCCGCTAAAAAACTTGAGTTGTCTATTAAAGCAAACGAAAGTATCTTAAAATCTTTAGATGTTCAATACCAAATTTGGCAGAATTTTGTACAAACTCAAGAAGCACTGCCAACCCTCTTAACAAGCTATTTTCAGCACATGGATTTATTGTTTTATACCTTGCGACTGAATGCAGGTATTTACCGCGAAGCGGCAAATCTCATTGAACATGATACACAGTTTGCTAAGGAAACGCTAAAGGGTTTAAGCAATCTGCAAGAGGTGTTGCAAGTGCTGTCTGATGATTGGGCAGGGATTGGTCATTTGCAAAGTAGAATTAATGAAATGGATGCAAAATAGACTACTGATTTCAAATTTTCTAGGTTTTATATTCATACCCGCCAGACACGTAAGCATTCAGGCAGCACAGTCTATAAATCTACAAGCTTTACGCTCTAGCGTACTTTCTGGCATTATTCTGCCGTCATCCCCAGTGAATCGAGCAAAATCATTATGATCACAGAACTTTTTGCCGCGCAACGCGAAGCACTGCGCCAGCACTTACGCGCAGCAGCCACGCCCGATCAAGCCGTGAGTCATGCGCGCCATCTGCTACACCGCTTACAACTCGATTGCCAAGCGCGTACTGATTTAACCCCCATGCAGGCGCGGCTCATGCCGTATTTGTTTGATGTGCTAAAATCCGCCATCGCGCAACTGCTATCGGCTTCCGAAACCCATGTGTGGGAAAAAAAAGCCACGCCCCGTCCGCGCAAGAAATTTTTACACTTTTTTAGCATTAGTAACGAATTTTGGTGGAAAATCGGGCAAGTTCTTATCGGCTTTCTGCTCCTCAGCACACTCTGGCACAACGGACATTTTTTCAGTTTATTGCTCATGTTAGCCTTGCTAGTGTCGCTGTTTGCCGATCAACTGCCATTTGAATGGGATTTTCTGCCGGATAATAAAAGCACACGTTTACAAGCTGAGGTGCAATTAGATTTACAGGTGTTTATGCTGCAATTTGACGACTTACTGATTACCGCCGATAAGCTCATCAATGAGGCGGGACGACAAGCCAACGCCGAGCCGATCCGCCAAGGCGATGGACTTGAAGCCTTTCCGCGTTTACTGGCATGGTGTCAAGATTTGCTCGAAGCAAAAGATTTTGATGACAGCACCTACGCGCTGAAAAAAGCCCACGAATTGCCCGCACTGCTGCACAAAGAAGGCGGGCTTGATATTGAACATTACAGCACTGAAAAAGCCGATTATTTCGAGCTATTGCCCAGTCTTGATCCCGACGAGAGTGAAATCCGCACCCTGACACCCGCATTGACGCGCAACGGGCGCTTAGTCAGTCAAGGGCGAGCCACGGAGCCGCATCATGCCGATTAATTTAACGCGCCCCCAAGCACACACTGACATCATCAAGCCAACGCCCCGCAGCATAGCCAAAGATTTAGTCAGCGACATCATCGGTTTCGATTTAGGTCACGGCGAATCCGCCTTGACGCTTGCCAAAGTGGTCAGTGTCACTGAACCGCAGGTGCTAGAAGTACAAAGCAGTCGCAGCTTTATCACCGCCGTCGCCGAACACCCCAAACGCGGCATTATTATCGGCGAAGATGCCTATAAAGCACGGCAACTGGACAGCCTCAGAGTGCGTTTTAAGAGTGCCGAACTCAATAACCCCAATACGCGCCTGCCGATTAAATTATTTGCCAGCAAAATCCGTAGCTTACTTGATGAAAAAAGCCTTATTCCCGGACCCGAACAGTGCTATTTTGTGGTCGGCTGTCCATCCGGTTGGAAGCAGCAAACACGCGATCAATACGCCGCTTTAATGCGTGAAGCCGGGCTTGATCCGGTCAGCGTGATGGCAGAATCTCGTGCGGCTTTTTTACATGCACGAGAAGCGCAAGACCTGCATATTTCTGGTGACACTTTGCTGGATCAATCGGTATTAATTATTGACGTAGGTTCTTCGACCACCGATTTTACCTTGGTGCGCAACCTCAAAGAACATTACATTGATTTTGGCGATGTGCGTTTAGGGGCTGGTTTGCTAGAAGAAGCAATGCTTGAATATGTGTTATCGAAGTTTGAGCGACGCGCAGAATTGCAAGCTATTTTTCGTCGTTATCCGCATTATCAAGCGATATGTGAACTCGCCTGTCGGCGTGTCAAAGAATATTATTTCAGTGCCGAAAGTCGCTACATTGACGACCCCGCCACCGAATCACTGAAAATACCCTCGCGTCCGCCGATGTATTTTGACATCGAATTTCGCCAAGCAGACATGCAGCACATTCTTAAACAACCGCTGTTGCGCGGCAAAAGCTGGATGGATGCTTACCGCGAAGAACTCATTGCAGCACGCGAAAAAATCGCAGAACAGCCGCCGGGTTTAGTATTTCTCACGGGCGGCGCGTCGCGCATGGAATTTACCCGACAAATCGCCCAACAGGTGTTTCCCGACGCGCTCATTGTGCGCGGACGCGAACCCGAATTGACCATAGCCAAAGGCTTGGCGTGGGCTGGACGCATTGACCGCAAAGCCGAAGCTTTTGAACGTGAAATCAACGCCTTTCTCAATTCCGGCAAACTCAAATACCTGCTCGACAGTCGCCTACCCAATTTGCTTGGCTTGCTGGCAGAACGCATGGCTTACGCACTGCCCGAAGAAGTGGTAATCCCCGCTTTCCAAGAATGGCAGCGCGGGAAGCTAAAGACCTTAGCCGAACTTGAACAAGCCATCGAAACGCGCGCCGAAGAATGGATACAAGACCCTTCTAACACGCATTACTTCAACACCCCGGTACAGGCGTGGTTTTTCCAAAAAGTCATGCCTTACTTAGAAAAACACATACATCCGTTGTGCGATAAATACAACATCCCGCGCACTGCTTTTAGCCCGCCCAGGCAAACTGCTTGGCAAGGCAAAGTCTCCGCCAGTCTTGTCACCAACCGCCTGCGCGTGTTCGATGGCTTAAATTTTACTGGCGTTATTGTCTCCATTCTCATGGCAAATGTCTTAGGTGGCGGCGGTGTCGCGCTGATAATGCAAGGACCCGTGGGTTTAATTCTCGGCTTTATTATTGGCATCATGGCTTTTGCCATAAGCCGCCGTCAAGCTGATAACTGGATTAAAAACATGGAGTTCCCACTGCTGCTAAGACGCATCGAGACGGTCAAAAGTGTGAGTAAAAAGCTGCAACAAAAGGCCCCAGACATTCAAGCCGAGATTTTGCGCTCGCTAGAGCAAGACACGGAAACCCTCGCCAAAGTGTCTATTGAAATAGATGCCTCGCTCAAAATCGCCTTACAGGAAGCCGTGCGCAAAGCCACCTTGTTAATTCGTTAGTCGCACAGTCGGCAAGCCTTCGCTTGCCGCAAAGTCTTCATACAGGCTTTTATCTTGCGTCGTTGCGCCTTGAATTTGGCAAATTCGGCTGGCAAAATTTTGCGCTCGCTGCACAATATCTCGCGCCTGCCAGCCTTGCAGCAACCCCATAATGGTCACGGCACT
Source organism: uncultured Thiomargarita sp. (assembly GCA_964582525.1). GTDB lineage: Bacteria > Pseudomonadota > Gammaproteobacteria > Beggiatoales > Beggiatoaceae > BB31. The sequence goes on along the minus strand of CAZOSP010000056.1, from coordinate 3,630 downwards.
AAAGGCATCACCGGCACCAACAGTATCAACAATGTCAAGATGTGCCTGCGGCGCGACGCTGAACACCTGTTGCTGCTGATCAACAAGAAACGCACCTTCTGCACCGCAGGTCACAATCAACATGTCGAGAGCATATTTTTCGCGCAAATCCAGCGCGAGCTGCTGACGAAAATCGCCCACAATGCCTAAATCATCGCGCAGCAATTCCAACTCCTCATCATTAATTTTCAACCAACGCGCCTGCCGAATACTGTCGATAACTATTTCAGGTGTCCAACAGTCTTGGCGTAAATTAATATCGACAAAACTAGGAATGCCTTGTTTTTGTAGGCTATGTAAGCTGTGCCGCGAGGTCGCGCTACGTTGAATTAAACTGCCAAAATACAGCAAGGAAAAGGAATGAGACGGCAGGCTGTCTAGCGCGATATAGTCATAGGCTTGTTCGGGTAAAATGCTAAAACTGTGTTGTTTGCCTTGCATTTTAATGTTCACGCGCCCGGTCGGATGTAGTGCGTCACGCTCTACACCGCTGCTCTGCATGTCCCAGCGCTGCATGAGTTGCAGAATATCTTCGCCGTCTGCATCGTTTCCCAGTCGGCTGATAAAAACAGGTTGTAAACCAAAGCCTTGCAAATGCCAAGCGACATTAAAGGGGGCGCCGCCCAGGACCCGCGAGCGGTCGGGAAAACAATCAAACAAGACTTCACCAAAAATCAAGGGGGGGCGTTTAGACATAAGGAAGTTTTTCTCTCGTTGTTGCTAATAATGCGTTAATTTTATACTTATAGCCGCCAGTGATCAGCCCAATTTAGCCTGCTAGAATAACAAACCCACTCATCCCTGAGAACGGGGCGGGTGCAGGTTTGTAACCTTGACCCGCGAGTAGGGTTTGCGCCGCGTCTTTTTGCGGCGCGAACGCGGATAAGTCGGCATTGCCCGCGTGTGCGCCGAAAAGATGGCGCGCACCCTACTTGGCTTGCGTGAGCAAATCACGGGCATTATAGCTGTAATGGGTTGCGTTGCCTGCCGCCGTGGTTTCACGGGGTGGGTGTAGGTTTGGGTATTGGACATTGTCTGCGTGCGCACCAAAAAGACGGTGCGCACCCAGGGCTAATTGATTTTTAAGTACTTAATTAAAATTTCTGAGCGCAGGTTTCAGGTGGGAGCAGTATAACAAATTTTGCAATAATCAAAATAATCAGCCACGCAAAAAGCATAGTCATAACAGTATGACTAAAAAAGTGATCGCCTATAATCATCTTATAAATTCCCATACTCCATCCAATGGCTAACCCTAAGAAAAGCGCTTTATTTTTGTTGTTCTGTGTTTTAAACAAAAAGAACAATGCCATTAAAACAAATCCGCCGCTTGCATGACCTGCTGGCCAACATTTTATTTTCGATTTTTGAATAAAATCTATAGGGTAATAATCAAACAGTTTTAGATTAGGGTAAGTGCCATTATACAGCACCCAATCATGCGGGCATGGCGTATTTGTCACTGCCTTGAGAAAGCCAATAAAAACGGGAACAAATACTCCGGCTAACAGAACTATCAGCAAGCCTTTTTTATAGGCTTGTATGCAGGTTTTTTTTCTAAAAAATAACAATACAATTAAAATTAAAACGCCTAAAAAAATTAAGGCGCGTTTAATTCCGTCGTAAAAAATAAACTTAATAATCTTGTCTTGTTCTGTAAGCAACCATTGTTGTTTTTCAAAGTCATAAAAATGATTTGATACCCAAATATCAATATTTGTAAATTCAAACAAAAACAGTGCCAGTATAATGACAAATATAGTTAAAGTTATATGTTTATTAATACTTTCTTGCGTCATACAAAATATCTTTGTCTTTCTTAAAAATGGCTGTTTCTACTTCAAAAAAAGAGAGCAGTGTATGAAAAATATTATCATGCGAAAAAATGGCATCTTTTTTCATTATGATTTTTTGTTCATCTAACTCTTTTTGAATACTTGTCCCTAGCCACATCACAGAGGCTACATGTATTTGTTCATCTGGTGCTATAAAGTAAGGCATACCATGTAAATAAAGTCCTTTTTCACCTAAACTCTCACCATGATCACTCATATAAAGCATGGCAACCTCATGCGTCTTATCGTACCCTTTTAAAAACTCAATTGTTTTTGCTAAAAAAGCATCCGTATGAAGAATGGCGTTGTCGTATGCGTTACTGAGTTCTTCTTGGCTACAGGCTTCTAATTGATTTGTTTTGCATACAGGTATGAATTTTTCAAATTCCTTTGGATAACGTTTGTAGTATGCAGGACCATGATTTCCCATTTGATGCAAAACAATCAAAATATCTTCACCTTCACGCGCTTGAATATAACTATCTAAATCAACAAGCATTCCCTCATCACGACACTCATCATCGCATTTTGTATTGATGTTAGGTGTTTTAAAAGTTTCGTATTCGACACGTAATGCAACTCCCTTTGAATCGGAGTTATTATCTCGCCAAAGCACATTAACGCCGACTCGCGTCAAAACATCCAGCACATTTTCAGTATGCTGTGCTTTAGCATCAGAATAATTATTTCTGTCTAAGATTGAAAACATACATGGAACTGAATGTGCAGTTGATGTTCCACAAGAAGTAACATGAGAAAAACTAATTACATTTTCTTGAGCAAGTAAAGGATTTGTTTCTCTTTTATATCCATTAAGTGAGAATCTATCTGCTCTTGTTGCTTCTCCTACAACAAAAATAACAAGCTCTGGTTTATTGGAGTTAATTAAATGTGCTGAAGCATTTAATTCGACATCTTCCCCTATTTTTTGAATACCTTCTTGTTCATCATGTTTTATCATTGCATGTACATATTTTCCAGTGCTGTATATCCAACAAAATGGATTTGCATAATAACGTAAAGGCTTATGTTCTCGAATAAATGATGTGTAAAAGTCACTTGATACAACTATAAGAATACCTATTACCGCTAAAGAGACAAAAGCATATTTAATTTTTTTATACAAAATGGCTTTCCATCCGCTTTCATAAGTAACTTGGATACGATAAACCATAAAAGAGGGTAGTAAAGCGAAAAACAAAATATATAAAAAAAGCTTTAAACTCACCAGATCAAGTGTTTCATTAATGTCGGTCTTTAAAACATTACGCAACATATTTTCATCAATAATAATATGATACACATCCATAAAATAGGCACTAAATGCAGATGCGATCAACATGAAAATAAGTAAAGGTTTTGTTGTGTACTTTGAAGCAACTAAAGAAAACAAAAAAACAAATAAAAAGAGCAAAACAAAATACAATGAAAGCATATAAACAAAGTTCATACCTTTCATTCCATAAACATCTATATTATTGCCAAAAAAAGAAAAATTCAAAAAAAGCGTGACAAATAACCCGGCTAACACAATTAATTTATACTGTGATAGTGATGAAAATTGTTCTATACGTTTTTGTATCATACCGTTCTCCAAAAATTCTTAATAACTGACGTGGTGGTCATGTAGCCCGGTAGGGTGCGCGACATCTTTTCGTCGCGCACGCGGAACGATGGCACGATGCCCAGCGTTCGCGTTCGCGCCACAAAAAGACGTGGCGCAAACCCTACCAATTGGTCAGGGCAGCCCGGGTAG
>CAZOSP010000055.1:0-25796 GCA_964582525.1 uncultured Thiomargarita sp. | reverse complement strand
AGCAGCGCAGGCGATTGAGGATTTCGCGGTAAACCACGTAACCATCGCTCATCAGTCGGTCCTTTGAATTCACCTAACAGGTTGCGTACTAACTCGTTACTACGGAAGCTGATGTAATACAGCGTCACCGTCATGGTGACGAATACCCACAGCCAAAACGGCTGCCCCAATCAACCAGGTGGTTTCGTCAGCGTGCAGCAAGTTGCTGGCAAGCCGTTCTTCAACCAATGGGTCTTCCACGGGCGCGACACAGCGCCCAGCTTCATGAATACATGGGTTGATGGTGCCGGTGCCCAGTTCTATGCCGAGCCACAGCAGCAGGAATTCTCGAATGCGCGGGCGCGACATGCGCTTCCGCATGTTTTGGAATACGATGAGACTCATCAAGGTCGGTCTGGTCAAGTGCCATTCGGTCTGGTCGATACCGTTATACTGCGCTTGCGGCGGTTTTCGGTGCGGTGCCTCGCCGGTCGAATGACCGCATTCGCAGGGGGTATCGTAGTATCGGTGCAGGGTTGGTGACGCGGATACGGAGCTGTTGGTGGAATTCTGATTGAGCCGCTCCTGCGCTTCTTTGAGGTCGCTGAGTATGGTGGCGCACAGCCGCCTAACGTTCTCTTCATCCAGAGAGTGGATGTAGTTAGTCTTCGTCAAGTTGTTGTAGGCTGTGGGGGGTGAGTTTCGTGCTGTATACTTTGCCAGAAGTGCGGGGTGTTATGCAAATTTTTGTAGGGGGTCTGAACGGTTACGGAACGAAGGGGTGCAATCATTTGATTCAGTTTAGTTGGAGCAACCAGCGTTGACCAAGGTTTCAATAGTGTGGCACTATCGGAAAACTAGATAGCAAACAGAGAAAACAAATCGAAACCTAAAACCAGCAATGGGAAGAATTCGGATAGACGGGATAAATCTGGATAGTTCCAGATTGAATGATAAGAGCCGATCAATACGAGCGTTTCACGTTCGGTTCTGTGAGAGCCTCAAGGGGAAGTTACTTGGGGCTACTCGACCGGGGGCTTGCCGCACGCTGACGAAATCACTTGGCTAATTGCAGGCAAGCCCTTCTGGCTGTGAGTGTTCGTCACCACAACAATGACGCTGTATTTCATCACTTTTCGTAGCAATGAACGGGTGCGTAATCTCTTTGGAGAATACAAAGGGCTGGCTGATGAGCGATGGTTACGTGGTGTACCGCGAAATCCTCAATCGCTTGCGCTTGCTGGGCGCATCTAGTACGCAAGACCAAAGGCGTTGCCGAAAGCCTCGACCAAGAAAATGAAACAACTTGCAGAAAAAATTAACTTTATTTCTCCCGAAGATTATCTCGAAGGAGAAAAATACAGCGATATTCGCCATGAATACGTTAATGGCTCTATTTATGCGATGGCGGGAGAAAGTAAAACGCATAATACCATTACGTTAAATATTGCTTTAGCCTTAAAAACACATTTACGAGATTCTAGTTGCCGTGTTTTTATGGAAAATGTCAAAATCCATGTGCAGCATCCAAAAGATAAGAAATACTTTTATCCCGATCTGCAAGTGACTTCTGAATCAGATGATGATGATGAATATTATGAAGACAATCCCAAGTTGATTATTGAAGTTTTATCGCCTTCAACCGAACGCTACGACCGCAGTGAAAAATTCTCTGCTTATCGAAAAATTTCTAGTTTGCTCGAATATGTATTAGTTGCACAAGATATACAGCGCGTTGAAGTGTATCGTCGTTCTACACATTGGGATTTAGAAGTCTATGGAAAACACTCAAAAGCCCCGTTTGATATAGAACAAGAAGTTGAAAAAGAAGTTAATACACGGGTTTACTTTGAATCATTAGATTGCTATTTAGAATTGCAAGCTATTTATGAAATTTGATTTTTTTACTTAAAATAATGAATTAGGAAAAACAATGTCAGCTATTGCACAAACGCCTTATCGCTATATAGAGCTTGATAATAAAAATGTCGCTTTTATCTCGGGTACAAACATGAAGCTTGTAGAATTAGTGAGTAGCTATTTAGCCTACGGTTGGAATGCAGAAGAGCTGTATTTTCAATACCCACACTTAAGTATGGGGCAAATTCATTCTGCACTTGCCTATTATTTTGATCATCAAAAATACATAGATGCGGAAATTAAACTACGCTTAGAAAATGTAAATTTTTATCGAAAGAACTTAAGACAAGCTGACACAAGTAAATTCAGATTAAACTCATCAGCCTAATTATAATGCTAAAGATTTACATGGATCACAATATTTCTCATAGAGTTACCCAAGGCTTACGGTTAAGAGAAATAGATGTTTTGACAGCGTTTGAAGATGGTTGCAACGATGTTTCTGACCAAGAATTATTGCAACGCGCAACATTGCTTAAACGAGTTTTATTTTCTATGGATGATGATTTGTTAGCTGAAGCTGCTTATTGTCAAAAATTGAATATTGATTTTTATGGAATCATTTATGCCCACCAACTGCGTATTAATATTAAAACTTGCATAGAGCAAATTGAATTAATTGCAAAAATAGGTGAGCCAGAAGATGTTTTTAATCGTGTACTATTTCTACCGTTCTAAAGGATGTGTAACATGGCAACTCGCAACAAAGCCCCTAATCCACAAGGCAGCATGGGCGAATATCTACGCGCACAAGGTGTTTCTCGGCGTGGTTTTTTGAAATTCTGCGCGGCGACGGCTTCCATGATGGCATTGTCGCCGGCGATGCTGCCGCGTTTAGTGCAGGCATTGGAAAACGCCCCGCGTCCTTCGGTGATTTGGCTGTCTTTTCAAGAATGTACCGGCTGTACTGAGTCGCTGACGCGCTCGCATTCGCCAACCGTGGAAGGGCTGATTTTTGATGCCATTTCGCTGGATTATCACCACACTCTGCAAGCGGCTTCCGGCGAGGCGGCGGAATTAGCGCGTGAAGAGGCGATGCAGGCAAACTGGGGTCAATACGTGCTGGTGGTGGATGGCTCGATTCCGCTGGGCAATCCGGGCTATTCGACCATTGCGGGCATCAGCAATCTTGACATGCTGCTGGAAACCGCTAAGGGCGCGGCGGCGATTGTGGCTGTCGGCACTTGCGCAGCCTATGGCGGCATTCCTAAAGCCGATCCCAATCCCACTGGCGCGGTGTCGGTGCAGGATTTGATTAAAGACAAACCGATTATCAACGTCCCCGGTTGCCCGCCGATTCCCGTCGCCATCACCGGGGTGTTAGCGCATTTCCTCGCCTTTGGCTTGCCTGAATTGGACGGCTTGGGTCGCCCCAAAGCCTTTTACGGGCAGAACATCCATGACCGCTGCTATCGCCGTCCCTTTTATGAACGCGGACAATTCGCCGAAACTTTCGACGATGAAGGCGCGAAAAAGGGCTGGTGTTTGTTCAAATTGGGCTGCAAGGGTCCCACCACTTACAATGCCTGCGCAACCGTCAAATGGAATCAAGGCACGAGCTTCCCGATAGAATCGGGACATGGCTGCTTGGGCTGTTCCGAGCCAGATTTTTGGGACGGCGGCAGCTTTTACAAAGCCCTCTCCATCCCTACCGGCGATTTAGCTACAGTGGCGGGTTACGCACTGGCGGCGGGCGGCGCGGTGGGGGTTGCCGCTGGTTTGCTGACGCGGAATAAGAAAGCTGACGCGGTGAAAAATCACCAAACCGTCACCGTCAACGATTTACAAAAAGGAGCATAAACATGAGCGGCGCAGAATTTTTGCTGTGGGTACGAGGACCTGCCTTTGATCTCGCTTTGGCAGTGTTTTTGTTCGGTATTGTATTGCGACTATTAGAAATTTTTTTGTTAGGCCGCAAAACCGATTTAAGCGCACCACGCGGTAGCGCGATGCTAGGCGGCATACGCACGATGTTTACGCGCTCTTTGCCTGCCGATAAGAACACGTTTAAGCGTTCTGCTGTCACCATTGTTGCTGGCTATGTTTTCCACATTGGTTTATTCGTGACCCCGTTCTTATTTGTACCTCATATTGAGTTGTTTAAGAACGTCTTTGGTTTTGGCTGGTCGGGCTTACCTATGCCCATTGTGGATTTATTTACTGTAATGAGTTTAATTGCTTTAATGATTTTGTTATACCATCGCTTAACGCATCCAGTCTTAAAGTTTCTCTCAACCAAAGAAGATTATCTGGTTTGGGCTGTCACTTTCATTCCCTTGTTGACTGGTTATATGGCATTTCATCATTTGTTTCTTCCTTATTCTTGGTTGTTAGGCATCCATATTTTAAGTGTGGAACTCTTGATGATTGTATTTCCTTTCACCAAGTTAATGCACACATTCACTTTATTCATTTCTCGCTGGTATAATGGTGCGGCAGCCGGTCGCAAAGGAGTACAATCATGAGTGCAACTTTAGAACGTGGCATTAATGCTTTCAAAGAACATATTGATGCGCCCATTGCTGCTTTTTTTTCTAGTTGTGTGCATTGTGGTTTATGCGCCGATGCTTGTTTGTTTTACACAGAAACCGGCGATCCGCAATACACGCCGATTTACAAATTAGAACCGTTGCGCCGTGTTTGGGAACAAGAATACACCTTGCTGGGCATGTTGAAAAAAACCTTGGGCTTGTCTAAACCTGTCACCGATAAAGAGTTACAAGACTGGATTCCTTTGATTTACAATTCTTGCACCTTATGCGGACGTTGTTCAATGGTGTGTCCGGTTGGTAACGACATTTCTTACATGATTCGCAAAGCCCGCGAAGGCATGTCCGCTTCTGGCAACGCCCCCGAAGGCGTACAGGGCGCGGCAAAACGCACCGTAGAAATCGGTAGCCCGATGGGGGTGCGTCTGCCTGCGGTGCAAGCTCAAGCCAAACATGTAGAAAAAGACACTGGTTTAGACGTGCCTTTTGATCAAGAAGGGGCTGAGTATTTGGTGATGATGTCCTCTATGGAAATTATGAATTATCCCGAATATTTAGAAGCTATTGTGAAGATTTTTCATCATGCGGGCAAAAGCTGGACTTTAAGCAGCGAAGCTTTTGAAGCCACTAATGCAGGGATTCAAATCGGTTCTTCTGATATTGCCAAAGTGATTGTTGCTCGCATTGTTGAGGCTGCCGAGAAACTCAAGGTTAAAACGGTCATCAGTCCTGAATGTGGTCATGCTTACACAGCAATCCGTTGGGAAGGTGCAAATTTAATAGGTCGTCAGTTTAGTTTCAAAGTACAACATATTCTCGAAGTCTTAGATGAATTTCGGCAGCAGGGGTTATTAAAAACTGAGGGCTTTGAAGAAGAAAAACTGACTTTCCATGATCCCTGTCAACTGGTACGCAAAGGTGGTGTTATTCAACAGCCGCGCAATCTGGTCAATATGGTAGCGAAAAACTTTGTAGAAATGGAAGACCACGGCAAAATGAACTGGTGTTGTGGTGCGGGTGGCGGTGTCAGTGCTAATGAAGATGCTGATAAAATTAAAATGAAAGCCTTTAACCGCAAAAAAATTCAGCTAGAAAAAGCCAAAGTTGACGGCTTAGTGACAGCTTGCGCTAATTGTCGTATTCAACTTGAAGAAGGCATGGAGGAATATGCTATGGAAATGCCTGTGTATGGTTTGACTGAATTACTGGCAGAGCATTTGGTGGAGAATAAAGAATGAAACTACAGATCAAGTTGTAAGACTGCCAGTCCTTAAAGGACTGGCAGTCTTAAGGTTAAGCAGTCTTCAAAAACCACTGACCCAACGCGCACCCAAAAACCTATAGCGAAAATATATCACTTGTAAAAGTTAATGTAAGTCAAGACCTTCTAGGTTTTGAAAACCTAGAAGGTCTGAACCCTACAACTGATGCACTTTAGCTATAGAAAATTTAATTCTTAACTGAAATGCAGGCTTAATTTTTTGCAAGAACGGGTTAAGCGCATTGAACAACGCTTAGAGCTTGCAAATTAAAGGAATTCAATATGAGTATCATTAGCAATGACCCGGAATTTCGTGCAGAACTCAATAAACTAGCCATACCGCAACAACGCGCTGTGGCCGCTTTGTTTGTTGAAAATGTGCTGGATTTATACAATGACGAGCGGGTTAGACGCGCCATTAAACAGGCAGAAAACCCAGAAGCCGCTGAAGATGAATTACAAATGGTCTATAAAGCTGCTAAAGCTGCCCGAGTGGAAAGCTACACCCGCTGCGGTGCGGATGGCGACTGGCGCGACCAAGCCGGGCATTTCGTCGCCAAAGCCGCCGCCACCTGCGTGATGCCCAATGCCAAAGACAGTCTCGCGTGGGAGGTTGCGATGCACTGTCGCATGGCGCGGACTTGCGCTAATATCGCGCATGGCGAAAGTTCAGATAAGGGCGAAAATCAGGCGCAGTATCGGGTGTTGGTGGAGTTTGTGGGATAATTTCTATAAAAATTAAGGAAATATGTTGGACTGCCTATCTCTTGTTTCTGTGATTATTGCCCTCGTTCCAAAGTGCCGCTTGGGAACTAGCAAATGACTTACAGATTTTTTCAGCGTTTTCAGTTAACTACTTAAAAATATCCCTGAGCGCAGATTTCAGGCAGGGCGCAGTATAATCTAAACCAATGCAGGCGGGGGGACGGTATAACACAGGGGCTAAGACATGACGGATTGTTTGATAATTGGTGGCGGTGCGATTGGTATGTTGACCGCGTTGGAACTTCGCAAAAATAATTTAAGTGTAAAATTGTTAGAGCGCGGGGCGACTGGGCAGGAGGCTTCGTGGGCGGGCGGGGGAATTTTATCGCCTCTCTATCCTTGGCGTTATGAAGCCGCAGTGACGCAATTGGCGCGTTGGAGTCAAACCCATTTTCCGTCATTTTTACAGCAGTTAGCGGAACAAACGGGTATCGATCCGGAATATAACTGCAACGGCTTTTTGGTGCTGGGGCAGGAAGAGGCTACGCAGGCTTGCAAATGGGCAACACACTATGATTACGCACTAGAAAAAGTCGATGCTCAACAGCTTGTCGAGCTTGAGCCGGCATTAAATCCAGCGAATTTGGAGGCGGGCTTGTATTTTCCCACTATCGGGCAGGTGCGCAATCCGCGTTTAGTCAAAGCTTTGCGTCAAGCTATTGATAATAGTGGCATAGAGGTTCACGAATATACTGAGGTGCAAAAACTCATCACGCAGGATAAGGCAATGAGTGGCGTGGAAACCTCTCACGGTCGTTTGCAAGCTGATCATGTTGTGATCGCAGCCGGGGCTTGGAGTGCGCGCTTGCTTAAGGAATTGACTTTAGCGGTCGCCGTGACCCCGGTGCGCGGACAGATGATTATGTTTCATAGCCAACCGAATTTTGTTAAACGTATTGTGTTGGCGCATAACCGTTACATTATTCCGCGTCTTGATGGTCGTGTGTTGATTGGTAGCACATTGGAAAAAGCGGGTTTTAATAAAATCACCACCCAGCAGGCGCTGCAAGACTTAAAACAAATTGCCTTCGAGCTTATGCCGGGCTTGAATAAATTTCCCGTTGAAAAACATTGGGCGGGCTTGCGTCCTAGTTCGCCTAACAATGTGCCGTACATTGGTGAACACCCGGAATTGAAGGGTTTGTACTTAAATACCGGACATTTCCGCAATGGTATTGTGATGAGTTTGGCTTCTGCTCGACTGGTCAGCGATTTAATTTTGCAGCGTGAGCCGATTCTTGATCCCCATCCCTACGCGCTGGATTCGCAACGTAGCGCGTCAGAGGCGAGCTTTTAAAAAAACGCAAGGGACGCTAAAGGCGCAAGCGTTTTAACAGGTTCGCGCCTCTCGCGCCGTTTGCGTTACTTTTAAGTTGAAAACCTTAAGCCGTGCGGGTTGTCGATCTGCTGCTAACCGCTAAATCAGTGCGGGACTCTGCAAGGTGATAATGTGTCCGGGCGGGATGAGCGTGCTGGGAAAGGCGTTTTCTTTGCTGCTGACGCGATACATGGGCGGGTTTTTGACCCGCTGTATTTGGGTTGGGGCGTAAGGTGCTGGGGTTTCAATACGAATTTCGCTGTTCGCGTCAACCAATAAATGCACTTCTGCGACATTGTTGTATGCCACATCTGCTTGCCCATTTTCATCTAAATCTAAGTAGCCGCTGCTTTGTTCCTGCAAAACATGCTTCAGCAGCGGAAAATGTCCGCCTTGAATAATGAGTTGCGCATTGCGTTGTCGATTGCCATGATAAATAATGGGAATGTTGAAGTGACCGCTGCGAAAATCTAAGGTTAGGCTTTTGACTTGGGGATTGTTAATAATGACTTTTCGCGCCTGTGCTAGGCTGCTTAACAGTTCTCCCTCGCGTGTCCAGAGTTGTAGCTGGTCAGTGGTTTGACGCAACACGAGATGAATGCTTACCGGGCTTGCCGATTCCATAAAAACCGGTGGGTAGCTGGGGGCGATACCCAATGCAAAACTGAACACCGGCAACCACCAGCAGCCCGCGCACAACAAGGCGCAGATAGCTTTTATGCGGTAAGAATGAATCCATCTGAAAGTTGCCATAATGCTTTTAACGCTCGCTTAATCCCCTAATGTTATTTTAGTGTAATGATTTAATTATAAAAAGCGCGGAAACCGGCACTTTTCTCCAATGGTTATGTTGGAGTGACAAGAGGGATGAGCTATTCCCGCTAGGGCGCGAGAGAAAAAACACTAACTGCGTAACCTGACCTAATCGTTCACGTTATTAAGAAACTGCATCATTTGCGTTTCAGAGAGCGGCTTGGCAATGAAGCTTAAGGCTAACTGCGCTGCGACAGGGGCTACAGCGTCTTCTGTATCCGCAGTTAGTAGCCCTATTCTGAGTTTTGGAAAACGTGCGCGTAAAATCTGCGCAAGCTCTAAACCGTCCATTTCCGGCATGTGTAGATCAATAGTTGCCATTGTTAGCGGCTGATCTGCCAGCTTGTCTAAAGCATCTTGTCCATCTTCAGCCTCAATAATATGCGCATCCGGATAAACGCGGCGAATCATCGCGCCTATCAACATTCTGGAAATGCGGCTATCATCTGCCACCAGAATGGTGTGTGACATGTAAAATCCTCTTTGAGCTTGATGAGTTTCTGTCATTTTTATCAATTTGTGACAACATTATGGAGCGTTGCTATGAGCCACTCAAGTTATTATCAATATCATATTTTTTTCTGTACCAACCAACGTCAAATCGGCGAAACCTGCTGTCAAAATCATGGTGCCTTAGAATTGCGCAATTATGCCAAAAAGCGCGTCAAAGAACTGCAATTACATAAAGATAATCAAGTGCGTATTAATACGGCTGGTTGCTTAAATCGTTGTGAACAGGGTCCGGTCATGGTCGTCTATCCCGCAGACATCTGGTACACCTTTGTTGATCAAGAGGATATTGATGAAATTATTGATGAGCATTTATGTCAGGGTCGCGTGGTGACGCGCTTGCAGATTAAATGAAGTAACCGTTCACACTCCGAAACTCAAACCTGACAAGTCTTCAAGACCCGTCAAGTTTTTTTGGGGGGCAGTGAATACTGACTCAATGAATCACCTGATGCTGAAAAAGAGGTTTTTGCATCATATCAATAAACGAGTGCGACTATGAAAACAAACTGTACGGCAGGAAAACGTCTATTAAACGGCGCAGTCGGTGACTTAGAAGTGCTTATCGAATGCCCAAAGCCTGCGCAAACACGATCAGCCTTAGCCATTATTTGTCATCCGCATCCTTTGTACGGCGGTAGCATGGATAACAAGGTGGTTTATATGCTGGCAAACGCGCTGCGACAATGCGGCGCGGTCACGCTACGATTTAATTTTCGCGGCGTAGGTCAAAGCAGTGGAGAATTTGCGCAAGGGATAGGAGAAAGCGAAGATGTGTTGCGTTTAGCAGAATGGGCAGACAGCTATTTCGCGCCACAACACTGCTGGCTGGCGGGCTTTTCGTTTGGTAGCTATGTGGCGTTGCGAGTGCATCAGCGTTTAGCCCCGCAACGCTTAATTTTAGTCGCCCCGCCGGTGCAACGCTTCGCCTTTGAAAACACGCCGCTGAGTGCCGTCCCTAGTCTGCTGCTACAAGGCGACGCGGATGAAGTGGTCAATCCTGAAGCCGTTGATGCGTGGGTGCAAAGCCAAACACATCAACCTAATTACCAACTATTGACTGGCGCGGATCATTTTTTTCATGGGCGTTTAACAGAATTAAAAGATCGGGTTGTTACTTGGATGCAAGAACATTCCATTGACAAGACTGGCATACAAACGTCAGATATTTGACGTTTATGCCGCGAGGCTTAAGCATTCCGCTTAAGCTGCTCGCTTTTTACACTCACCCGCCCCATGTCCTCAGTGGTTTGGCTACCGTTATCCTTACTCACCCGCCCCATATCAGTAGCCCCACCCGGTGGACTCACTAGCAACAGCAGAAACAGACTTAATACGCTTAACGCTCGCATGATAAAAACCTCTGATTAAAAACCAAGTGCTGCGACAAACTTGTTGTATTTAACGTAACAAGTCAGTGTCGCAGGTGTTACAGAGGGGATAACGCAAAATCAATGCCTGCTAACATAGGTCTGCGTAAAAAATGGTTGAACTTAAGTCCGACGAGTGTGGGTTTTTTCCTCTTGTTGCGTATTGTTGCGTAAGGACGCAGGCACACTTCCAATCAAGGGGCTTGTTGATTGATGACAACGCTGGCGCGGTCGTTTTCAGATAAATCGAATGCCGCGCTTTCGCCAAATAAATCGCCCGGCTGCATGATGGCTGAACCGCTTTTAGAGACTCGCGCCATTGCAATCACTTGCGGCACACTTGACAACTTCATACTTGGCATCATCGCCATGCTATCATCAAGTTTAACAGTAATGGGTAAGTCTTTGACTTGCTTGCGTATAATCGCCAGCGGCATTCTTGGACCTTGGGCGGCGCGGGCATATATAAATAAAGTGTCATTCGCATCCGCTTGGGCTTGGAGTGCCGCATCCAAAGTCACGCTGACGCTGAGTTGTGCTGGGGTTTCGGTTGCTGGGGTTTCGGTTGCTGGGGTTTCGGTTGCTGCGGTTTCGCTAGCCGTCATCGCGCCGCCGCTGCTATCAAGCATATTGCGCTTAAGTTCGGCGATATGCCCGGCGACACTTCGCGCCCCTTCTGATTCTGCCGGCAACTGCGCCAGCAAAGTCTCCCAATGTCGCACGGCTGTGGGATAATCACCCTTTTGCACCGCCGACAAGCCCACTAACCATAGCGTTTTCGGATGCTGCGGCTGCATGGTCAAAGCCCGCGCCAATAATTCATCGGGCTGTCCCTGCAACAGCCCCTCACGTGTCATAGCTACCGTTTCCGCGTAACTACTCAGCAATTCAGCTTCAGGTTGTGCCTGCAATTCAACCGCTTTGGCAAAAGCTGACATCGCTTGCGCGTAACGCTCCATCACCACATAAGAACGTCCCAACATTTCCCAGCCCTGCGCATCATCGGGCTGCGCTTCCAGGCGTTGTGCTAATTTGTCAACCATCTCTTCCAGCGACGGCATCATGTCATCAGCCGCCTGCCCAGGCTCGGCATGAGCCGCACTCGTCACTTGCGGGTTCGGCATGTTCTGCAAAGCCGCTTGCGGTGAACCGGTTTTCCAATACAAAGCCCCCGCCAGGGCTGGCACAGCCAACAAAACGACTAGCGCGCTCCAACGTGCGCCGTTGCTTGCCACTCGCGTTTGCGGCGTGTCTATTTCACTTAACAGCCCTTTTTCTAACTCTTGCTTGGCTTGCGCAAATTCCTTTGCCGACAAATCAGAGGCTTCAAGCTCTGCCAGCCGTTCTTTATAGATGGCAATATTCAAAGCTTTGCGTTGCTCAAATTCTTCGGTCGATTCTTTCGCACTAAACCATAAAGGTGGAACAGCAAAAATGAGCGCGAGAATGGTGAATACGGCAATGAATATCCAGAAAATCATTATTTGTCCCCTTTTATTAATTTTTCCAATTTTAGTTTATCGTCTTCCGTTAATTGTATTTCTTCTCTTATTTCAGGCTTGGCTTGATAACGTATAAAATACAACATAACAAAGAAGGCAATGAATAAAAATAGCGCGGGTCCGCCCCATAACAAATAGGTTTTGATTTCAAAAGGGGGGCGATACAAAACAAAATCTCCGTAGCGTTTGACTAAAAAGCTCTTGACTTGTTCATCGCTATTGCCTTGCTCTAGCAACTCGCGCACTTCGTTTCTTAAATCTTGCGCCAGCATTGCATTAGAATCTGCTAAGGATTGATTTTGACAAACAACACAACGCAGTTCTTCTAATAATGCTTTGTAACGCGCTGCCATTAAAGGATTGTCAAAGCCAGTATTTTTATCAATGGCAAATGCCGGAAAGAGTAAAAAACAACACAAGAATAATGTGTTAAGACGGATTAGCATGTTATTGTTCCAAAATAGAAAGGTGGAAAGGGAGAGGTTTGTGGATTAAATCTTAACTGGCAAGTGCTATTTTAGTTGAGATAGCTAATTTTTCTGATAAAAGTTTTTTCTCATTATCAGTCACCTTTGTCATTGGGATACGCATCTGATGAAATTCATTTTTTATCTCACTCTCGTGTAATGGAAGTAACGCATAATGTAAGTTATTTCTTTTCACATCTATAACTAACAATAAAGCGGGAATGTTTGAATAAGCTAAACGCTTATATTGAGATGTTTGCATAGTATAATAAGATTCAAGTTCTTGTTCTGCTGCTTTAACTTCAACTAAATAATTATTAATTCCTCCATTGCTATTTTGAATACCTATAAAAAAATCAAATCCTAGATTAGCGGTAGGTTTAGTAATAAAAGAAGGATTTAGCTCTTGCAAAAACAGCTCTGCGAGTAGTTCAGCTCTGTACGCAATTATTTCAGCAGTTGGTTTTTCATTCATGAGAACACCGAAAATGTTGGTTTATGTTGATGTGTATTCCAATAATTAGAAACTTCCTCATTTAGCTTTTTCAAATTGCTTGATGTTAATTCATATTTTATTGGAATTTGGGTTATTGCCTGTGCTTTAACTCCTTGGTAAACAGAACGAATAAATACTCTTTGCGAAGGCTCATGCACAGCAAAAATATAGGTTGGTGCAGGAGTTTGTAATAGATGTTGAATATTCTCTGCTGTTGAGTGAATGCAGAGTTTTTCATCTGTGTCCGATAATAAGCCTGTAGTTGTTTTTACTTGTCCAAAAAAATATAACCGTTTATTAGGAATTGTGGTTAGCTCAACATAAAAATCGATAGCAGGCCATTTTTCACCAAGAAAGCTAGGACGAAACAAAGGCTGCTCAAAATCTTTATAATCTGTCAAACACAATTCAACAATTCTTTCTCCTCGTTCGCCTATTACATTATTTAATTGAATAGCCATCTATGTTGACTCATTTGAAACTTTTTTACTAATTACTCGCGGAGACTGAATACTGACTATCACAAAAGTAGATAAGTTATAAAACTGCCAATCCTTAAAGAACTGGCAATCTTAAGGTTTAGCAGCATCCAAAAACTGCAAATGATATGCTTTGGCTATATCGCCCCACTAAAGCGCAGCATTATGAGAGCTTTTTCTTCAGCAATTCATTCACCTGCGCGGGATTGGCTTTGCCTTTCATGGCGCGCATCACCTGCCCCACAAAGAAAGCAAACATTTTTTCTTTGCCGCCACGATATTCTTCTACCTGCTGCGGGTTGTTGGCAATGATTTCATCCACAATAGCTTCAATCGCGCTGCTGTCGGTGACTTGCTTTAATCCTTTCGCTGCAATGATGCTGTCTGCATCGCCCTCGCCGTTGCAGATGGCTTCAAATACTTGCTTGGCAATCTTTCCCGAAATGGTATTGTCTTCAATGCGTTTCAACAGCTTGGCTAAGTTTTCCGCGCTGACCGGGGACGCGCTGATGTCTAAGTTATTTTTGTTCAATAACGCGCTGACTTCGCCCATCACCCAGTTGGCGCACAGTTTGGGGTGACTGCCGACTGCTGTGACGACTGCCTCGAAATAATCGCCCATCTCGCGGCTGGCGGTTAAGCTGTCCGCATCATAAGCGGATAATTCATACGCCTGCATAAAGCGTTGTTTTTTCGCATCGGGCAGTTCGGGCAAGGTAACGCGGATGGCTTCTAAAAACTCATCATCTAGGACCACCGGCAATAAATCCGGGTCAGGAAAATAGCGGTAATCATTCGCTTCTTCTTTGCTGCGCATCGGGCGCGTTTCATCTTTGTCAGCATCATATAAACGGGTTTCTTGCATGACTTGACCGCCACTTTCAATTAAATCAATTTGGCGTTCTACTTCAAAATTGATGGCGCGTTCTACAAAGCGAAAGGAGTTTAAGTTCTTTAATTCTGTGCGGGTGCCCAATGCTTGTTGTCCTTTAGGGCGTACAGAGACGTTGGCATCGCAACGAAAAGAGCCTTCCTGCATATTGCCGTCGCAGATATTTAAGTAGCGTACTAGGGAATGAATTTTTTTCATATAAGCTACAGCTTCTTTTGCCGAGCGCAGGTCTGGTTCTGAAACAATTTCCAACAGTGGTGTACCGGCGCGATTTAAGTCAATGCCGGTCATGCCGCTAAAATCTTCGTGCAGTGATTTACCGGCATCTTCTTCTAAATGGGCGCGGGTAATGCCAATGACTTTGCTGTCTCCTTCAATGTCGATTTCTATTTGCCCTTGTTCTACTATGGGCAGCTCGTATTGGCTGATTTGATAGCCTTTGGGTAAGTCGGGGTAAAAATAATTTTTGCGCGCAAACACTGAGCGTTTGGCGACCTGCGCGCCAATCGCCAAGCCAAAGGTGCTTGCCATGCGCACGGCTGCTTGGTTTAACACCGGTAGCACGCCGGGCAGTCCTAAATCGACTGCGCACGCCTGCGTGTTTGGCTCTGCGCCGTAGGCGGTAGATGCGCTGGAGAAGATTTTACTCTGTGTTGCCAGTTGGGCATGGATTTCTAGCCCAATAACGGTTTCCCATTCCATAGTTTTGCCTATTTTTTAAGTGATGAGAGTGAGCAGTAAGATTGCGGATTTTCCCAAGCTCGGCGGGAAATATCAAATTCAGTATTTTGCCATTGATGGTGTGGTGCGGACAGTTTTAGCCTATAAAAAATCTAAAGCCTAACCTTTGCTTGGCAGGCTAGGTCAATGCCTAATAAATATCGAACATATTGGTCGTAGTCTTCGCGGGCCGGGCTTTTGCGGGCGTTGGCAAATACGCTTTGGCGCATTTCTAAGACTTGATCGAAGAGGGTGCTGCTGCGAATCTGTACTGGCAATAGGTATTCTGCATAATCTTCTTGTAAGCGCGATAGGGCATTGGAGGAGACTCTTTCGTGTTCTTGGTAGCGCACCGGTAAAATCCGTACATCGGGCGATTCTAGTGCGAAAGTTTGGCAAATATTGCGAATTTCGCGCAAAGTGACCTCTAAGCCGCTAAAAGAAAAGGTGTCGCCGGCGACCGGAATAATAATCGCGTCGGCGGCGCATAAGGTAGAAATCACCACCGCGCTTAATGCCGGAGGGCAGTCTATGACCACCAAATCAAAGCCATTGTTGCGCAGGGCTTGGCAAACGCCGTAAACCGCATCGCGTTGTTGTTGTGGCTCGCGCAGTTCGGTATCTAGCAAGCCGTTATCGAGCGAAGAGGGCAGCAAATATAAAAACTCGTCAATGCGTTTCAGCGCGGTCGCCAGAGAGGGCTGTGGATTTTTCCATATATCGTGAAAAATCAGGTCATTACCCGCAGGTGCGCTGTCAAAAGCCAGAGACACTGAACCGAGCGAATCGACATCAAGAATACAGGTTTTGAAGCCATATTGCGCTGCACGAGTCGCCAGCGAAATGGTGCTGGTAGTTTTTGCCACGCCGCCGCGCATATTCACATGTGCCAATGTGACAAAGCTGTAATCCACGCCACGCGCCTGCAAATAAGCGCGCACCAGCAGCGGCGGAATGCCCAGCTTGCCGCCCGGCAGGTGATAGAGCTGGGTTTTGTCAAAAGTGCTGCTTAAACGGCTGGCTTGGCTGTTACACACCTGCGCAAGCTCTTGTGTGGTTAGCACATAATAGGGCGGATTTGCGGTGTCAGCCGGCGGTTTGTGCGGGGTCGATGTGCGGCTCATTAATCATTTCTCCCGTTGCATGGCGTGTGCTAACCGCCTTAGTCCTGGCTTTTATCCATCGTTTTACGCAAACGTGCGGCAGCTTTTTTGCCTTCTTCTAAGCTGTCGAGAAACTGCCCACGCACTGCTTCTACATCTAAAGTCAGCAAACTGCCACCGGATGCGAAGTGCTTGACAAACACCTGTCCCAAAGCATAGGTTGCCGCGCTGCTCAGAATAGACATGCTAATCATGCCCGACACAGTTCCCAAGCCGGGTAGCAGTTTAGCAAAACTGCCTGCGGCAGACATCGGCAACGCGCTGCCTAATAACGCGCCAATCATCGATTTGCCCAATTCCTTATCGAAGGCTTGATCATACAGAGTGGCTAAAGCCTGCAACATTTTTAGTTGAATACTGCTCACCAAAACTATGTCGAGCAAAGGCAGCGGCACTAAACCCGCTCCTGAAGTCATCAACATATAGCTCTTAATGATTTCTTGCGCCTGTGTTTCATGGGATACTGCTGGCGTATCTGTTGTTGGGTTTTCTGTACTGCCGAAAGAATGCTTGTCGCTCATGTAGTCAATCTCCACAATGCCCTCGCACGAGAGCGTAAAAAAATCTGCTATGCTGCTTCAGGGTGTATTTTAATACTACCTGAGTCTTGCTAGGATGAGTAGCTTACGTTTAACGCTAATCAAGGACCTTATCACAGTGACTGAGCAACATTTACCTTCAATAACGGAAGCGCGTCGTGATGCGGAATGCTTATACGGTGCCGCCGAAGTCGAACAAGCATTGCAGCGGATGGCGCAAGCCATCAGCGAGCGTCTTAAAGACAGCGATCCGCTGTGTTTGTGCGTTCTCACTGGTGGCATTATGGTCACCGGACAATTACTAAGCCGCTTAGATTTTCCCTTGCAACTCGATAGCATTCATGCGTCGCGCTATCGCGGCACTACTCAAGGACGCGATTTGCATTGGAAAAAGTATCCCGACAGCGACTTAGCTGGGCAAACGGTTTTGTTAATAGACGACATCCTAGACGAAGGCTTGACTTTACGCGCTTTAGTTGATTATTGCCAAGCGCAGGGGGCTAAGGAAGTCCTCACCGCAGTTTTAGTCGAAAAACAGCAAGCGCGACATCCCGATGGCTTGCCGTATACCGATTTCTGTGGCTTAAGCATCCCCAACCGTTACGTGTTTGGTTACGGATTGGATTACCACAAATATTGGCGTAATGCAGCAGGCATTTACGCCGTAAAAGGCTTATAAACATGGCAGAATTGGCAATTATTGGCGGCACCGGCATTACCTCTTTTCCGGGGCTGAAAATCGAACGCAAACGTGCTGTTCACACGCCTTATGGCGAACCTTCCGGACCTGTCACTTACGGACATTATTGCGATACTACCGTGATATTTCTCCCGCGTCATGGCTACGGACATCATATACCACCGCATCAAATTAACTACCGCGCAAATCTCTGGAGTCTGCATCATCTGGAGGTAAAAAGGGTGCTGGCATTTGCCGCCGTAGGTGCTATTCACCCAGACATGCAGCCCGGTGATTTAGTCATCCCGCATCAACTGATTGATTACACTTGGGGACGCTCGCACACCTTTTTTGAACAGGGCGCGGGCGACAAAGATCAGCCGGTCGTGCATATTGATTTTACCCAACCTTATTGCGGCACACTGCGCGAGCATTTACTCCAAGCTGCCCGCCAAACTTCGCTGCGTGTTCATCAGCAAGGCGTCTATGCCGCGACTCAAGGACCACGTTTAGAAACCGCTGCCGAAATTGACCGCCTAGAGCGCGACGGCTGTGATCTCGTGGGCATGACCGGCATGCCGGAAGCCGCCCTGGCGCGAGAGCTGGGCATCTGTTACGCAACCTGCGCCATCATTGCCAATGCCGCCGCCGGACGTGGTGCGCCGAGTATTAGCATGGAAGAAATAGACAGCAATATGCAGATCGGTGTAGAAAATGCGCGCACCTTGTTAGCCGAGTTATTAGCGTTGATTTAATCTCTCACGTTACGCGGGTGTCAACCCCGCGAGAAGCAGAGTAGTGTGCTTCGACATCTTTTCGTCGCGCACGCACGACAGAGACAACCTTTATGATAACAATACGCGAACAAATCATTGAATGCCTGATAACGCAACTGGAAACCATCACATTTGCCAATGGCTATGCGACAGACATCGGCGTTGGCAATGTGTATCGCAGTGTCGCAGTGCTGGAGCAGCAGCTTGTACCCGCCATTTCTGTCTGGGAACAGGCAGAAATGCGCGAGCGTAATAAATTTGGCGGCACGGTGAAAACTCTCACAGTGCGTATTGAAGGCTTGGTTGATGCGCGAGGTGATAGACACCCTAACGCAGTGGCTAACGCCTTACTAGGCGATTTAGAAAAAGCCCTGATGCTGTCTGACACTTCGCTTGATCCACTGATTGATGACATCCAAGACATAGCCGCTGAAATAGCCCCTTTCAATAGGGAACAACAGCTTGCGGGAGCGATCATTGAATTTGAGATTCAATACACGACCGAATGGGGCAATCCCTATAACACCCATAACTACTAACTGCTACGGCACAAAGGTAAGTGTTTACATCCCTCTTAGCAAAAACCTGACAGGTCTTGAAGACCTGTCAGGTTTAGTCTGGGGGCGTGAACGGTTAAGCACAAAGAGCCTCGTTTTCAAAGGAAAATAACATGCACCCATTTTTAGGCGTTTTAAACACGGTCAAAAGACCCAGTCAGTTCTATGCCATAGAGCAACTCACTGAACTCACCCGCGAAGCAGTGCTTGAACCAACCGATTGGCAGCAAGACATTCGCTTATCCTGTCAATGTCAAGACTGCGCGGAGCTACAAAGATTCTTGCTTTCTCCGCTAGAAAAAGTTCATCGTTTTCGTGTGCGTCAAGATCGTCGCCAGCATTTGCATCACATCATTGGAAAGCATCAATGTGATATGACGCATATCACTGAACGCAAAGGTTCGCCGCAGACTTTGGTCTGTAGCAAAACCCGCACACACTACCAGCGCGATAAAAAGCAATGGGAAGAGCGCAGTGCGCTGTTAGAAAGCTTACGCACTCTCTAGCTTTTAGGATTGTAGAGAGCTTGCAATGCAGCGTCTCTAGCAGAGGAAACGCATCATGTTTAATCCCACCGCAGTCATCATTGATGCCTTTGTAAAACAACTGGACATCGGCTACACACGCAATTATGGCAATATGCAGACCTCTAACAACTCGATCATCGTCTGGGCGGGGCGCATGGCGTTGGAACATTTTGCCAATAGCGATGCCCTGTATCACAACATGGAACACAGCATGATGGTGGCTTTGGTTGGGCAGGAGATTTTACGCGGCAAACACATCCGTGACGGCGGCGTTGCCAGTCGAGACTGGATGAATTTTATGATCTCCTTGCTGTGCCATGATATTGGACATATTCGCGGCATTTGTCGCGCCGATGATGAAACGCAAAATCGCTATGCCAGCGGCATAGGTGAGGAAACCTTTCTCCTTGAGGCTTGGGCAACTGATGCGGTACTCGCGCCCTACCATGTGGATCGCAGCAAATTATTTATCCATGAACGGTTTGGCAAAAATGTCTATATTGATGCCGATTTTATCGCCAACAATATTGAAATGACACGCTTTCCGCTGCCCGCCGAAGCCGCTCAACAGGCTTCTGATGACTACCCCGGCTTGGTACGTGCCGCCGCATTAATTGCGCGCATGGCTGGTCCCGATTGCCTACGCAAGCTGCCCGCCCTGTTTTATGAAATGCAGGAAACCGGACTCGCCCAGCAATTAGGTTTTAACACGCTGGAAGCGTTGCGCCGCGATTATCCTAAATATTATTGGCAGCAGGTGCGCGATTATATCCAACCCGCGCTACGCTATTTGAAAGTCACGCAAGAAGGCAAGCAATGGGTGTCTAGCCTCTATTCGCATGTTTTTTATACCGAGTATGGAGAATTTTGACCTGGGAGTGGCTTTGTAGGGTTTGCGACGCGTCTTTTTGCGGCGCGAACGCTGGGAGTGGCTGACTTCCAAGTCAGCCGAAACGCCGCGTCTTTTTGCGGCGCGAACGCTGGGAGTGGCTGACTTCCAAGTCAGCCGAAACGCCGCGTCTTTTTGCGGCGCGAACGCGGAATAGTGCTTCAGATCAATAATTTCCAAAAACCTGACAGGTCTTGAAGACCTGTCAGGTTTGCGGAAGGCTTAAAGGCAGTGAAGCTTAGACACCATGCAGCCACACCCGTATCAGCGACAGCAACTTGTCCATTTCTATCGGCTTAGATAAATAATCATTCGCGCCCGCTTCAATGCTCTTGCTACGGTCATTTTTCATCGCCTTAGCCGTCAGCGCAATGATCGGAACTTTCTTAAAACGCGACTCGCTGCGGATTTGTCGCATCGCCTCAAAGCCATCCATTTTCGGCATCATTAAATCCATCAATATCAAGCTGATGTCAGGATGCTCGCGTAATTGTTGCACGGCTTCTTCGCCATTTTTAGCCAGCACCAGCTCCATGCCCTTGTCTTCCAAAACTGAACCTAAAGCAAACACATTGCGCATGTCATCATCGGCAAGCAGCACTTTTTTACCCTGAAAAAGCGCGTCCTTATCATGCAGGCGGTGCAAGACTTCGCGTTGAGGTTCGGGTAACTGACTTTCGATTTGGTGCAAAAACAACACGGCTTCATCGAGTAAATGTTCGGGCGAACGCACGGATTTGAGCGTCAGTTGCTGGGTGCAGCTTTCTAGCTGCTTTTCTTCTGCGGCTGACAGTGCGCGCTCGGCGTAAATAATCACCGGAATAAGCCGGGTTTTTTCCTGTTGACAAAGTTCCTCCAGCAGCGACAAACCGGTTTCTTGTTCGCTGCTGACATCCAGTACCACGCAATCGTAATTTGCCTCCGCCTGCATTAATAAGTCTGTAGCGGCGGCTTTACTCAGCGCGTGAGTCACTTTAACCACATCAGTTTGTAGAAGCTGCACAATTTTTTCACTGTGAGCCGCGTCGTCTGCCAGCACTAGCACCTGCTTAAGCGGGTTTTGGATAAAGCTTTCAATGGTTTGAAAGGCGCCACTCAGTTCTGTCATGCTCACCGGTTTGAGCAAGTAACCTATCGCGCCCATGTGCCGAGCGTCGGCGGGCTTGTCCGCGCCGCTGATAAAATGCACCGGAATGTGACGGGTTTGTGCGTCGTCTTTGAGTGCTTCCATCACCGTCCAGCCGTCTAGTTGCGGCAATCCCGCATCTAATATGATCGCGCTGGGACGATGTTCTCGCGCCATGTGTAAGCCTTGTTTGCCGTCGTTGGCACACAAGGCTTTGAAGCCGCGCTGCCGCGCTAAGTCAGCTAAAATCTGACAAAACTTGTTGTCGTCTTCAATAATGAGCAGGGATTTATCGCCGTCTGCGGCGGGGTCCGCCTGGGAGTGGCTGCTCTGGGAGCGGCTGACTTCCAAGTCAGCCGAATCGCCGCCTGCGGCGGCGGGGCTAATCTGGAGATTAGCCACTCCCAGGTCGCCTACGGCGGCGGGGCTAATCTGGGAGTGGCTGCTCTGGGAGCGGCTGACTTCCAAGTCAGCCGAAACGCCTACGGCGGCGGGGCTAATCTGGAGATTAGCCGCTCCCAGGTCGCCTGCGGCGGTGGGACTCATCGGCAAACTCGCCGCTTCCAACGGAATACTCAGCGTAAAAGTGCTGCCTTCGCCGCTCACACTGTGCAGCGTAATTTGTCCGCCTAATAGCTTGGCAAGCTGGCGCGAAATCGACAAGCCCAAGCCGGTGCCGCCAAACCGTCGGCTGGTCGTGCCATCGGCTTGTTGGAAGGCTTCAAAAATGACTTTTTGCTGTGCCGGCGAAATGCCAATACCCGTATCAGTGACGGCGAAAGCCAGCAGATCATCCGCCGTTTGACTGATTTTTAAGCTCACTTGACCGCCTGCTTCGGTGAATTTAAGCGCGTTTGATAACAAGTTGGTAAGAATTTGCTCAAGGCGTTGCGAGTCGCTGTGACAACAGGTATCGGGCGCGAGGTCTGAGTGAAAACTTAAATGCAAGTTCTTGTCATCGGCTAGGGGTTGGCATTTGCGCCGCAAGTTTTCTATGACTGGCTCAAGGGCAAAGACCTCCATGTGCAGTTTCATTTTGCCCGCTTCGACTTTAGATAAATCCAAAATATCATTAATCAGGCGCAGTAAATCGTTGCCCGCTTGATGAATGGTGCGCGCCGATTCAACTTGTTGCTGGGTGAGATTTTGCGGGCGGTTTTCCATTAACATTTGCGACAAAATCAGCATACTGTTCAGCGGTGTGCGTAATTCGTGCGACATGTTGGCAAGAAATTCGGATTTGTATTTGCTCGCCAATTCTAGCTCTTCAGCTTTTGCTTGAATGGCTTTTTGGCTTTCTTCTAACGCATTGTTTTGCTTATGGATAGCTTCTCTTTGCGCCTCTAAATCGCGCCCACGCGCTGCCAGTTCGTCGTTGCTTTGGCGCAGTTCTTCTTGCTGGGTTTGCAATTCTTCCGATTGGCTTTGTAATTCTTCGGTTTGTGCGCGACTTTGTTCTAATAATTCTTGCAAACGTAGCCGCGATTCGGCAGTGTTGATAGCTATGCCAATGGGTTGCGTCACTTGTTCTAAAAAGCTCAATTCATCATCGCTAAACGCGGCGAAACGTCCTAATTCAAACACACCCGCCAGTTTGCCTTCATACATAAAAGGCACAATGACCAGATTGTGCGGCGCGTGAGCGCCAAGGCTGGATTGGATTTGCGTGTAGTCATCTGGCACGGCGGACACCACAATCAGTTGTTTTTCCAATGCCGCCTGCCCCACTAAACTTTCGCCTAAGACAAATTCATGACTGATATTTTTGCGCCGCGTGTAAGCATAGCTGCCAAACAATTTGAGAATCCCTTGCTCGTTGCTAGGCTGTTGTTGTAGCAGATAAAAAGTGCCAATTTGTGCCTCCACATAGTTGGCTAAAAAGTGAATAATATGTTTGCTTAAAGTCGCGGTATTTTGTTGTCCGCTCATACGCTCATTGAGTTGGCTAATGCCGGTTTTGAACCAATCAGCGCGGCTTTTTTGCGCATTTTCCTGTTCTAATTTTGCCAGCGCGGTGGCATTCTCTGTGTGCATCTGACGCAAGGTGCGCGTCATATTTGCCAGTGCCTGCCCCAGTTGATCATTGTCAGACAATACCCGTACTTCGCGTGAATAATCGCCTTGTGCAATAAAATGTGCCTGTTGGATAACACCGCTGAGGGTGTTGTGCATGTTCACCAGTGCTTGCCCAAGCTCATCTTTGTCGGATAATAGATTGATTTGATGATTGTAATTTCCAGCAGCAATATTATTGGCTTGAGCAATAATGGTACGCAGGGCTTGTTTAAGTTGTTTGGAGGCGGCAAAAATATCGGCGATTTCGTCATGTCCCGCATAGTTTAACGAGGCACTCGGCACTTCGCCTTGTGACAGCAGAGTCAAATGATCGCGCACTTGCAGCAGCGGTTGTACCAGTCGATGCGTAAAACCGCTCGCAAACCACCAACACAAGCCGATGATAAACAGCATCAAGCCGATGCTCAGGCGCATGAACTGGTGAATACCAGCAAAAGCCTCGCGGGCATTGATGTCCACCACTAAAGCCCAGTGCCTATCCGCTATGTCAAGCGGCGCGTAGGCAGATAACACCCGCTGCCCTAAATAATTTGTGCCGATGAGTTCGCCGCTTTTGCCCGCCAGTGCCGCTTCTACGCTGGCAGTTTTGATGCTGCCTTGCGCGGGATTGTGCAGCGAGGCTTGTACGCTACGGTGTTCGAGATCAAGAAAACTATTCGAGCGCAGCAAATAATCCGCACCCACCAAATAGCTTTCTCCCTGCGTCCCCATGCCGGCACGATCACCCATAATGTCGCCCATGCTGTTGCTCTGTTGTTGCAACACGACAATCAGTTCTAGCACGCCTTGTGATGACAGCAGGGGTTGCGCAATAAAGGCGGCGGGCTCGTTATTGCTGGGTTCATACAGGGCGTAATCGCTGAAAGCCAGTTGCCCGCTATCGCGCACCTGCCGGACTAATTCGGCTAAATGCGTATCGCTGTATTCATCCTCAAACAGGTTAGAACCATAATCATCTTCTTTGGCTACGCTATAAAAAATCTGCCCTTGCGGATGCACCAGCAATAAATCGCGATAACCATAGTGCGTGATGTATTGGCTGAAAAAATCGGCTTGTTCTTTATGCAGTTTAGGGGTAATCGCTTCTTCTAAATTAATTTGAGTGACCAATGCCCAGTTGAGACCGTCGATATTTAACGCTGAATAAGTGCTGAGTTTTAACAACTTGTTTTTAGTCATATAAAGTGAGGAGGAGTGAGCGGGTAAATCTGAGGCAATGTGCAGCCCATTCGCATAAGCTTCGGCATCCGGCGCAGCGACATCACCAATGACTTGATACGGGCTATCGGGTTCGTGGCGACTGAGCAACAAGCTCTCGCCGCTGTAGCCCAGACCTTCGCGGCGTTGCATAATGGTATTCATCGAATTGGGCGCGTGAGAATCTACAGTGAAAGCCAAAACCAACACCCCAGACAATTCACCAAAACGATGCAGCGGCGCACTGATAAAAGCGACCTGCTGCCCATCAGCGTCCGCATAAGGGCTAAAGTCAATTATCGCAAGCTGTTGTAAACCTTTATCAAAAGCATCACGCAAGGGGTTTAGAGACGGCACGGCTTGGCTGAGACTCGTACCTAAATCCGCCCCCTGGCGCGTTGAATAAACCACATTGGCTTCCTTAGAAATCAGCAAAAGGTCAAAATAATCATATTCTTGCTGAATTTCTTGCAGGGCTCGTCCAAGCCGCCCTTCTATCGATTGCCAAGCCAAGCCGCCGACCTTGCCTTCCGCTTGCATCGCTCCATCAAACTGCTCTAAAGCTTGTGCAATCCACTCGTCATGCGATAACACCAAAATATTGCGCAAGCGTTCCT
This sequence comes from uncultured Thiomargarita sp., assembly GCA_964582525.1. Lineage (GTDB taxonomy): Bacteria > Pseudomonadota > Gammaproteobacteria > Beggiatoales > Beggiatoaceae > BB31. The sequence continues at coordinate 669 of CAZOSP010000055.1, read as the reverse complement.
GTAACAAAGCCTCCAGTTGCGCGATTTTATTGCTTTGCACCGAGAGCAATTTCTGCTCGGCATCCTGACGCAGCAGCGAAACCATGCGCAGTAACACCAACATATCCTCGCGGCGGTCCTCAAAAAAACGCTCAATTTGATGTTTTTTGCTTTCCCGCACGCTTTGTAAATGGCTAAAAGTGTGTTCTGTCAGGGCTTGATAACTTCGCCACAAACCTAAGCTGCCGATAAGCGTCAGTGGCACAATGCTGATAATCAAGGTGGTCGCCAACAGGCGAGTATGTATTTTCATGTTTTTTTATCTAGGAAGGTGATTATTGGAAGCAGCGGGAGCGGCTAAGCTCCCGCTTAGCCGTGTAGATCATAGGTTGCGCGTTCGCACGCGGGAGCGGGAACGAGTAAACAGCGTTAGCAGGCTTTTAGTCTAACACTCCCATCAAATCGATTTTTTGCAAAAAGCCATCATTAGGTTATTGAATGGCTATGGTGTTCTGTTGCCTAAATTTATTTTTTGCTATGGGTGTCTCAAAGTCATTGAGATATACCGAATCGCTGGATGCGATTGAAGCGGCTGCGCCGCTTGGGCTGACTTGGAAGTCAGCCGCTCCCAGGTCAGCCGCTCCCAGGTCAGCCGCTCCCAGGTCAGCCGCTCCCAGACACACGCCCAAA
>CAZOSP010000054.1:0-25816 GCA_964582525.1 uncultured Thiomargarita sp. | reverse complement strand
TAAGCTCCAGCTTAGCCAAATCGCCGTAGGCGATTGAAGCGGCTTCGCCGCTTGGACCGACTGGGAGCGGCTAAGCTCCAGCTTAGCCAAATCGCCGTAGGCGATTGAAGCGGCTTCGCCGCTTGGCTGACTTGGAAGTCAGCCACTCCCAGAGAGCCACTCCCAGAGAGCCACTCCCAGAGAGCCACTCCCAGAGTGTTGATGCCTAACTTTCCTCAACCCATTACGTTTTAAAAACATGCACCAATTAGATAAACGCCGCGCAGGCATACTCCTGCATCCCACGTCCTTACCTAGTCCTACCAGTAGCGGCGATCTCGGTCCCAATGCTTATTGGTTTGTTGATTTTCTACAGAATAGCGGCTTTAGCGTCTGGCAAACGCTGCCGCTCGGCGTACCGCATGGCGATCTTTCGCCCTACCAATGTCAATCCGTTCATGCCGGCAATCCGCGCTTGATCAGCTTAGAATTATTAGTACAGCGCGGTTGGTTACAAAACACCGAAATTCATTTAACCGGTGCTGAAGATAATTGGGATGAGTGCCGTGCCTGCCTGCTTAAAGAAGCCTTTACCCGCTTTAAACTACACGCCGATGATAATACTCAAACTGAATACGGCGAATTTCTTGCCCATAACGCTTTTTGGTTAAAAGATTACGCCTTGTTTCGCGTCCTCAAAGAGCAACACCAAGAACAACCCTGGTGGCAATGGGAAGACAAGTATCGTAACCGTGATCGCGTTGCATTAACCGCAGCCAAACAACGCTTCGCGCCGGAAATGGCACAATACAGTTTTGAACAATTTTTGTTTTACCAACAATGGCAGGCTTTAAAAAAATACGCCAATCAACACGGCGTAGTCATGTTTGGCGACTTACCCATTTTCGTTGCCACTGACAGCGTAGATGTCTGGGCGGGACGACAAAATTTTCGCATGGACGCACAGGGCAGACCTAGCGTAGTGGCAGGTGTGCCACCCGATTATTTTTCTGCCACCGGGCAGCTTTGGGGTAATCCGCATTACGACTGGGAGTACATGCAGAATAACGGCTTTCAATGGTGGTTAGAACGCCTCAGTACGCAAGGCACGTTATTTGATTTGGTGCGCATTGATCATTTTCGCGGTTTTGAAGCTTATTGGGAAATTCCAGCCAACGCCCCCACGGCGATGGAAGGCTGCTGGGTCAAAGCCCCCGGCGAAGCCTTATTTCAGGTCTTACAAGAAAAAAGCAGCGTTCCTTTGGTGGCCGAAGATTTAGGTGTCATCACCGACGAAGTGACCGCTTTACGGCAACAATTTAACATTCCCGGCATGAAAATCCTGCAATTCGCCTTTGAAGGCGGCGGCGCGGAAAATCCCTATCTACCGCATCAGCATGAAGCCAACTGCGTGGTTTACACCGGCACACACGACAACGACACCACGCTAGGCTGGTTTCGCAGTATGCCGCCGGAAGTGCAAAGTTATGTGTGTGATTACCTCAGTGCCAATCCGCACGACATGCCTTGGCCTATAATTCGCGCCGCCTTCGCTTCAGTCGCTTATCTCGCCATTGTACCTATGCAAGATTTGCTGGGCTACGGCAGCGAACATCGCATGAACATCCCCGGGGTGCCGACCGGTAACTGGCGTTGGCGTTTCACTTGGGAGGCTGTACCACACGGACTGGATCAAAAATTGCGGCATTTACTCGGTTTATACGGTCGATTATAAGCCGCATTTTTAGATAAGATGCCATCAAACAGCCCCTGCGGCTTGCGCCATTTTTAGGCACTGGAAATCATAAGAGGTCATAGCATGAAACCTATCGCTTTATTTTTCTTTATTCCCGTCATCTTCAGCTTGACTGCCTGCGCACCTCCGCCCAGTCACAGCTACCGCAGTGATGCCGATGTCAATCGCGCTTATCAGATGCAAATGGGCGTGATTGAACACCTCCGTTGGGTCGAAATTCGCAACCCCAACAGCGGCACACTCGGCACGCTCGCTGGCGGTGTCATCGGCGGCATCGCCGGTAGCACCGTCGGCGGCGGCACCGGACGCGGCATCGCCACCGCCATTGGCGCGACTGCGGGCGCGGTAATTGGCGGCGGCATCGATCAACAAGCGCACAAGGGTAAAGGCTTAGAAATAACCGTGCGTTTAGACAACGGCTCACGCATTGTGGTGGTACAAAGTGCCGAACCCGTGTTCAATGTCGGCGAGCGCGTGCGCGTATTAAGCAACAGCGGACAAACGCGGGTCAGCCGTTAAATTGGTGACAATCGTGGCATATCGCAGCTTTACCTTAGAAAAACTGGTTTATACCTTTGCGCTGCAACTGGGCAGTAAAGCCTTGTTTCCACACAGCACGCCCATAGCTATGAGCCAGCGATATGCGCCCACGTTGCAAAAAGGCTTACAAATTGCCCTCCCGGCTGGCAGCGAAAAAGTTCGTAACGAGCTACTGGTGATGCCTATTTTGCTAGAACTGCAAGACCTCAATCTCGATTCTCTCAGTATTCATTCAGGCGTATCACTTAATGCAGAACGCAAAACCGGCTTAGTCGGTGAATGTGATTTTTTGCTGTCTCTTAGCCCTGTGCAAGCTTTTGTTGAAACCCCTGTTATCGCCTTGCTAGAAGCCAAAAAACAAGACATGGAAGCGGGTTTGGGACAATGCGCCGCGCAAATGCTAGGCGCGAGTTTGATTAATCAACAGCGCGGCAAATCCGTCAAAGCCGTGTTCGGTTGTGTGACCACCGGCGACGTTTGGCGTTTTATGCAACTGCAAGACAAGCAGCTATGGCTTGATACAGAGGATTATTTTATTACGCCCGTCAATACCTTGCTGGGCGTTTTTCAAAGCATGATCGATTTTTACAAAACATAAATGCTTATGCACCAAGTTTACATCAGTATCGGCAGTAACATCGAACCCTTAAAGCACATCCGCAACGGCGTACAGGCGTTGCGTAAGGCGTATGGCGAGTTACGCATTTCGCCGGTCTATGAAAGTGCGGCAGTGGGTTTTGATGGTGAGAATTTTTACAATCTGGTGGTGGGATTGCAGACACAAGAAACTGTGCTGCATGTCAATCAACAGCTAACGCACATTGAAACAGACAATGCGCGCCAGCGGCACAGCGAGAAATTTTCTAGCCGTACCCTAGACTTAGATTTATTGCTCTACGACGATTTAATGATACAACAAGGCAAACTCAGATTACCGCGAGAAGAAATTCTCAAATACGCCTTTGTGCTACGCCCTTTAGCAGATTTAATTCCGCAACACCGCCATCCCATCACGCAACAAACTTATGCCGACTTATGGCAGGCATTCGCCGCCGCAGAACAAGCACTTTGGCAAGTTGATGTGGACTTTTAATCGGCGCGAGCAGATTTTAAGCAGCCGGCGGAGGCGGTATCACGCAATTTCGCCCGGCATGTTTAGCGGCATAAAGATTCCTATCAGCCGCACGTAATAAATGAGCAATGCTGTTATCATCTTCTGCCGCGCTAGGCACCTGCTCGGCGACTCCTAAGCTCATAGTCACCCAAGCTGAAATCGGTGAGTATTCATGCGTCAAGTGCAAATCTTCGACAGCCTTGCGCAAGCGTTCAGCAACCGCAACAGCCCCGACAATGTCAGTTTGCGGCAGTACGCAGACAAATTCTTCACCGCCATAACGGGCGACCAAATCCGACCCACGCGATAGACTTTTTAACAAGGTACGGGCAATCTGCTGTAAACATTGATCGCCTATACCATGTCCATAATTATCGTTATAGGCTTTGAAAGCATCAATATCGCCAAAAACCACACTTAAAGGTTCTTGGTTGCGCCGCGCACGCCGCCACTCTTGCTGCAAATATTCATCAAAACGTCGCCGATTGGGAATGCCGGTCAAGCCATCTAAAGCAGAAAGATTGGAAAGAATATCGCGGTGGCGTTTTAATTCTAAATGGTTTTTCACTCTGGCACGCAACACCGCACCGCTAAAGGGTTTGGCAATATAATCAATAGCACCGATACTTAGCCCGCGGGTTTCCGAATTTTCCCCTTCTAAAGCGGTAATAAATACCACCGGAATATCGGTCGTGACCGGATCAGCTTTGAGTTGCGTACACACCTCATAACCATCCATGTCGGGCATGATAATATCCAAAATAATCAGATCAATGCGTTCTGTGCGCGCCAGATGCAGGGCTTCTTTGCCATTATTGCAAAGCAGCAGATCATAGTCATTTTGTAAAAGATTTTTTAGCACCATTAAATTCATGGTCTCATCATCAACCACTAAAATTTTATGACGCATTTCCACATTGAAAGATTCAGGTATCATAGTCTCAAAACAAGCAATAATTAGGCGGTAGCTGGAACAGCCAAACCGCTATAGGCACATCTAGTCCGCGTTATTTAGCAAACACCCACTCATTCAACAAGATATTACGCAATTGAGGCATTTATGCAACGCGATCTTGAACTTATTCGTCGTTTATTAATCGCCATAGAGAAGCTGCCCTATCCCAACCAGTATATCAGCTTCCCGTGGTCTGAACCGTGCGCAGATGTTATCAGTTACCATGTTAATCTCATGCAGCAAGGGGGGTTAATTCAAGCCACTGAAAACAAACTCAGTTGTTTTAATGAATGGAACGACGTGTGTTTAACTTGGAAAGGACATGAATTACTGGAATTAATCCGTGCTGAAGAAAACTGGCAAGAAGCCCAAAACGCAGTAGAAAAACGCAGTCATGGCAACAACTTAGAACTCATCAAACAGCATTTACTAAAACGCTTTCAGGCATGATAAAAACAATCCAAGTACGCGGCGAATTGCGCTATCAAGAACCCATGTGCAAACACACCACTTGGCGCATTGGTGGTGCTGCGGAGCGTTTTTTTATCCCCGCCGATGGCGCCGATTTACAACAATTTTTAGCCACTATAGACGCTGATGAACCTTTATTCTGGCTGGGTCTCGGCAGCAACCTGCTGGTGCGCGACGGCGGCATTGCTGGCACCGTCATTTTAACCAGCGGCTTAAATCGCTTAGAAAATCTAGGGGGCGGACGGTGGCGGATTGAAGCGGGCGTACCTTGCGCGAAAATCGCCCGACAAACCGTCAAGGCTTACCAGATGGGCGCGGAATTTCTCGCCGGCATCCCCGGCTCATGGGGCGGCGCGCTTGCTATGAATGCTGGTGCTTTTGGTGGTGAAACATGGGATTTAGTCAGCCAAGTCACCAGCATAGATCGTCAAGGCAGACTGCATCAACGCCCGCCAAGCGATTTTCAAGTCAGCTATCGCCATGTCATCGCACCACATAACGAATATTTTTTCACGGCTGAGGTACAATTAGACATCGGCGACGCACAGCAAATCGACCTCGGCAAGCAACGCATTCAAGCCCTTTTGCAGCAACGCCGCGACACGCAACCCACCAGCCAGCCCAGTTGCGGCTCAGTATTTCGCAATCCCAAGCCCCTGTTTGCCGCACAACTGATTGAAGCCAGCGGTCTCAAAGGCAAAACCCTTGGCGGCGCACAAGTTTCTGAAAAACATGCCAATTTTATTATCAATACCGGACACGCCAGGTCCTGCGATGTAGAAAACTTAATCGCGCTCGTGATGGAAACCGTAGAAAAAAACTATGCTGTAAAACTGCATCCCGAAGTACGGGTGATTGGCAAAGCATTGTAAGAAATAGGCATTCAATAATACCCGAAACCCAAACCCTTTCGGTTTTGAAAGCCTAAAGCGAGCGCGCTTTCGGGTATTATTGCGCCGTTTTCTTAGATCAACACATCAATAATCGCATCGCGTTCAGCTTCAAGCTCCTGCTGCGTTTTCAACAGTCGCTCACGGGAAAAATCACTAATCTCCAAGCCCTGCACAATACTATATTCACCCTGGTCGATAGTCACCGGAAAGGAATAAACCAAACCTTCGGGAATACCATAACTACCATCGCTAGGAACCCCCATACTCACCCAGCCGCCATGCGTTCCCATCACCCAATCGCGTACATGTTCGAGCGCGGCGTACCCCGCAGAAGCCGCGCTAGACGCACCGCGGGCTTTAATAATTGCCGCACCGCGTTGTTGCACGGTAGGAATAAATTCCTCAGTCACCCAGTCTTGGCTCACTTTATCCTTAACCGATTCGCCATGAATCTGCGCAAAGCTGAGGTCAGGATATTGCGTAGCAGAATGATTACCCCACACCACCATCTGCTGAATATCAGCAACCCGACAGCCTATTTTATTAGCAATTTGACTCAGCGAGCGGCTGTGATCCAAACGCATCATAGAAGTAAAATTTTTCGCGGGCAAATCAGGCGCCGATCTACTGGCAATCAGCGCATTCGTATTAGCCGGATTGCCGACCACCAAAACGCGCACATCGCGGTGGGCGTGTTCGTTCAGCGCACGCCCCTGCACAGTAAAAATACCCGCGTTCTCCTTCAGCAAATCGCCGCGTTCCATCCCCGCGCCGCGGGGTTTCGCGCCCACCAGCATGGCATAATTCACATCCTTAAAAGCAATATTAGGATCATCAGTGAGAACAATATCTTGCAATAAAGGATAAGCGCAATCCTCAAGCTCCATCGCCACGCCATTCAGTGCGCCCAAAGCCGGCGGAATTTCCAACAAATGCAGAATAATCGGCTGATCCGCGCCCAGCATCTCACCCGATGCAACACGGAACACCAATGAGTAGGCAATTTGCCCCGCCGCACCCGTAATCGCAACACGTACAGGTTGTTTCATCGTTATAATATCTCCCAGACAAGGAGTGCCAAACCTTGCGTTAGCACTCAACATTAAACAGGGCAAGCTGTGCTTTAGCCCCCCAAAAATAGCCATTATAAAGAGCCAAATGAAAAATCACCCAAAAAATTCATCAATACAAGCGCGTAACCCAACTTATGATCTCAATGCCCGTGGCGTTCCCCCGCACACCCAGCCCGCCGCTATTATCGTCTGCGTACATAATGCCCTAGCTGACGTACAGCACTGCCTAGCCTCCATTACCGAACACAGCAGCAAACCCTATCACCTTATTTTAGTCAATGACGGCAGCCAAGCTGACACAAGCGATTTTTTGCAAGCCTATGTAGAAAAAAATTCACCCACACAATCATTACAGCTATTGCACAATAAAAAGGCACGCGGTTATACTTTCGCTGCAAATCAAGGCATGAAAGCATCGCGGCATCCTTATTTAGTGTTATTAAACAGCGACACCATTGTCAGCCCCCACTGGCTAGATCGCCTGATTGCCTGCGCCGATAGCGACGAACGCATCGGACTGGTAGGACCTTTAAGCAACACCGCCTCTTGGCAATCGATCCCCGAAGTCGAATACCGTGGCGACTGGGCAGCCAATCCGCTGCCCTTAGACATGACCGTGGCGCAAATGGCAAACCGTGTATCAGCTCTATCGCCCCGTTCATACCCGCAACTGCCTTTTTTGAACGGTTTTTGCTTACTGATTAAACGCGCCTTACAAGAGGACATAGGCTATTTTGATGAAGCCGCCTTTGGCGCGGGTTATGGCGAAGAGAACGATTATTGCCTACGTGCCGGCAAAGCCGGCTGGACGCTGGCAGTAGCGGATGATACTTATATTTATCATGCGCAATCGCGCAGTTACTCGCACGAGCGGCGCAAGCAGTTAGCCGAACGTGCTGGGCAAGTTCTGGCACAAAAACACGGACAAGCGTTGATTGATGCAGGCGTGGCAGTCTGTCGGGATAGCCAAGCGATGCAGGATATTCGGCAGCGAGCGAAGGGAATGTTGGAATATTGGCAGGGGGTGGTGGAAGGTAAAATTCAGCAAGCCTAAAAATACTCCATTGTTGCAATTTGTCACTTTATCGCTTCAATAAGTCCCTTAATCAAGTTATTTACCCTAATTTGTCGCAGGCTGCTATATACGGACAGAATGTAAGCGATACCTTAGTTATTCAAGAGGCTTGAAGAGCAGGGCGCAAGTCATCCCGCTTGTTGCGTATTTGCAATAACAAGCTAATTTTAGAAGCTTTTTGAGTCTATCCATAAGCAGTGATTTTGTTGTAAATAAAGTGACTTAGATGCAGTCTGTTGTAGATACACGACACAATTGAATTTTTGTTGTGTTTTAGTATTGCAATTTATCCATTGGCTATGATAGGATCGGCATAGTTGGATTTAACAACGAATTAAACCCCGCAAGCTTGAGAGCATCTTGGTAAAAATATTGGTAATATATTGTATTAAGTATTATAGCTTGTACATAAATGCCGAGTTATGTATGCTTTTGCGCTGTGTGAGTGGTAAATTCTAATTTAATATCAGTGTCATTTTTTGTTAAGGAGTTAAAGATAATGATGAGTCGCATGAAGAAAAAGTTGCTGCCCGTTGCCATTGCGGCAACTTTAGCGGGTGGTTTTAGTGCTAACGTGAATGCTATTCACGTCTCGAAAGATGGGGTTGGTCAGCTTCTGATGTCGCCCCTGTATTTGTCAAAATTTGGTTATGATAGCAAAATATCAATTGTCAATACTCGCGAAGATGTTGCGGTAAGAACGCGTGTTGCTTTGCGTTCTCGGGTAAGTTCTATTGAGTTTGACTTTATGTGTTATATGACACCTGCTGATGTATGTAAATTTGAGATTGTTAAGGGTGATGATGGGCAAGCTTATCTGTCTTCAACTGACGATTCTTTGTTAGCTAATAAACCATCTACTAGCCCTGATTATCGTCCTATTTTTGCTTCTCAATGTGCTTTTCCAGAAGGGCAAGAGGCTGAATTTTGTAAGGATGGTAAGTTGTGGGTAAAAATATATGATGATTTATTGCCTATAAATACAGGTGGTAAAGTTTACCAGCCAGATTATCCTGACCCAGTAACTTCTAATGATGATCGCGCTCTGTTAGGTCGTGAAGCTCATCCAGATAATCCTGATGAAAATGAAATTGGTCATATCGAAGTTGTAGGGACTTGGGCAGTTAAAGGTATTGTAACTTATCGGGATGGTGGCTCTACGTTGTTGCCTAGCGGTATAATGGATCATCCTTCTGTAACCATTAAGCGCGGTATGCCGAAGCCAGAATTATATAAGCTATTCGGGCCTCTTGTTCCTAATGAGGTTGGCGGTGCCGGTGAACATCAAGACCGTGGTCGTTTGGCTGGTTACCCTGTTCCTTTAGGGCAACCTTATAGCACACAAGATGAGAGTCGGGCAGTTGCTCAGGGGCGCTTAATTAAGGTGGTTGATGATCAGGGGCGCGTAATTGATTTTTGTTCGGCAGTTCCAGTAATTGCTGATGCGTCTAATTTGAATGGTGCTTCTACTTCAATAAACACTGAATTCAGAACTAATTCAGTAGTAGAGCCACAGGCTACAGACGTAAGCTACCAGGGTGCACCTTGTTACGGTGATGGTTCTGCTAGAACAGATAATAATGGCAGCAATATTCGCTCAACTGATCCAACATGGATTAAGTTGTTTGCAACGCAAGAAATGAAGCACGTCTCAGGCGATCGCATTGGTTTGCAAATGACAGCACTGGATGGTTCTATTTGGGATAATGTCACTCCAGTGACGCATAATCCTCCTTATGGAATGTATAGCTACAGTCCTACTGCGGGGTTAGGTCCTGTTGAAAACAGAACGCGAGGAGTGTTAAGCTATACTTATGATTATGGTATATTAACTCCAGGCGGTGCTCCTATTACTGAGACTGTTTTTGAAAGTTATGCCTTTGATGGGCGTGTTATTAGTAATCCTTCTTTTGATATTCAAACAGGTGCGCCTTTAGATATAGGTTTTGGGTTTGGTCAAGTCCGTGCTGGATTTGGTTTGGTGCCGGTTATATACGACAATATCGTTGAGATAGAAAATGCTTTAGCAAATAGCAATTTTATGTCAACGTATGAGCAAGTATCTGATAAAAGCCAGACAAACTTTATTGTTACGTTCCCAACAAAGTATCGCCATTTAACTAAAGAGGCGATACCAGATAAAGACAATAACAGAGTTGTCGTGAATCAAGCGTTCTCTAATGTTAATCAAAAAGACCGATTGGATTTGGGTGATGTATGTGCAAGTGGTAATGTTGTTATTCAAGGGCAAACGAATCCAGAGCCAGGTACTAGCAATTACAATGGAGAACCCGATTTGTTAGATGGGCGCTACTATTACCCTCCGTTTAATCCAGATCCTAGTGGTTCAGTAATATTCTCGGTTGGTGCATGGAATAATCAAGAGGGCGTTGTAGCTACGGGGCCAGGTTTCCTAGATCCATTTTCAGGTCGCGCTCCGGGTGGTCCTGGTAGCAGAAAAACTATAACAGCCGAAGTAAGCTATGTGTTTGCTAGTTGGCCTTTTGAGTCAGGCTGGTTTAAATTAAACTTGAACGCTGAACCAGGTTGTCAATATCGCGGTGTTCCTGCCTTAGCTTATACTCATAAGGCTGATATTGGTGCTGACGGGTTTGAGAACTCTTGGTTAGTGCCTATGTCTTCTAATCTTAAATAGAACTGCATCTCTTAGAAAGAGATTGAGTGAGTAAAGATACCCGCGGATGTTGTCTGTGGGTATTTTTATTGTTTTTGATAATAGTTAACATTATTTATTTTCTCAGGTAACTAAAAAGCATGAATAAGCGAAATTTTATTTTTAATGCCTTGTTTTATGTTTTCTTGTTTTATTCAGGTACGGTATCAAGTGCAATACTAGCTGTTGATATACGGGATTTAACTCCCTGTTCCAAATATTTGACTGCGCAAGAACCACAGAGAAACTTGACTGGCTCAACATTATCTCTTAAGTTTAGTGATGAGGAAGATACATTTTATATCTCTGAGGGTCAAATTAAGGCAGGTCGTATCGTTTTACCACCTGGCATCACAAGTTTTAGTATTTCAGGGAGGATAACTGGTCAAACTCAACAAAATGGAGGGTTTCTGTACAATTTGCCCATTGATATTGATATGGATGATTTAACTGGAACAGGTCCTACGGTTGAGGCTGTTATCTACAGAGATTCAATGTTGATGAATACTACTGTTGCTTATTTTGTGATTGGTTCTGTTGATAATGTTAATTTTGGTGGCTATACTGCTACGCTTGGGTTTGCAACTAACGAAGGTGTTGAGTTATACAAAAGTTGGCTGCAAAACGCTTGCTTAGATGCTTCCGTACCTGCCACATCGTTTAGTGTAAGCTCCACTTTTGATAATGTAACTCCACCCTTAAATGGGCAAGTCACTGTAACTGACGATTCTGGTGACACGTTTACATGTTCAAGTAGTTCAAATGAATGTACGCGAATCTATAACCAAGGAACTCAGATTAGTTTATCTGCTGTAGCAAATTCCGGTTATGAGTTCATTGGTTGGGCAGGTGATACATGTCCTGTTAATGGCAATACTCAAGCTACTTTATCGAATGTGGCAATTATTTCATCAGCTACTTGCATTCCTCAATTTACCCAAATATCTGCACCCGAGCCTGAGCCAACAGCCCCCAGCTTATCAATTGACTTGAGAGAAGTCATGGGAATCTTGTCTCTGGCTGGAGCGGATACAAGCAATGTTGCTATGGAGATGGTCGGTCGCCAAGATGAAACGGAAACGGGCGAACCTAAACAGTTAAGCAAAACTGATTTTGCGCAGGTTTTTGATTTAGAAAAAAGCTTGTTGACCTTAAATGTGACAATAAATCCAGCATCAAGCGGTTCTGTTGACATTATTCTGTTGGCTATTTGGGATGATAATGACAATCAAATTGCACCCGTATGGCTAGAGAAAATAGCCCCACAAGGCAGCTTCGATTTTAATGATGCGACTGTATGGAAAACGGTTGATAGTACAGATTTAGCGTCTATTCAAACCTATCGTAAGAATTGGAATGCAGCCATTCCCTTTTCTAGTAGCTTTGGCTCTGGACGTGTTGTTGCACCGAATAGTTTAGGCAATGAAGGACGTACTTTGACCTTTATTCCTGCTTACAAAGCGGGCAATGATTATGTTTTCTCAGGTTTCGTATTGGCTTTGCCCGATAGAGTTGCTGTATTAAATAACCTCTATCAGGTAACCATGAATGCTTCATTAGCTATTACAGCTAATTCTGCTAGTAATACGTCTATTTTTGAGTGTTCAGTGGCTAATACTTCTGTTGCTACGGTTTCCAGAGTGCCTAATAACGGTGTTCCTGCTTGTCAAGTCCAAGGTATCGCTGTCGGTACTACCATTTTAACAGTGACAACCGCAGCGAATGAAACGGTTACTACTGAAATTCAGGTGTTACCAACAAGCCTTGATAGATTGCTTAATGCAAGTTACGAAGTGACTAACGGCAGTTCGTTTGATGTAGAAGCCAATGCTGACAGTGATGAAGACATTTTTGACTGCGCAATGGCTGACACAAGCATTGCTACAGTAAGCCGCGTTCCCGTTGATGGAAAAACGGTCTGTCGCATTCAGGGCGTTAGTGTTGGGGACACTGAATTAACTGTCACCACTAATGCTTCTGAAACAACAACAGCAATCATTAAAGTTATTCAGTAAGCCAAGAGAGTGAATCAAAAAAGCCTGATAGCCTTGCTATCAGGCTTTTTGCTTTACAGATATTAAGTTAGTTTAACACGCAAGGAGTTCCCCTATGTCAAGAGCCAATGCTCGGCATATTCTGGTCAGCAGCGAGGCTGTTTGCACAGACTTATTACAGCAATTAGCACAAGGGGCGGATTTTTCCGCGCTTGCACAACAACACTCAACCTGCCCGTCAGGTCGTCAAGGCGGTGACTTAGGCGAATTTGGTCCGGGTGAAATGGTCAAAGAATTTGACCAAGTGGTGTTTAGTGCAGACATTGGCAAGCCGCAAGGTCCGGTCAAAACTCAATTTGGTTATCATATTGTAGAAGTGACGCGGCGCAGTTAATAGGCTAACTGCCAGTAATCCTCGACTTTTAGGACAGTAGGGTTTGCGCCACGTCTTTTTGTGGCGCGAACGCGAATGCTCGGCAACGTGCCATCATCCCGCGTGCTTCGACGAAGAGATGTCGCGCCCCCTACAAGGCAAAAAAATGCCCACTATAAAGTGGGCATTTTTTTGTCTTAACTTTTCGCTACATGTTCTGCAAAACGCAGCATGTTGCAGGTATAACCGTATTCATTGTCATACCAAGCAACAACCTTGATGAAGGTCTCATCTAAAGCGATGCCTGCGCCCGCATCAAAAATAGAAGGTGTGCCACGACCACGGAAGTCAGTAGAAACTACTTTTTCTTCGGTGTAAGCCAATACGCCCGCTAAATCACCCGTTTCAGAAGCCGCTTTCATTTCTGCGCAGATGTCGTCGTAAGAAGCACCCTTGTTTAATTCAACGGTTAAATCAACCACTGAAACATCAGACGTAGGAACACGGAATGCCATGCCGGTCAATAAACCATTGAGTTCGGGTAATACTTTGCCAACCGCTTTAGCCGCACCGGTAGAAGAAGGGATGATGTTTTCCAGAATGCCACGACCACCGCGCCAGTCTTTTTGAGAAGGTCCGTCAACGGTTTTTTGCGTGGCTGTTGCTGCGTGAACAGTGGTCATTAAGCCGCGTTTGATGCCCCATTTGTCGTGCAGCACTTTTGCCACGGGTGCTAAACAGTTGGTGGTGCAAGAAGCCGCAGAAACAATAGCTTGTCCCGCGTAAGTTTTGTGGTTTACGCCGTAAACAAACATGGGGGTTGCGTCTTTGGAGGGTGCGCTTTGTACCACTTTTTTGGCACCGGCAGCGATGTGTTTTTGACAGCTTTCTTCGGTTAAGAAGAAGCCGGTGGATTCAATGACTAATTCTGCACCGACTTCATCCCATTTCAAATTAGCCGGATCGCGTTCTGCGGTGAGGCGAATGCTTTTGCCATTGACGATCATGTTGTTGCCATCAACGCTGATTTCACCCGAGAAATTGCCATGCACTGAATCATATTTCAGCATGTAAGCTAAATAGTCTGGGTCTAACAGATCGTTAATACCAACGACTTCGATGTCTGGAAATTCTTTGCTAATAGCGCGGAAAGCCATACGACCAATACGTCCGAAACCATTAATACCGACTTTGATTGTCATTGAGTTGTTCTCCTTAAGTTAAGAAAGGTAGTTTTAAGAAAAAAGTTGATCTAAATCAATGTTTAAATCACGGAAAATGAGTTGTCCAGCAGTTTTCACTTCACGTTTTGTTGCAGTAGAGATATAGACAAGCTTTCCATACGGCTCAATTGTCCACACTTCTTCAATGCTTGCTAGTAAAAATCTTTCTGCTTTCTGCATGAGTTCATGGATAGATTGAGAAGGGGAAATGATTTCAATCACTAAACTAGGCAAAATAGTTGTTTTAATAGCATCTTTTTGGAAATTGGGTTTTAATTGTCCAATAGGGAATACTGAAATATCGGGAATTAAACCTGTTTCTATATCTAAACTTAATTCTGGCCAAGCTTCCCATTGTTGCGTTTGTTCAATCAATAAAATGAGTTGTTTACATAAATAGCTGTGATTAACTGAAGGACTCATGATAATCCTAGTATAGGTTTAACGGCAAATTGCATCTGTGGAAAAGCTTGCGGGGTTAAATATTCATGTTGTTGTTTGTCTATGTTAATTTGATAGATATGCTTGTCTGGTTTTTGGTAGAAATGTACTTTTTGTTCGGGAATATTGACAATCCACGTTTCTATAATGCCATAACGCACATACAGGGGTATTTTAATGTTTTTATCATATTCAACTGAGCTGTCTGCAACTTCTATGAGTAATAAAACATCTTCTGCTTGCGGGTGAGATTTTCGATAAAAATCAGCGCGTGGTTTTAATAGCATGATGTCTGGTTGAGGCTCTGAAAAATCGCCTAAACGTAAAGGACTTTGTACACGCACTAAAGCTCTGCCTTGTAATTGCATAAACACATTTTGATTTATCCAATCAATACAGCCTGAATGTTCAGTTCCTATGGGTGGCATATCAGTAATTTGCCCTTCAATTAATTCAACGCGACTATCAGGGGCAAACAAATTCATTGCGCCCATGCGT
The DNA here is from genome assembly GCA_964582525.1 of uncultured Thiomargarita sp. Taxonomy (GTDB): domain Bacteria; phylum Pseudomonadota; class Gammaproteobacteria; order Beggiatoales; family Beggiatoaceae; genus BB31. The sequence goes on along the minus strand of CAZOSP010000054.1, from coordinate 10,757 downwards.
TGCCAATCGGTTACGTTAAATTCATGTGTGTGAAGTGCGGGGTGGGACATATCAGGCTTTTTCTATAACGTCTAAGTGATTTTGATAAGCAGTAATCAAGACATTTTTTTCTAATAAAGTTTCTATTGCATTCCAGTTTTTATTTATCCAGTCCGAAAATGCCTGCAAACGCATGTTTCCTATTTTTAAGTGTACAATTTTTGGGGCTTGTTCTGTTGCCATTGCCCAATAAAAAAAATCTGAGTCTTTAGTCACAATGACAAATCCATTTTGTAAAGCAAAATGCCATATTTCTCTATCTGACCAAGTAGGATCAAGATTTTTTACAAAAGTAAATTGTTTACCCTTAAATATTGATACAGAATCAGGCACGTTAACATCAATCAAATACTTCATGCAGCCAATGGATAAGTCATACTATGATGCTGCATCACTTGCGTAGCGTAAGCCAAACAGGCATAAATATCTTCTTTTTCAAGTGTTGGATAAGCACTTAGCAGGTCTTCGACACTATCTCCATTACTTAGAAATTCAAGTATCGTCTGTACGCTGATGCGTTGATTTCTAATAATGGGTTTGCCATTACACTTATTGGGATCAATATTAATACGTTTAATCAACTCTGTATTCATATAAATCTCCAGTATTTATACTGATACCCGCCAGAAACTGCATTTTTTGCTAGTTCACTGCATAAGCTTGGGTTTTAAGCACTTAATCAATACCCCAGAGCGCAGTTTCAGGCGAGGTGCAGTATAGATTGAAAAAGAAGTTGTCTCTTAAAGAGACAACTTCTTTATTGATTATAGCGACTCTACCGCCGCAACGACATTTTCAACAGTAAAGCCAAATTCCTTGAACAAATCGCCAGCCGGTGCGGATTCGCCAAAGCGGTCAACGCCGATAACTTTGCCTTGTAAGCCGACGTATTTGAGCCAATAATCGCTCACACCTGCTTCAACGGCGACACGTTTGCTGACACTGGCAGGCAATACGGATTCTTTGTAAGCGGAATCTTGTGCATCAAAGATATTGGTAGCAGGCATAGACACCACGCGGATTTTTTTGCCTTTGCTGGTGAGTTCTTTAGCGGCTTGCATGGCTAAATCAACCTCAGAACCGGTGGCAATTAAAATCACTTCGGGTACACCCTCACAGTCACTCAAAATATAGCCGCCGCGTTGGATGGCTTCAATTTGTGCGGCTGTGCGGGTTTGGTGGGCTAGGCTTTGACGCGAGAAAATTAAACAAGAAGGACCCGTTTTACGTTCAATAGCGCACTTCCAAGCGACCGCAGATTCTACTGCATCAGCGGGTCGCCAGACGCTCATGTTAGGAATCATGCGCAGCGTTGCCGTTTGTTCAACCGGTTGATGAGTAGGACCGTCTTCACCTAGACCGATGGAGTCGTGGGTATAGACAAACAAGCTTTGAATTTTCATCAAAGCCGCCATGCGTAGCGCGTTACGAGCGTATTCAGAGAACATTAAGAAGGTTGCGCCATAGGGGATAAAGCCGCCGTGCAAGGTGATGCCGTTCATCATCGCCGACATGCCAAATTCGCGCACACCATAGTAGAGGTAGTTGCCGGATGCGTCGTCTTTGCTGATGCCTTTGCAGCCTTTCCATATAGTCAAGTTTGAACCAGCAAGATCAGCCGATCCGCCCAAAAATTCGGGGAGCAAAGGAGCAAAACCATTTAAGGTGTTTTGTGAGGCTTTGCGGGAAGCAATGGTTTCAGCTTTGCTGTTGACTTCGGCGATAAAAGCATTGGCATTGGCTTCCCAATCGGCGGGTAATTCGCCGTTCATGCGGCGTTCAAATTCAGTTGCTAAGTCGGGATGCGCGGCTTTGTAAGCATCAAAACGGGCGTTCCAATCGCTTTCAGCACTCGCGCCCTGGTCTTTCGCAGACCAAGCGGCAGCGATGTCTTGCGGAATGACGAAAGGATCGTGCGACCAACCAATGCGCTCGCGGACTAATTTGATTTCGTCATCGCCTAAAGGCGCGCCATGACAGTCTTCTTTGCCTTCCTTGTTGGGTGAACCCCAGCCAATGATGGTTTTGCAACAAATCAATGTGGGCTTGTCGGAAATTTTACGCGCTTCCTCAGTGGCAGCGATGACGGCATCGGAATTGTGACCATCCACATCACGAATCACATGCCAGCCGTAAGCTTCAAAACGCGCGGGCGTATTGTCGGTAAACCAAGCAGGCGAACCATGTCCGCCAACGACTTCACCGTCAATGGAAATGCCGTTGTCGTCGTAGTAAGCGATGAGTTTGCCCAAGCCCAAGGTGCCGGCTAATGAGCAAGCCTCGTGGGAAATGCCTTCCATCATGCAGCCGTCGCCCAAAAATACATAGGTATAATGGTCAACAATGGCGTGACCGTCGCGGTTAAATTGAGCGGCTAAGGTTTTTTCGGCAATCGCCATCCCAACTGCGTTGGTAATCCCTTGACCCAAAGGTCCGGTGGTGGTTTCCACGCCGGGCGCGTAACCATATTCGGGATGACCGGGGGTTTTGGAATGCAGTTGGCGGAAGTTTTGCAGGTCTTCAATGCTTAAGTCATAACCGGTCAAATGCAGCAACGAATAAATCAGCATAGAACCATGCCCATTAGAAAGGACAAAACGGTCACGATCCGCCCATTTGGGGTTAGATGGGTTGTGCTTCATGTAATCATTCCACAGCACTTCGGCAATGTCTGCCATCCCCATAGGCGCACCGGGGTGACCTGATTTAGCTTTTTGGACTGCATCCATGCTCAAGGCACGAATGGCGTTAGCAAGTTCTCTACGTGAAGGCATGTAGTCCCTCCTGTTTATGTTATCGTCAAAAGTAAGATTAAAAATTAGAACATTCAACTATTGTGATTGAGCCTGTTTAATCAGGCAATCCCCACAAAACCTATAGCAGTATAAATGTATTTTTATGCTGCAATGCAATATCTGCTTTAAACTCCCAAAAACTCACGTCATTAAGAAAATTTTTAAGTTTTATATCGAGTTAGAAAAACCGTTTTAGCTAATAAAAAGTTCATAAAAGGTTTATTGATAGAGGGTAAGCTGTCGCTAAAAGGCAGATTACAGCCGATTTTTGAAATTTTGCTGAAAAGCGAGCAATACTATATCTAAATCTTTAGATAACGCAATCACTTTAAACAGTTCGCCCATTTCCTGCGGCAGGATAAGCGGCTGAACCTGCTGCACCAAACGACTGTGCGCAACCACATTGTGCGCATCCGAAGCCATTAAAATAGCTTGCAAACCGGCATTGAGCAAAAAATACATCTGCGGCGTGTAAGCCTCAACAGCAAAACCGGCTGCATCAGCCGCTTCTGCGACAGCCGTAAAATCCACATGCGCGGTTATATCCTGCAAACCCGGATACAGCAGCGCGTGCGGATGGGCGTGATGGCGATAATGACACATCAAAGTCCCGCTGTCGCGCTGCGCATGATAAAACTCACGGCGCGGGAAACCATAATCAATCAGCAACACCACGCCTTGCGACATCGAATCAAACAAAGACTTAAACCAAGCTCGCAAATGCGGATTCCATTCTGACATATACCCCACGGGTAGGTCTGCATCAAAATGATGCACCGCTTCAATCAAGTCCGCATTGGCGGGCAAAAATTCACTCACAAATGCCTCCCCATTGTAGCGCACATATTCCTCTTCAACGCCGCCCTGCTCCCCCATACGAAAGCGTTGCACGGGCATCGCATCCAGCACCTCATTGCCCAGCACCAGACCACGAAATTGTGTAGGCAGAGCCTCTAACCACACAACCCGTTCCAGCAAATGCGGCACTTTCATTTGTATTGTTTCACGTTGACGCTGCTGCAACTCGCCGCTGATGTCCAACAGGCAATACTGCTGTGGCAAGCTCTCCAGTCGCTCAAGCTCTGCCAATATATCCGCCGCCATCACTCCCGACCCTGCGCCAAATTCTAAAATGGATGGCTGCGGGATTGTCGCAAAAATCTCAGCACATTGTCGCGCCAAGCAATGCGAAAACAGTGGTGACAACTCAGGCGCAGTGACAAAATCGCCGTCCGCGCCAAATTTACGCAAACCAGCGCGGTAATACCCCAAGCGCGGCGCGTACAAAGCGTGCTGCATAAACTGCTGAAACGGGATGCTGCCACCCGCTTGCTCGATAACCGCTTGAATATATGCAGAAACCTGTTGACAATGTTGGCGTTCGGCGGGCGTGGGATCAGGTAAATGGTGCGTAGGCATAGCCTTGTGTCGTGATCAAATGTTAAGCCGTAGCTTGACACACATCAAAAATGGGCGCAAACCGAGATATTTGCGAGTTCCTCTCGCTCCCAGTTTGCAGAGCGTAAGCGTTCCCCTATTAAAAACATTGCGTCATCATTCAGTCCCCCGCACAAAACCTGACAGGTTTGCTTGAGGCATTTAATTATCTGAAAACCTATCAGGTTAGGCAAAGACGAGTATTTATGTTTTGTTGCTTTTTACAAAATCAATAAAACGCTGCGCCCAATGGTTTGTGTCTAAATCGCGCAAATGCACATAGGAAGCCAGCGTGTTGCGATAAATCAATCCATCATGCTGCCCATCAATGCCCTGTCCGCGCAGCACTTTGTAAGCAAACGACAACGAATGATTTAGAGATAAATTTTCTACACGAGAATAATGAAATTCATGGGCATAGAAGCAGGCGGGCTGCCCTTGCGCGTCACGCAAAGCCCATTGCCCCGCACCGGTTTCTTGTAAATGCACATAGCCGCGTCCTTGCGGTTTTGCGTTCATGCGCGTGTCGAGTGGCAAGGCAGCGACCATTGGATAGCTCTGCTGTCCCCAGTGCAATTGTCGCCCTAAGTACATCAAACCGCCGCATTCCGCATAGACTGGCAAATCCTGTTCAATGGCTTGGCGAATATCGGCGCGTAGGCGGGCGTTATCTGCTAAGGCTGCGGCTTGGGTTTCGGGAAAACCGCCGCCGATAAATAAGCCGTCAATGGCGGGTAACTGCCTGTCATGCAAGGCATTTATCGGCACAATGTCGGCACCCGCACGACGCAATGCGTGCAAATCGCCCGCATAGTAAAAACCAAAAGCCGCGTCTTGTAATATGCCTAAGCGCACAGTGGGCGCGGGTATCACAAGCTTGCGACAGTTTGGCGCCTTGGGCAGGCGGCGGCTATTGGCTAAATCTAACACGGCGGTTATATCGACTTGTTGCGCAATAAGGGCAGCAATGGCGGCGATTTTTTCCTGTGCCGCAGCATTTTCGTTACTCGGCATGAGTCCCAAATGGCGTTCATCAATCGCCAGCCGCTCGTCCTTATGCAGTGCGCCTAGCACTTTGACCTCGGTGTAATGTTCGATAACTGCACGTAGCTTGCTTTCATGGCGCGAGCCGCCAACTTGATTTAAAATCACGCCGGCGATAGGCAGGTCTTTATCAAAGGCTTGGTAGCCTAAAATCAGCGGCGCAATGCCGCGAGTCATGCCGACGGTGCTGAGGACTAGCAACACCGGCGCGTGGAGCAAACGCGCTAGTGCTGCGTTGCTGTCGCTGCCTTTGACATCCATGCCGTCATACAAGCCTTTGTTGGCTTCAATTAAACTGATGTCCGCATCTTGGCTGTGGCAGACAAAATCGCGCAAAATCTCCGCCTGACTCATGGTATAAAAATCCAAGTTATAACAAGCGCGCCCGGCTGCTTGCCCAAGCCATAGCGGATCGATGTAATCGGGACCTTTTTTGAACGGCTGTACACGCTGCCCCCGCTCGCGCAAAGCGGCGCATAAGCCTATGCTGACAGTGGTTTTGCCGGAAGATTTATGTGCGGCAGAAATCAGTAGATGTGACATAAAGTGTGATGAAAATGGATGAAAATAATGGAAATGATAGAATATACTCAACGCCTTTTTGCGGCGCGAACGCGAATGCTTGGCAGCGTGCCGTCATCCCGCGTGCGCGACGAAAAGGAAATCAGATGCAAACAACCATACTTTGGCTGCGCCATCATCCCGCGTGCGCGACGAAAAGATGTCGCGCACCCTACACGGACTCAGGTGTTTTAATTAAGTGCTTAAAATACAAGTATTTACAGCAAACTTGATAAAGCAAAAAACGTAGCCGTCTTTCGGGTACGAGTATAGGGTGTTGAAAATCTAAAATAGGGAGCTTCAACAAGCTCTCCCGCATTGGAATGCAAAATTTTCCAAATAGTGAGGTTAATATGATGTCTAAACAAGCCCCTTTATTGTTTAATAAACCGGTTGCCTTGCAACGCATGTTAGGCAAGCAAGCAATACTAGAAAAAATGTGTCATTTATTTATACAAGAGCATGGTGAAGACGTTAAAAAAATTGAAACCAGCATACAACAAAAAAATTTCTTAAAGACGCAAGCGCTTACGCACTCACTCAAAGGATTAACTGGCAGTTTAGGCGCGGAAATACTGCAAGCATCTGCCGAGCAAATAGAACTCATGGCGCGAGAAGAAACACTTAATGAAGACAGCGAAAATTGGCTGATGTTTAAACAGGTGTTTGCGCAAACGCTAGACACATTACAAGTATTTCTTAATCATGCGTAAAATCATTTCATCTCCGCTGCCTGTTGTGGCGGGTGTATTAGAAAATTCCCAAGGCGACATCTGTATTGCGCAACGTCATGCGCAAGCGATTCAAGGCGGTTTATGGGAATTTCCCGGCGGCAAGCGCGGCGCGGATGAAACCCCGTTTGCAGCCTTGCAGCGTGAATGCGCCGAAGAATTAGGCATACAGGTCGAACAAGCCCGCCCTTTGATTGGTATTCAACACGATTACGCCGAGCAATCGGTTGTACTTGATGTGTGGAAAATCGAAAGCTGGCAGGGTGAAGCTTGGGGTAAGGAAGGGCAGCCAGTGCGCTGGGTCGCCAAACACGCGCTGCGCGAGTTTGCTTTTCCCGCCGCCAACCAAGCCATTATTCGCGCCATTGAATTGCCCGACTGTTATTTGATCAGCCCCGAACCCTATGAAGATGTTACGCGCTTTTTGCGTGACTTGGATAAAAGCCTGCAAGCCGGAGCGCGTTTGCTGCAACTACGCGCCAAGCAGCTTGACCCAGCCGCCTACGCAAAGCTGGCTCAACAGGCTGTGCAACGCTGTCGTGCCTATGCAGCACGGCTGTTGCTGAGTGCCGCCTGCTGTTCAGTAAAACAAGTAAAAACACTGGGCGCGGACGGCTTGCATCTCACCAGCCGAGATTTGTCGCGCTATTCAAGCCGCCCCATCGCTGATGATTTATGGCTGGCGGCTTCCTGTCACACAGCGCAAGACATTCAACAAGCCCGGCGCGTTAATGCCGATTTTATCGTCCTATCGCCGGTGGCTTACACAAAATCGCATCCCCACACCCCGCCTTTAGGCTGGGAAACTTTTGCAGCATGGACGCAACAAGCGCATTGTCCGGTTTACGCGCTAGGCGGCATGACTCCGGCGCATGTACCGCAAGCGCGATTGCATGGCGGACAAGGCATTGCCGCAATTCATGGCTTGTGGAAAGAATGAAAGTATTTTGCGCCCTGCCCGAAACCTGCGCTCAGGAGTATTTTTAAGCACTTCAAATCCAAGCATTGAGATGAAAATTGATAAAGCAAAAAATGCAGTTTCTGGCAAGTATGAATATATTTTGCGCGTCAATTAGAAATACTGCGGTGTGAAGTCCTGTGCATTTAATACATCCATGACATCCCGCAGTGCTTGTTTTGCGCCGCTCCACTTCTGCCAAGAAAGATGTGGATGTAGGCGGATTAAGCGTAGCCTATCCGCCTTGTCTTTTAACATCCGGCGAATACGGGGCGAAAAGATACGCCTTAATCCGCTACCTGGCTGAGCAGTTACCATTCGCGGTAGCCGCTGCCATTCCTGCTTGAAAACTTGCGCAGACTTGGACTACACGCGCTCGCCGCTTGCTAAGAGCCACACTCCCCCGCCACCCACGCATTTAACGGCGCGTTTTTACTGTGCCATCCGCTTGTTGCAGGCACAGCAAATAGCTGGCATAGAAGTGCTGGATATAGTTTTGTTGTTGCCAACTCGGATTTTTGCTTTTCTCGCCACTACGATAAATCTTATCTAACGCATGATTTACTTTCTTAACGCCATGCTTGCGACCAATGCTAATACACAATTGTTTCCACTTTTGCGCATCAGTAATCCGATTGGCAAATAAGCGTTGCAATTCATTCTGAAAGCCGTATTTCTCCACCCCGAAAAGCTGCTGCATGGCAAGCAAAAATGCAATGGCGGCGGCTTGTGCGGTCATTTTTGTGTTGCTACCCGTTATCAACCCGTGCGCAATCCAATTACGCAGAAAATACAGCGGTAATTTTAAATCTTGGGAACCACTTAATTGTCTGCCGTCAAATCGCTCAAACGGCTTGCTCAGATAATCACACAATGCCAGATAAGATTGGGCGTAATCTTCCTTTGGTAAAGCAAAATCCCGCACTTGCCAGGCTAAACCGGCAAGAAAAGTATCCTTGTCCAAATCGGTTTGAAAATCAGCGGTGAATTGAATCTGGCTGTCGTTTTCGATGCCTTTAATCACATCCAAAATCCCGCGCCGCAAGGTGAGATAATCAAATTCTTCCCGTTGTCCCGGCGTGGCGGCGCAATGTTGGCGCAGCCAGTTTTGCAAGACTGTCGCTGTAAGCTGACCTTTTTCTATGGGTGGCGGTAGCGTCAGGCGGGCATCATAAAAACGCGCTTTCAAGTCGCCATAGGTATCTGTTTGGGCGGGTTCGCCGAGAATCGTGGCGGGCGATGCCCACTGCATAAGCCAAGCATATAACTCATCAAAATTAGCAGTGTTTAATAAATCATCGAATTGTCGGTCTAAGGGGTCAGGCAACTTGGCAGCAATTTCTGCCGTGCATTCATCATAAGCTGTGGAATTTTCATCCAAATATGCCTGCTTGAATCGGTTGATTAAATCGGCGCGGGAACTATCGCGCTCGCTGGCATTGCCGGTTAGGAAGGTGATGCGTTCTACTGGAAAACCTTTATACAACAATTGGATGTATAAATGAAAACCTGCTTCTTTGAGAAAATTTTCAGTCTGCTCGGGGAAAACAATGTCTGAATTGGTAAAATCTTGCCGATTAAATTCGCCGTTTTCCAAGTTAATATCCAGAATCACGCAATCATAATTGCGCGTTTGTGATTGAATATTACGATAAGCATCGGTAAAGCCATAATGGCGTTCAATGTCATGTTGCGTGGCAAATTCTCCAAACCAATCCTTAATCAGTTCTGGGGATAATTGTCCATTGTCTTCTACCCATAAAATACGCATATTTTTTCCTTAGAGGCTGTTAGTAAATAGAAAGATGCCATCTCTTCAAGAAATAACATCTTTGGTTTCTTATGCTGCTTGTTGTTGTTTCTTAAGTGCCATCAGGCGTTCAAAACTGCTTTTGATAATAGCTTTTCTTTCAGCCGTTAGCTCATACAACAAAAGGTCTTTGTTGAACGCCATTATCACTTTGAACTTCCCGTTTTCTTGTATCACCTGCACGCTTTTTTCCGCCGCATCAGTAGCATTGAGTTGTGTCAAGTCCTCGCGCAAACCCTTTAAGCCGATTTGAGTACCAGAAACAATATTAGCACGACAAGTATTTTCGATAGAAAAATACAAAAAGCAGATTCCATCTACCTCTTGTTGATACAAATTCAACTGCATGCCCTGCGCATAGTCAGCGTATTTGAACGCATTTAATAGCAGTTCATTGAAATAATTATAAAACAAGGCTTCAGTCGTGCCATCTTTGTTAAAACGGACTTTTTCCCACTTCGGGGAGCTTAGTGTCACACGCATTGGCATTAATCGCTGGTTAATCCATTCCAGTACAGGTTTGTCTGACAGAAACACATGATGCTCAAAATCGTCGCGTAGCTCAACTAAATCTGTTTGTTGGGTTTCCACAACTTGTTGGCGTTCAGTTCTGAGCTTATCGTAATGTTCATTTAACAAACGAGCAACCATGCGTTCTAGCACATAGTCCAACACTTCCCTCACAGTTACGCCTTTTTCACTACTTTCCGGTAGCAAACGGCCTTGCTTTACTAAAGAAATAAAATCATTGGCGTTATTGGCAAAATAACGCACCTTCAGCAATTCTGCTTGGCGGCGTGTCGTCAGTTCGGAATGGTACACATCATGTAGCCGCTTGGCGTAGTAAGAGTCTCCGCCCTGTTTTTTTAGGCTTTCCGCAATTCCCCGTACAGTTTCAGGAAACAGGGTATTTCCTAACATGTGAGTGTATTCGCGTAGCAGTTTTTCATGTTTTTTGCGGGCTTTTTCTAGTGTCTGTTTTTCATTATACAAATCTTCCGTATGTTCAATATTATCAAAATAGACTTGGCTATGCCGTTGTTCTTCTGTTGTGGCGTGTTCAAATGCTTTTTTTACATACTCACGGGCGGTCTTGAACTCATCTATGGATAAGGCAATAGAATGCGCTAATAACGCCACATGTTTTTTCAATTCATTATCTTTTGCATATTGAATATAATTATTAAAATCAGAAAGAGCTAGTTTATAATAGCTGCTTAAATTTAAATAAACCATCCCGCGATTGTTATAAGCCTCAGCATATTGCGGATTTAGCTCAATGGCTTGATTGTAATCTGCCAGAGCTTTGGCATAGGCTTCTTGTTCTTTAGACATTATCGGAAAATCCAAGCTTATAAGCCCATAAATTTTTTTTATAGCTA
>CAZOSP010000053.1:15514-26124 GCA_964582525.1 uncultured Thiomargarita sp. | reverse complement strand
GCCTGAACAGCGGCTGGCTGATTATTTTCAGCCGCCACCCGCAAGACCCGCAAAGTGCGGGTAAGCGAGAAATCTTTAAGCATCAAGATAAACACATTGAAGTGATTTATTTATAGAACTAGATGGGTTATCTGTCTGTTTGCTTTTAACAACAAGAAGAATAAAAAAAGACATCATTAAACAATTTCATTAGAAATGGGAGGATTGTCTAATAAAGAATGCAGGTGTTCTACGCTGCTTAAATTGACTTGAATAGCAAGCAAACGCTGCGGTTTGCCGGTCGCATCCCATACGCAAGTGCCGTATAACAGCATCCATACATAATGCCCGCCCGCATGTTTGCAGCGGAATAATGGATGAAACTGGCTTTGCTGTTGGGCGAGATAAGCTTTCAGTTGCTTCATAAATTCGGCATAATCGCTCGGATGGATGCGTTTACGCATTTCATCGGGATGCTGATTTAGCGGTTCGTTGTCTAAGCCTAGTGTTTGCGCCCAGCGTTTAGAGAAGTAGATGGTGTTATTATTCAAATCCCAATCCCAGAAACCATCATTGGCATCTTGTTCAACTAAACTTAAACGCTGCCGACTTTGTTCTAAAGCAGTTTCAGCCTGTTTGCGTTCTTCGATTTGTTCTTGCAGTTGTTCTTCGTTGGCTTGCAGTTGTTGCGATTGCACAGATAATTCTTGTTCTAAAATCATCCGATATTCTTGGCTGATAGCTTCGAGTTGTTTTTGTGCGGTGACATCTTTGCTGGCACCACGAAAACCGGTGATTTTTCCTGCTTCGTTTAAGGTAGGTACGCCGTTAGATTCTAAATACACCGGATGTCCGTCTTTGTGTCGTAAGGTGCATTCTAAATCGACTAGCGGTGCTTGCATTTGCAATAAGTTGTTTAATTGTTCTGTATAGATGTCCGCATCTCTGCCGTCCATGAATTGAAATGGAGTTTTGCCGACTACTTGGTCAACTTGATAACCTAATAATTCGACAATGCGCCCTGAACTATAGGTAAAATGAAAACTTTTATCCATTTCCCAAGCCCAATCGGATAAACTCATTACCATGTCTTGAAAACGGATTTCTGAGTGACGCAGGGCTTGATTGCGTTGCGCTAGGGTGACTTCTGCTTGGCGACGCTCTTCAATTTCTTTTTGTAGCCATTCATTTTGTACTTGCAGTTTCTTTTGTAAGCGGCTGATGGTGACATGGGTGTTTAGGCGAGCGACTAATTCCTGTTGCTGGAAGGGTTTGGTGACATAATCAACTGCGCCTAGATTTAAGCCTTTGACTTTATCCACGGTATCTACCAGCGAGGTCATAAAAATCACCGGAATATCTGCGGTGTGCGGATTTTGTTTAAGGCGTTGGCAGGTTTCAAAACCGTCCATTTCGGGCATGATGACATCCAGCAGAATAATATCGGGGCGTTCTTGTGCGATGTGTGCCAGTGCTTTTGCACCGTTATTGGCAGTGACAACTTTGTAATGTGGCGCGGTTTCCGCTAAGTGGTCAGAAAATGCCACTAAATTTGTCAGGCTGTCATCAACTAACAACACTGTCACCTGTTCATCTACAATTTTCATATTACCGCCTATCTTTTTGCTTAAACCATTAGCTAGGATTGCTTGCTTTTTAACTGAGTATAGTAAGCTATACTGCACCCTGCCTGAAACTGCTCTCAGGGATATTTTAAGCACTTAACCTCCAAGAATTTAAGCAAAACTTGATAATGCTAAATGTGCAGTTTCTGGCAAAGTGCGTAAACCTTCTAGGTTTTCAAAACCTAGAAGGTTTGCGTCAAGTTGTAGGGTTTGCGCCGCGTCCTCGTTCCCAAGTGGCACTTGGGAATGCGGCGCGAACGCGAATTGCCATCATTCCGCGTGTGCGACGAGAAGATGTCGCACACCCTGCTTTGGCGCGAACGCGGATAGGTCGGCATTGCCCGCGTGTGCGACGAGAAGATGTCGCACACCCTACTTTAGTGTTATTTTGGATTATTCACTCAAAGCGAGCGTTGTTATGACCATCTTTCACCGAATTTCCTTATTATCTCAGTTTTGTCTGAGTTTTTTGTTTTTTTTAAGCCTCAGCGTTGCGGCTGCGCCGAGTTTTATCGCAAGACCTGCGCCGAATTTGGATGTTTTTGTCGGCGAGTCGGCGTTAGGTCATCCGGTCACGACCGCTATTGCGATAAGCAATTTTGGGGATGCGTTGCTGCAACTGAGCAGCCTTAACAATATCCCGATTTCAGGCGCGGATGCGCAGGATTTTCAACTGCTGACAGCACTCCCCTTGCAGCTTTCAGCGAGCCGTTCAAGTCAACTGATTGTGCAATGCACGCCGCGAGAGGCGCGACTCTACACGGCTCATCTTAGCCTCACCAGCAATGATCCGAATTATCCCGACATTTTTTATCCTCTCTACTGTCAAGGATTAGCTGACGCGGCACGTTATCAATCGCAACCTGAAGCACATCGTGGGCTGTTTATTATGACCGACGCGCTGGGTGTGGCGGGGACTGCGGGTATCCGTTTTTTTGAAATCGGCACGGCGGATTTGCAGATTGATCCCGATTCTGTCTTGCTTGAAGGACCTCATGCCGCTGATTTTCAAGTGTTAAACCCCTTTCCGCTGACGATTGCTGATGGGCAAGCCGCACAAACATTGGTGGTACAATGTAAGCCGACATCGCCAGGCTTGCGCGCTGCAACGCTTAAACTGCTGACCAATGTCCCCGCTGCGCCACGCCTGATTTATCCGCTGGGCTGCATAGGCGATTATACGACAAATGCGGCATTTGCGTCTTTTCCCGCGCCGAATACGAATATTGGCTTTACCCCGACGCAACCGGGCAAAGCGAGTCGCACCTGGTTAAGCCTGTTCAATCAAGGCGCACGGGATAGCACCGTATCGAGAGACCAAAACCGCGTTAGCCTTTCAAATATCCGCGTGACTGGCACTCATGCTGCTGATTTTACGCTGCATTTACTCGATAGCACTGCCAGTTTTGCGACCTATGACAACAGTCAATTATTGCCCGTTCAAGACTTAGATTTGTTCGGCAAAAGTCCACCGCGCCAATTGGCTATTACCTGTACGCCGACCGACCTGGGTGAGCGTGTTGCGACGTTGAGCCTACAAACCAGCGATCCTAATCACAGTAGCGTGGATTACGCGCTGCGGTGTCCGAGTGACAGACAAGAGCCGCCCGATGACATTATGCTCAGTAATAACTCGGTGGAAGCGGGCAAACTAGCTGGCACTGTGATCGGCACTTTCAGTACGGTGGATAGAAATATCAATGATTCGCACAGTTACCGTTTGTTGTCTGACAGCAGTCCGTTATTTGGCTTGTCAGCTAATCAATTAGTCTTGGTGCAAACCACACTCACGGCAGCGACTCATTCAATCAATGTCAGAAGCACTGATTCTAGCGGCAATAGTTTGGATAAAACTTTTGAAATTAGTGTGACTCCTTCTGTTCCTGACGCGCTATTTGAAGCGCAGGCTTTTAGCGAGATTCAAGGCTTGCTGGTGGATACGCTAGACACGCCGGAATTATTTAGCCTCACGGGAATTATTCAGCCGCCACCGTCGCAGCTTGGCTTAAATGCCGAGCTGTATGTGATATACACTTATAAAAATATTAACAATCAGTTATTTACGCTTGCTCCCATCAGTTTAGGAACGCACACCTTAACGGCACCCACAGAAGTCCCCTTGTATCGAGGTAATTTACTGTTTTTGCCCGGCGTTATTGAAGTTGAATTAGGTTACACGCTGAGTACCGGAGAAACCCAAAGCGGTTTGGCTAAGGTGCTGAATATTAATCAAAATTCTCCGCCTAGCCGAATTTTATTAGATACCCAGCAGGTCGCGGAAAACAGCCCTGTCGGTACGCTGGTTGGCACTTTAGAGACGTTAGATGGCGATTTAGGCGACAGCTTTACTTACGCCATTGTCAACAACCCCGGCGCGCCTTTAGGCTATTTTGAAATAGTGGGCGAACAATTGCGCATAGCCAACAGCTTTCCGCTGAGTTTTCAGGATACGCCTCGCTTAAATCTCACTTTACGCAGTATTGACAGCAGCGGCGCATTTGTTGATGAACGCTTCGTCCTAGAGGTCATTGATCAAATTGAAGTGCGTTTTTTAGGCGAATTACGCAGTGCCGGTACTTTATTGCCCAATTCGCCTGACACTGTGCCTACTGTGCGCGGCGATTATCCCTTGACACTGACAGCGCGCATCCTGCCCGAATCCAGCCATATCGGCAAAACCGCTGACATTTATTATCAATTCAGCTTTGATGATGGCTTTGGTGAAGACAACGCGCCACCGTTAGTAGGGATACTCGACAGCGGTGTCACTTTAACCGAACTCATGGATTATCCGCTTTTTGCGGGCGCGACCACAGAGTTATCCGGGACGGCGCAAGTCAAAGTCGGCTACCGCCTGCTCGATGGCAGCGGTTTTGACGCAAACGATGTCATTGCGGCTTTTAGCGTAGCGGCGGAAAGTGCTTTACAAGCAAGCTGGAACACGCTCGATAAACCCGCCTGTGGCAGCCAATACAGCCTGCCCGCAGTGTTGGATTTAAGCAGTAGCCCGGCAGACTTCGCGGGCGCGTCACTGTTGCAGCAAATTAACGCCATGCCGCAGCTCCAAGAGGCGGGCTTAGTGGTGCAACAAGACGCACTCAATAACACTCTGTTGGCAGATTTAGGCGGAACACGCCTCGCTTGGTGGGTCTTGTCATTGCGCCAAGATTACAGCACACTGGGCGCCAGTCTCGCCATCAGTTCACGCCAAACGCTCAAACTGTTCACTGACACGCAATTAGAAATCATTGCGCAACCGGCTGTACATGAGATGTGCGCTTTTCTCAGTGCGCTCAGCCAAGCAGGCTACAGCGATTTACAAGTCAACAATAACGGTAATATTCACTTTAGCCTAGATGCCAATCACTTTATCAGCACGCGCCCGGATGTAGCCCTGTCGGATACGACACAAACCCAGACCGGTTTTTTTATCAGCAGCGACAGCCTTGCTTCATGGGTATTTAACGATACACAAAACCTATTAAAACAGCAGATGTTCTATGCCAGTCCGGCTTGGGCAGAACAACTAGCCGCGCAGTCTGACACGCTCAGCTTTGATACAGCACAACAAGTCAGCTTCACCCTGCATGGGCATCACTATCGTGGCATTCCCGCTTTACACGTTGAACGCGGCACGAGCAACACAGCAATGCCGCTGCAAGTTGAAGCTTTAGGCGATATGAATGGCGATGGCGTAGATGATTTTGCATTGCTATACAATAATGGCGACAAGCAGGTATTTTATGCTGTTGCACAGTAGGGTGCGCGACATCTTTTCGTCGCGCACGCGGGACTGTTGCACAGTAGGGTGCGCGACATCTTTTCGTCGCGCACGCGGGACGGGATGATGGCAGCAGTTCGCGTTCGCGCCGCAAAAAGACGCGGCGCAAACCCTACAACGCGCACGCGGCGCAAACCCCACAAAGCCACTCCCGGCACACCATAAGACCACCCCCATTAACGGACACAACCCGTATGCAGAAACCCGAATTACTGTCCCCAGCCGGCAGCCTAAAAAGTGCGCGCTACGCCTTCGCTTATGGCGCAGATGCCATCTATGCCGGACAACCGCGCTACAGCCTGCGCGTGCGCAACAACGACTTCAACACGCTAGACAACCTCGCAACCGGCATTCACGCAGCCCACGCACACAACAAAAAATTTTTCGTCACCGTCAACATCTCGCCGCACAACGCCAAGCTCAAAACCTTTCTTGCTGACACCGCACCGGTTGCCGCCCTCAAGCCCGATGCCTTCATCATGGCAGACCCCGGACTCATTATGCTAGTGCGCGAACACTGGCCTGAGCTACCCATTCACTTATCCGTGCAAGCCAACACCATCAACACCGCCAGCGTCAAATTCTGGCAAAGCATCGGCTTAACCCGCATCATCTTATCCCGCGAACTCTCCCTAGAGGAAATCGCAGAAATTCGCCAAGCCTGCCCCGACATTGAACTTGAAGTCTTCGTGCATGGCGCTTTGTGCATCGCCTATTCCGGACGCTGCTTACTGTCCGGCTACATGAGCCACCGCGACCCCAACCAAGGTGCCTGCACCAATACCTGCCGCTGGAAATACGAAACCCAGGCAGCGCAAGAAAGCGAAACCGGCGACATCCAACCCCTCAGCGAAGTGCAAACCTGGCAACCGCCGCAACTCGGCGACGGCAGACCTGTGGACGGTGTCTATTTATTGGAAGAAGAAAACCGCCGCGGCGAACTGATGCCCGCCTACGAAGATGAACACGGCACTTATATCTTTAATTCCAAAGACTTACGCGCTGTTCAGCATGTTCGCACACTGACCGAAATCGGCGTTGATTGCCTAAAAATCGAAGGGCGCACCAAATCGCATTTTTATGTCGCACGCACCGCACAGGTCTATCGCAAAGCCATTGACGACGCAGCCGCCAGCAAGCCATTTGACAAGCACCTGATGGACGAACTCGACAGCCTCGCCAATCGTGGCTACACCGAAGGCTTTTACCGCCGCCACGTACATGATGAATATCAAAATTATCAGCGCGGCATATCTGTCGCAGCACAACAACAATTTGTCGGCGAAGTGCTGTCTTATGATGCGCACACCGATTTAGTACAGATTGAAGTGAAAAATCATTTTGAACGCGGCGAGCGTTTTGAATTAATGCTGCCGCAAGGCAATCACCACTTCACACTGGAGACCTTGCTGGACAAAGACAAACGCCCGATTGAGGTCGCCAAAGGCGCCGGGCATTTGGTGTGGATAAAACTACCCGTAGCCAGCGCGAACAGCGGCTTCGGCTTGCTGATGCGTTATTTGCCCGATTAGCCAAAACCGCCCGCATAGAAGCCTGCCGCGACAGGAGCAAGCGTTTTTACAGGTCTCCGCAACCGCTCTGCCAGAACTTAAGCGTCGCCCTCATACGCAGTGCGTAAAGTGTCCCGCTTTTCTCGCAAAACCGCGACAGGCGCCGTGTGCAAACTCACCCCCGCCATTGAATTAAGCAATACGCCAATCGTCGCGCCGTTGTGCAGCAAGGCTGAAAACACCGGATTGAGCCAGCCAAACGCCGCGCCCGCAATCACCGCCGTGTTGACTCCGGTAGAAACCTTAAAATGAGTACGGATTAAAGCCATCGTCTTGTTGCTCAAGACTTTGGCATTGACCAGCGTCTGCAAATGATCATCAAGCAGCACAATATCGGCGGCGGCGCGAGCAAGGTCTGCGCCTTTGGGCATCGCAATCCCCACATGCGCAGCGACCAGTGCTGGCGCGTCGTTCACCCCATCGCCAATAAAAGCCACCGTGTCGCCCTCGCTACGCAGTTGTTTGACCACCTTGCCCTTGTCTTCCGGCGGACACTCGGCAAACACCTGATCAATGCCCAATTCTTCTGCTAAAGCTACCGCTTTATCCTGCTGATCGCCGCTCAGCATGACTATTTTTTTCACCCCCGCTGCACGCAAATCCGCCAACACCTGCTTGGCTTCCGAGCGCACCGAATCGCGCAACGCAATCAGTCCCAAAGGCGCGCCGTCCATGGCGATGTAAAGCAGCGTTTTGCCGCCGCGCTCTAAGGCACTGATGCTGCGATTGTGAGCGGATAAACAGACTTTTTCATGCGCTTCGAGAAAATGCCGACTGCCGATGACAACGCGCTTGCCCTTGACCTGCGTGCTTAAGCCATGCGCCACCAGATAATCCACCTCTTCATGCTCAATGTGGCTAAAGTATTTTTTCTTGGCTTGTTTAACCACCGCATCGGCAACCGGATGCGTGGCGTGTTCTTCAACGGAGGCGGCTAAAGCCAAGAGTTGTTCTTCATTCCAATGCTGAGGATCGAAACTTTTGACATTGGTGACTTCTAGCAAACCCGTGGTCAGGGTGCCGGTTTTGTCAAACACAAAAGTATCTGCTTCACTCAGGTTTTCAATGGCTTGCCCACCACGGAACAAAATCCCATGAGTCGCGCCGCGATACATGGAAGACTTGATGGCGACCGGTGTGCCGAGCTTTAAGGCGCAGGCGTAATCGACCAAAAAGACCGAGGCGAGGCGATCTAAATCACCAGTCAACGCATAGACTAAGCCGCCTAAACCCAGCGTGAGATAGACGCGCTGATTGGCTAAATCTTCAGCTAAACATTGCGTTTTTGATGGTTGTTGCAGCGAATTTTCAATAAATCGCGCAATTCTCGCTGTGGTAGTGTCGTCGCCAACGCGGGTCGCACGCACGCGCAGGCGACCGCCTTCCAGCACGGTGCCGGACAGCACCTTGTCACCCGTTTCCTTGCGTACTGCTAAGGTTTCTCCAGTGACCGAAGCTTGGTTGACCGCAGCGTTGCCACCGATGACCTTGCCATCTATCGGAATCATGTCGCCGCTGCCAACTTCGATATGATCACCCGCGACCAACTCGGTGCAGGCAATTTCCACCAACACACCATCGCGCTCTACCCAAGTTTTGCTCGGCATGGGTTTAAGCAAATGCCGCAACAAAGCATCGGCATGTTGTTCGGTTTTGTTTTCCAAATAGCTGCCCAATTCCAACAAGCCAAAGGTGGCAATCGCGGTGAAATATTCGCCGCGCAACGCCGCAAGACTGACCGCAAGGCTGTCCAGCACCTCGACTTTAATACCCTGTTTTGCCAACCTTTTGCTGCCTTCCCACACCACTGGCGCGATCAGCGTCCAGGTTAAAATCTGGCTCGCCAGTTTTGGCAATAAAGGCAATAAAAACAAACTAATAGCAGCGCTAAACACGCCCGCAGGCGTGGCGTTTTCGCGGTTGCTTTCGCCGTGTGCAAGCTGTTGAGACACCTGATGGAATTGATGACGAAGCCAATTAAGCAGTGCTTGGCGGTGCGCTGCTTCGCCGTCATAGTCAACAATCAAGCTGCTGGCAAGCGGATTAAAACGCACACTGCGAATACCGCCAAGGGCTAATAAAGCAGCTTCTAAATGCAGCGCGTCAATATTTTTGTCTGCCAATAAAGGGGATTTGAAACGCAGGCGTTGGGGGAGTTCGTGAGTGATTTGCATGTTTTTGTTGATGTTGACTTGCTGAAAACCTTATAAAGGTTTGTAAGCTATTGATTTTGATGTGAGAAAAAAGTTTTTCGGCGTTTTCAGTACGCACAGTAAACTTTTCCGATTTCGGCGTGTCAAGTCCGTAGTTTGACAGGTTAAGCACCCTGAATCGAAAATCCGAAAACGTGACCGCACAGAGTATAGCTTGTCAGCGACTGAGACAACAACCAAAAAGTAATTTGATTGATAATATTTCTCATTAAGATATAATGCAAGCTCTTTTTCATCTTTATAGGGAAACATTATGCAAACGAGACTGTTATACACCGCATTATTGGGAACTGTGCTAGCGCAATCCGTATCCGCAGATAGCCTCACAGAACAGCGTTTAGAGCAAATGGAGCAACGCTTAAAACTGCTCGAACAGCATGTGCGGCAACAGCAACAAATGCTCCACAGCAAAGATCAGCAAATCAAGCAATTACAAGAACAAAGCCAAAGCACAAGCGCACCACGCAGTGGCGATAATTGGTTTGAAAAAATCGAAATTGGCGGCGTGGTCGAAGTGGAAGCCACGCATTCCGATCCTGAAAACGGCGAAGCAAGCAACGACATAGCAGTAGCCACCGTAGAACTCAGCATTGCCGCGCCGATTAATGACTGGGTAGCCAGCCAAATTGTCTTGCTATACGAAGAAGACAGCACTGAGCTAGACGTGGATACCGCAACCCTCAACATCCGCGATCCCAACGCGCCTTGGTTCGTCACTGCGGGGCAATTCGGCGTGCCTTTTGGACGTTTTGACACCTATTTAGTGTCCGATCCCTTGACCTTAGAACTGGGCGAAACCTACGAAACGAGTTTGCAAGCCGGCGTGGACATCAATGGTTTCATGGCTTCAGCCTACATTTTTAACGGCGACAATTCCAAAGCAGGCAAGCACCAAATTGACAATTTTGGATTTGACTTAGGCTACGGCATGGAACAAGGTGAAATGGAATTTAGCGGCGCACTAGGTTATATCAACAATATCGGCGATACCGATGCCATGCAAGACGTGCTGGGTGCAAACGTCAGTGACTATGTTGCAGGTTGGTTTGCCAGTGCAACAGCGCGCTTGGGTACTGTTAGCGTTATTGGCGAATACTTAGGTGCGGCGGATACTTTCCAAGCTAATGAATTGGCTTGGAAAAATGCAGGTGCGCAACCCCACACATGGAATATAGAAGCCGCTTACGCTTTCCCCTTAGCCAACAAAGAAGCGCAGGTCGCGCTAGGTTACCAAGCTTCGGACGAAGCTCTAGGCTTAGAACTGCCTGAAAACCGCTGGTTACTCGCCTTCTCGGTCAGTATTTTCGATAACACCCGTCTTTCGTTTGAATGGGCGCGTAGCAAAGATTACGCTGTAGATGACGGGGGTTCAGGTGACTCTAGCAATGATTTCACTGCATTATTAGCTGTTGAGTTCTAACGCTCACACTGTAACTCATTG
>CAZOSP010000053.1:0-15414 GCA_964582525.1 uncultured Thiomargarita sp. | reverse complement strand
ATTTTATTTCAGTAGGGTTTGCGCCACGTCTTTTTGTGGCGCGAACGCGAATGCTCATTGATTTTATTTCAGTAGGGTTTGCGCCACGTCTTTTTGTGGCGCGAACGCGAATGCTGCCATCATCCCGCGTGCTTCGACAAAAAGATGTCGCGCACCCTACTCGGCGCCCGTTTACGGGAGAGGGGGGAGTGAACGGATACATGGGCGGCACTGTGTTTGTTAGGCGCGGTGTATTTTATGTTTCGCAGTGCGTACCAGCGTAGAATGTGCTGAGCGTCTTTTTGCAAAGCGCTTCGTGCCTCAGCGCATCCTACACAGGCTGTCACCTTAACGCCAAGAACTAAAAACATGACAACACAAGACTATATAGAAACGGTCAGTAAACGACTGAAATCCGGTATTTCGAGAGAACATTCCTATCGTGGCGACCTTGAAACATTGCTGAGAGAATTAGTAAAAGGCGTTGAAATAACCAACGAACCCGCAAACGTAACCGACTGCGGAAACCCCGATTATGTCATTACCAAAGGCAAAATTCCGCTTGGATATATCGAAGCCAAAGATATTGGCAAAGACTTAAACCATAAAGGCTATAAAGAACAATTCGAGCGCTACAAAAAAGCCTTGGATAACCTGATCATTACCGATTATGTGTGGTTTCAGTTTTTCCAAAGCGGTGAATTAGTGCATGAAATACGCATTGGAGCAATAGAAAACAACCGGGTGAAACCCTTAACCGAACATTTTTCAGCATTTGAAAACCTGATACAAAACTTTTGCACGCACATCGGGCAAACTATCAAATCGAGCCAAAAATTAGCTGAAATGATGGCTTCAAAAGCCCGTTTGCTACAAAATATTTTAGAACGCGCCATTACATCAGACGAGGAAACACAAGAAAACACCTCATTAAAAGCCCAATACGAAACATTTAAAACAATTCTCATTCACGACCTGACGCCACAATCATTTGCCGATATTTACGCCCAAACTTTGGCTTATGGCATGTTTGCCGCACGCCTGCACGATAAAACCCTTGATGATTTTAGCCGCCAAGAAGCCGCCGAACTGATTTCCAAATCAAACCCGTTTTTGCGCAAACTGTTTGGCTATGTAGCCGGACCCGATATTGACGAGCGTATTGTGCGCACGGTGGACAACCTTGCCGATGTGTTCAGAGCGACTAATGTAGAGCAACTTTTACAGAATTTTGGTCAAAGCACACAAACGCACGACCCAATCATTCATTTTTACGAAACCTTTCTTTCCGAATACGACCCAAAATTGCGCAAAGCCAGAGGCGTTTGGTACACGCCCGAACCGGTGGTGAATTTTATAGTGCGTGCCGTAGATGATATTCTGAAAACCGAGTTTGATTTACCACAAGGGCTTGCCGACACCCGCACAACAAAAATAAAAGTACCATTGCAAAATAAAATGGTAGAAAAGGAAGTCCACAAAGTACAAATACTTGACCCAGCGACCGGAACCGGCACTTTTTTAGCCGAGGTTGTCAGATATATTTACAGCAAACGCTTTAAAGCCATGCAAGGCGCGTGGAGCGGCTACGTTGAACAACATTTAATTCCACGCCTGAACGGTTTTGAGCTTTTAATGGCATCTTATGCAATGGCACATCTAAAATTGGATATGCTTTTGAGCGAAACCGGTTATAAAGCTACTAAAAACCAGCGTTTTAATATTTATCTGATCAATTCATTAGAAGAACACCACCCCGATACCGGCACTTTGTTTTCAAGTTGGTTAAGTACCGAAGCAAACGAAGCAAACCACATAAAACGCGATACGCCGGTGATGTGTGTGATTGGAAATCCGCCGTATAGCGGCGAAAGTGCCAATAAAGGCGAGTGGATTATGAAATTGATGGAAGATTACAAAAAAGAGCCGGGCAGAAAAGAAAAATTGAACGAACGAAATCCGAAATGGATTAATGACGATTATGTAAAGTTTTTACGTTACGGACAATATTTTATTGAAAAAAATGGCGAAGGTGTTTTAGCATTTATCAATCCGCATGGTTTTTTAGACAATCCTACTTTTAGAGGAATGCGTTGGAATTTGCTTAAAACTTATGACAAAATTTATACAATAGATTTGCACGGCAACAGCAAGAAAAAAGAAACTTGCCCCGATGGTTCTCCCGATGTAAATGTGTTTGATATTATGCAGGGCGTTTCAATCAATGTATTTGTAAAAACAGGTAAAAAGAAAAAAAACGAATTAGGCAAAGTTTTTCATTACGACCTTTACGGAAAACGTGAAGAAAAATACAATTTTCTTTTGGAAAATAGCATTAAAACAGTTTCTTATACTGAATTGCCAAGCATAGCACCCAATCATTTCTTTATCCAAAAAGATTTTAATGCTAAAAAAGGCTATGACAAAGGATTTTCTGTTAATGAATTGTTTATTGTAAATGGCGTGGGAATGACAACAGCACACGATGATTTTGTAATAAAAGAAGATAAACAAGAATTATTGAATTTCTATTCTAATTTTCAACAAAGTGAAAGGAATGAAGAAACATTGCATAAAAAGTTCAATGTAAGAAAAAAAACAGGTTGGGATATCTTAGATGGTTATGATAATATTCATAACGAAAAGGATTTAACGAAATTTATTCAACCAATTTCATACAGACCTTTTGATAATAGATATATTTTTTATGAAGACAAATTAGTTTGGAGAACAGTCCGTAAAGTCATGCAACACTTCCTTAAAGGTGAAAATGTGGGGCTTGCAGGAACAAAACTCAATAAAGAACCGAGTGATATTGGTTACACAGGCGTATTCTTAACTAAGAATATTGCTGAGGCAAGATTAGCCGATAGATTTATTACTTATTTATTCCCCCTCTACCTTTATCCCAACCCTGAAAAAGACAGCCTGTATTCGGAAAGCGAATTAAGCGACAAAGGCAGAAAGCCGAATTTGAAACTGGAAATAGTGGCAGAAATAGCCAAAGGTTTGGGTTTGCTATTTGAAAACGAGAAAACTAATCACTCAAAACTAATAACTCACAACGCATTTGCCCCGATTGATATTTTAGATTACATCTACGCCGTTTTGCATTCGCCCACCTACCGCGAGAAATACAAAGCATTTCTGAAAATAGATTTTCCGAGAGTACCGTATCCAAAAGATGCAGAAACCTTTTGGCAGTTGGTAAAATGGGGCGCAGAGCTACGGCAAATCCATTTATTGGAAAGCCCCAAAGTAGAAGACTACATGACAGGCTATCCAATTGATGGCGACAATAGCATTACAACCAAAATCGCTAAAAAAGATTGGAAAATCAGCGGAACAATTTCAAACCTTCAAGGTTTTGAAAACCTTGAAGGTTCACCCAAAGGCAGCATTTGGATAAACGACACCCAGTATTTTGAAAATATTCCGCTTGTCGCTTGGGAGTTTTATATTGGCGGTTATCAACCAGCCCAGAAATGGTTAAAAGATAGAAAAGCCAGAACACTCAATTTTGATGATATTCTGCATTATCAAAAAATAATTGCAGCCTTAACCGAAACAGATAGAATCATGAAAGCAATTGATAAAATTGAAATAGCATGATAGCAATGAATAGAATAAAAATAGAATCAGTTTATGTTGCTAAGTCATTGATTTTATTTCAGTAGGATTTGCGCCACGTCCTCGTTCCCAAGTGCCACTTGGAAACGAGGCGCGAACGCGAATGCTCCGCAGCCTGCCATCATCCCGTGTGCTTCGACAAAAAGATGTGGAAAAATTACTCGCCCGGCACGGCTGGAGCGCACCGCAAGCCGCAACCCTGCTATGCAAAAGCGATGGCGAAGCGAATATCGAAGCCTTAATGCAAGACCCGTGGATGACGCAATACCGCTTGCCTGAGACATTTAGCCTGTTTCCCTGGGCAGAACTGAGTGACAGCGAATTTCAGCAGATTGCCGCGCAACACGCGACGGAAGACTACGAACAAGGCTATGCGCCCCTGCGCGAGGGACTGGCAGCCGTCAACAGCATCGGTCTGCGTTATCGCGGCGAGGTGGTGGGTTGGATGCTGTGCAAACCGCTAGGCGGTACGCGGATTTTATATGAAAACCTGTTTATTCAACGCGGTTTGCGTTCTTTGGGGCGTGCCGCTGTGCTATTGGCGGAATCCATCAAATGGCATTACGCCCGCGATGGTGCGCGTTTGTGCGGTATTTGGCGCACTCAGGCGAGTAATAAGCCGATGGCGGCGTTTATCAAACGCCGTTTAGGTCCGTATTTGAGTGAGCTGGAAGAAACCCGGCGTAGTGATAAAGTTTTGGTAAGGCACCTCCCCCCTTTTCCAAAAGGGGGGGGAATGAGCGGATATAATTTGGATTATGTGTTTGGTATGGACACATAATAGATTTTCATAAAAATTCGCACCAAAAAGCCGCGCCGAGGCGGCGTTTGGATCAAGAGGAAATACCATGTCAGCATTACCTAATTTATCCGAACAGGCGTATCTGGAACAGGAACGCCTGAGCGACACCAAACACGAATTTTACAACGGCGACATTTTCGCCATGAGTGGCGCGAGCTTTGCGCATAATTCAATTGTCGCTAATTTAGTGGCCGGATTACACAGTAAATTCAAAAACCGCCCCTGTCGCGTTTTACCCAGCGACCAACGGGTACAACTACGCGACGGCTATGTGTATCCCGATGTCTCAGTCGTATGCGGCAAGCCAGAATTTTACGACAAGGATAACCTGCTTAATCCTGTCGTGATTATTGAAGTCTTATCGCCCTCCACCGCAGATTACGACGGTAGCGGCAAATTCGCCCGTTACCGACAGTTATCCTCGCTGCAAGAATATATCTTAGTCGCCCAAGACCGCACTCATGTCATACATTATGTCAAACAGGCTGAACATCACTGGACGCTGTATGAATATTTGGACAGCGGCGAATTTGAATTGCCCGCCTTAGCGTGTAGTTTGGATTTAGCGGATATTTACGCTAAAGTGTTTGATTAATCAGTTGCATCGTAAGCGAACAGTCCCTGCTCTTTTTCCCTCTCCCCACCCCCTCTCTCACAAGTGGGAGAGGGGGGAGTGAACGGATACAATTTTTGTAAAGTTTAAGGAGTCATACTCATGCTAGAACTCATGTTAGCCACACATATCCAGTTGAATTCACACCTGATTGAACGCGCTTGGCAGGAACCGGCGTTTGCACAAGCCTTAATCAGCGAACCCAATGCCACTCTGAGCGGCTTTGAATGTGCGTATTCCCACGGATGTTAAATATTTCATATTGAAAGATACGTCAGAGTTGTACCACTTGGCGTTGCCCTTTGTGTCGGCATCGGCGGATGCGGCGGAAACCTTGAAAATTCACCGCGCTGCCACGCTGGACTACGACCCCGCCTATGAAGACATCTTGCTCAAGCTGTTTCATCGCGCCCAAGCAGACTCAGCATTCCGGCAACAATTGCTGGACAACCCCGATGCCACTCTCGCGGCAGAACTTCAGTTTGCCATACCGGAGAATATTCATTTCAAAGTGGTGGAAAGCACGCAGAGCCTGCGTTATTTGCTGCTGCCCCAACCCCCGCTAGAGGAAATGGCAACGGAAAGCGGCTTGGCGGAAACGGATTTAACGCTGCTGGCAGGTGGGTTAAGCAGCCTACCGGTAATTTGCCGTACCGATACACGTCGTCATCGCAGTGCGATGGCGCGTTGTTAATGATTAACACGAGAGGCTACTAAAATGAAACCTGTTAAACATCTATACCAACCACTGCTTTCCACCTTGTTGATATGCCTGTCAGGCTTTCACGCCGCCGCGCTGTATGCCGACGATATTGAAATCCTCAGCGGCAAGCTGGATGTCATCCGCAATCAAGAGCGGCAGATTTACTACCCCGGCAATGGCATGGTGCTGAATTACATGCTGCCTGGCATGTTACTGGATATTTTGGCGAAAGCCGATCCCTATGTGGTACTCCACTCTCCGCTGGGGGAAGAGCCGTTGGTGATTCCGCTGAGCAAGGAAACCGGGCGTTTACATCCGTTTTTTCAAATTGATAATGCAAGTCTCTTGCCCGCCGGTGATTACTATTTTTCCGTGGTGCTGGTCAAGCCGGCGGCGATCCGTTAAAGCTTGACGACTGGTATCTGGGGGCGTATGGACGTATCAGTTACGAACGTCTGCGCATCAGTGCCGCTGCCAACGATCCTGAAGACAAGAACCATGACGGCTTGTTCGACGGTGACATCATTGATGTCAACGGTTTTAGCGATCCCTCCATCGCCGCGCAATTAAACGAAGATTTGATTCGTCTCAAGCGCCAGGTTTTTTATCTCGATACACCATTAGACCTCAGCTATGCGCTGCCGAGTCGGCTAAGCCAAGTCTTTTCCGGGCGCGCCAATGCCCACTTGGTCATCCAAATACCGGGACTGACCGATTTGTTGTATGTCCCCTTGGCTGCACTGGAACCGGACGGCGTGATGCCTCTGCTTCAGCAATTGGACAGCGCCACGCTGCCGCCGGGGGATTATTTGTTGAGCGTGGTGTTTACCCGTCCCGGCGGCAATCCCGCCGAGATTCGTGACTGGTACCCGGACATCTCGGCAATCAATGCCCGTAAGCGCATTGCAGTTAATCATCAGGGTTTCGACGACAGGGATTGGGACACTAACGGCACCTTTGATGATGACAATAACGGTGACGGCGCAAGTAACATGGCGCAAATGGCGTTATATATCAGCGCCATGTGCCCGAATGAAACGGATTATTCCTGTCGCTACGACAAGTTACCGCTGTTTATCGGCAGATCGGCAGAAATGGGCGATTTACTGGATGTGTTATGCCAAGACAATCAAGTGTGCGCAGACAGTGTGCAGGAAGCAATCATACAAGACGCTTTCAACGCTGCCAGCAGCGCCGCGTCGCTGCTTTGCGCGGCGGGAGATAATGCCTGTCAGGCGCAAGTTGCCTACCCAATCTATCAGGCTAAACATAACGTACAACAACGCAACGCGGTGTTTCAGCGGATTTGCAGTGGTATAGACAACCCCGAAATTTGCCGGAACAGCGGATCAGCCGATAACTGGGCGGTATTGTACGAGTCCATGCGCAATATCAACGCGATTTTGCGCATCCCTTTACTCAAAAGGATTTGTCCTGATGGCGTGGGCTGTGGCACAAACGGCGGCTTTGGTGACTTGGTAAAAAACGAAATCCAGTATTGGCAGATTATTGGTGATTTGTGTCCCGAAGATAACGATGGTACCTGTGTAGACAGCTTATTCAACGCCGTCGATCAGGTTTGGGAAAAAGCCTTCGCCATCGACTCCTCAGACCCTTATGGCGCGGACTTCACGGCTTTTTATGAGCAGCAACTGGGGGCTTTGTTTTGTACTGTCGAACGCGGTGACACCTGCCTGAATTTGATCGGCAAACTGGCTAATTTTGATTTCCAAAACGAAGCCGAGTACAACCAACTGATAGACGGTTTATGTCCTAACGATACCGACGGCACTTGCGTGGCTGCCTTACGGGCGACTGACGATCAAGCCTGGTCGGCTGCCTCCGCGCAATATGCCGTGGATCAAACCTTTAGCCCCCTTGATGAAGCACAATTCAACGCCTTTTATGAGCAAGAACTGTCCACGCTGTTCTGCACCGCAGATCGTGCCGCCACCTGTCCGCAACTGGTAAGCAAGCTGGTGAGCAATGATGGGCAATACCAGCAATTGTTAGAAAGCATGTGTGGAGAAAATTATACCTGTTCGAAGATAGTAGCCGCTACTGCTGGATATATGGCGATTTTTGACGATGTGAAAAAAGCCTCGGCGGCCTTTTGCCAAGGCGACACCGCTTGTCTGACTGAAAAAGTCCCGCAGATATTGGACTTGGCTTACCTGCCTATGGAAGACCCGGCCATTTACGCAACCGCTGCCGAATTCTGTCAGGACGATACGGCGTGCGATGAACGCTTCTATACTCTGCTGTTCGCGGAATTCGGTCTGGCTTGGGCACTGGATGACAGTCGGGTGAGTGAATAAGCGGTATGTCAAGTTGCGGCTTGGCATCTTGGCATCACTGCCATTTGTTAAGCCCCTCTTCCTCATGCCGAGAGGAGAGGGACTTAACGTCTGCTTGACAGCTTGATTGATAAGTGACAAAGCACTAATCGGTGGTTATCCCTGTCTGTCAGGCAGAAATGAAAATCTACTGACAGAATTGGCTCTCCCAAAGAGAATTTTCATCTCACCAGTTACGCCCTTCACTATCAAAAGCTCAATAAAAAAATGAAATTTACTTATGATCCTAATAAAGCCAAAAGCAACTTAAAAAAGCATGGCGTTTCTTTTGCCGATGCCGAAGGCGTATTTTACGACAATTTGGCTATTCACCGCGAAGACAGCGATGCTGAAGGAGAAGCTCGATTTGTTGCTATTGGTATGAGCAGTATAGGACTTGCATTAGTAGTGGCTTATACAATCCGTGATGATTCGATACGTTTAATTTCAGCAAGAAAGGCAACACGCCAAGAGGTAAAAAGTTATGAAGAATGAATATGATTTTTCTAAAGGGAAGCGCGGTGCTTTAATCTCTAATGAAGGCAAAACACCAATGACGATATATGTGGATAACGCAGTGTTAGAGGCGTTTCGACAACGTGCTGAAGCATCTGGCATTGGCTATCAAGACATGATGAATGAAGCGTTAAAAGCATATTTAAAACAAACGGATGAATTACCTGTTACTGAATCAGTGTTACGACGTGTATTAAAAGAAGAATTGCACGCAGCTTAAGGCTCAACCTGTTCAACTCCAATAGTTTCTGAGAGACAAACATTATTTTGAAACTACGCCTTCTCCCTCTCCTAGCCACGCTGCTGCTTTGCTTCAACGTGGCGGCTGCCGAGCTAACCGTCTCCATGGGCGGTTTTCGCACTTTGGCGGAAATCGAAACCGCCCTGGATTGGCTGAGCGAGACTTTTCCTGACCGGGTGTCGCGGAAATTTTCTATCGGTCAGAGTGTCGAAGGCCGCGACCTGTGGGCGATACGGCTGTCAGACAATCCGAATCAGTATGAAACGGACGAGCCGACAATAGGGTTCGACGCCCTGCACCACGCCCGCGAGCCGATGTCCGCCGAAGCCTTGCTGCGCTTTGCTTACACGCTGGCAAGCCAAACCGATGCCGATACCCGCCGCCTGCTCAATTCCCGCAATATCCTACTGCTGCCGTGTGTCAACCCGGACGGCTACGAATACAACCGCCGCAATTATCCCGACGGCGGCGGGCTGTGGCGCAAAAACCGCCGCGACAACGGCGACGGCAGTTTTGGCGTGGACTTGAACCGCAATTACAGTTGGCAATGGGGACGCGATGCGCGTTTACCTTTCAGCCCGATTTACCAGGGCGCAGCGCCGTTTTCCGAGCCGGAAACTGCGGCGATTCGGGATTTTTTGCATCAACAAATACCCACGGTGTACATCTCCGTGCATACCTACGGCAACGAATGGGTGTATCCCTGGGGCTGGTCTTTTCAAGCCGCGCCGGATGAAGCGATTTTTCGCCATTACGCCAAAGCAGCGACTGCCAGCAATCACTATATCATCGGCAGCGCCTGGGACTTCTACGGCTTCAGCTACGGCGCGAGCGACGATTATCATTATGCCGAGTACGGCAGCCTCGCCTACACCGTCGAAATCGGCAGCTTTGACGATGGCTTCTGGCCTGCGCCATCGCGCATTCCCGCTTTGTTCGAGTCAGTCCGTCCCGGCTTCCAACGCATGGCGCAAATCGCCGGTGCTTGGCCAGTGTGGGCGGAACCGCTGTGGCAGGAACACCAAGGTAACGGCGACGGCTGGTTCGACCCCGGTGAAAGCTGGTGGTTAAGTCCGCTTGTCGAAAACCAAGGCGTACTGCCGTTAGAGGGCAAACTCTCGGCGCAGGGACAACAAACGCCGCTAACCGTCGCGCCGCGTGAACAAACAGCCGGCACGCCGCTGTTGATTCGCTTTCCTGACGCGCCGCTGTATTCGCTTGAAGTGAAGCTGGAATATGACGGCGTTAGCTTGAATAAAACCCTAACGCTGCCACTGGGCGCGCCCCAAATCGCCAAACTGGGCGAGACCTTGCACTTAAGCGTCAACGTCCCGGCAAATGCGCCGGTGGTGCTGTTTGGGTCGTCGCAAGTGAATGCTGCCCGGCATTTTCCCGGCATTGACGGCGCGGTGTATCTGGCGGGCGAGATTCAAGCTCTGCCACAGATAACAGCGGATGTCACGGGCGCGGCAACGTGGGCGTTGCCAATCCCCAACGACACAGTGCTACGTGGGCAAAGCCTGTATGCGCAAGCTTTGTTTGACAACGGCGGCGAGTTACAGGTGGGGCGTTTGTTGTGGGTGGTGTTGGAGTAATGGCAAACCAAGTATTCACCACGCGCATAAACGAGGTGGTTAGGTCAAAACTGGGGTGATGAAAAATCTCTTTTTAAGAGCCAATTCTTTCAGTGGGAGAGCTAATCGCAAGACTTAGCTCAAACGGCGTAGCCGTTTCACGTCGCCTGCGGCGACGGTGCTAATCTGGAGATTAGCACTCCCAGGACGGCGTAGCCGTTTTACGTCGCCTGCGGCGACGGTGCTAATCTGGAGATTAGCACTCCCAGGACGGCGTAGCCATTTCACGTCGCCTGCGGCGACGGTGCTAATCTGGAGATTAGCTCTCCCAGGACGGCGTAGCCGTTTTACGTCGCCTGCGGCGGCGGTGCTAATCTGGAGATTAGCACTCCCAGATATTCCTGTTTGAAAGGGGTTAGCATCGGAACAAAAACGGCCTCTTTTTCATTGCCCAAAACGCCCGAAATCGAATAACTTTCATTACCCCAGTTGTTAGGTCTACTTTGCCGGGTTTATCTATTTTGAGCGCGGGGAACAACATCCCAAAGCCGATAGAACGACAAGTTCCCGGAACGTCTTGGCGACATTCACACAACCTGACAAAGTAGGATTAGGTAAGTGGCATCATGCAAACCTTCCAGGTTTTAGAAACCTGGAAGGTTTAGAGCGGGGAATTTCCGGCGATAAAGATGCCATCTCTCGAAGAGATGGTATCTTTTCTTAAGGCCAAGCCACCACAAAGGTCAGCGCGTCTGAATACTGACCGCTGTTTTCTGCGCCGGTTAAAGTCACCTCATAAGTAACGGTCAATGCTTCATCGGCACCCGTACCGGCGCGGGACTCTGCATTGATGGTGGTAAAGTCTGGAAAGTAGGCGCTGTCATAGCCGGAAATATCCGCGTCACCCCATTCAGTCGCGCTATTGCGAACCGTGTAAGGTATTCTGTCTGTGCCGTTGCTCAAATTACGTTGCTCACCAAGAAGATTATTGCCGCCTTTTGCGCCGATTCTGTACGGCAAGGCAGTCGTACAATTCACCGTAACTGTGGCATTTAAAGTCTGGTTGGTTCCTGTACCATAAGGTGCGTTAAAGGTTGCGTAAGTCGTACCCGCCGCACTGGTATCCAACGTACATGACCCCGCCAATTCAAATTGAACCGCAATCCCGGCGTTTTCCACTGCGCTTGCCGCATAGGTATGGGTGGAAATCATCCCCAAGCCAGCCAGTAAAGCCAGCGTAAGTCATTGCATTTTCATAGGGTTTTCTCCTTTTGAGAAAGTGAATTAAAAAGTTTTTTGGGCTTAAAGTTAAGGCAGGCACTGCCCTGGGCTGAGGGCAAAAGCCTGTGTTATGGGTTCAAACGGCTGCTCCAACACCAATTCCACATCTAGCTTGCTTGCATTGCCGCATGACAAGGCGGGTATCGCGATGTCTTGCCACAAACGTCGTTGTGGCAAAACCCGAATCGCCTGTTCATGTCCTTGTGCTAACTGCGTCTTGCCTGCTGCGTCCTGCCAGGACAAATTAACCCCGCGCAGGAGAAAATTTTGCTGCCCTTGGTTGCGTATCCCCACGCGAACCCCCGTTGCCGTTTGGCTTGGTGCTTCCACACTCGCCTTGGGTGCTAAGTCGCGGCGCGTGTTGCGGACAAATAACGGCACACTCAGTTCTAACAGAGGTTCAATGCCCAAACTGGACTTGGCAGCTTGCGTTTGCTCTGCGTTTTTCAGCCGAGGCAACTCGCGTATCTTCAAGCGATAAGGCTTTTCCAATGCGGGAAAATCACCGTCATAACCGACGTTTAAGGTTTTCTGCTCATTTGGCGCAATGCTCAGCATCTTGGGATAAAACACAAAACCACCGATGTCGGTTAAAGTGGTTTTGCCTTGCTCATCCATCTCCCAAGCATAAGCCGTCCCCTGTAGATTCACCGCTGTGCTTGCCAAGTTACGCAAATTCACCGTCGCGATGGGCTGTTCTTTAGAGATATACACATGGGTCGGCCAAATCTGGAGCTTCGCGGCGGCAAAGCCGTTTTGCATTAGCCCCAGAGCAAGCAGCACAGCCCACAAAAGTTGTTTAGGCATGAGCAAACCCTTATGGCGCGTAGTCAAAGTTTTGCACCGTGCTGGCAAAACTATCCGCCACCACGCGCCAATACACCTTGCCCGCCACCGCGCCGCTGAGATTTGGCATCACCGTACACACGGCTGCACAACTGGCTTCGCCGGGGGTAAAATAAGCGCTGTAACGCACACTGCTGCCATTATTGATTTGCAAGCGATAGCGTTGTGTGCCAGCAACCGCATCCCAGCTAAAGCTGCCGAGTGTGTTGAGCGTTGTACCTGTGGCGGGGGATAAATTGACGGGGGCGCTAGCGGCTTGCGCGGGAGCCAAGGTAAATGAACCTGTGGCAACCTCGCCATAGTGCCCCGTCGCGCTGACACCGCGCACTTCCCAATACACAGTGCCTGGACTCAAGGTGATATTAGGCGTGACCGAGCACAGCCCTGTACCAGTGGCGCAACCGACTTCCGTTGGGGTGTGGAATACCGTCAACACATTGCCCGTGTTGTCGTTGACCATCAGCCGATAAGACACCGCCAAGGGGCTGGCTGTCCATTCGTAGGTCGGCGTGCTGTCGCTGGTGTTGCCGATGTCGGTTAGCGTTGGCGCTGTCGGGGTTAATTCAACGCTAAAGTTGCCAATGCTGCTCCATTGTCCGGCAACGCCGCCATACAGCGCACGTACACGCCAATACACCACGCCTTGAGCTAGATTGACGGGGGCGCTCAGGCTGCAACTTGTAGAACAAGACAAAGCCGCCGCGCTATAGCTGTTGTTGATCACATTGCCGGTGACATCATTGACGCTGATTTCATAGCTGTCCGCTGCGGCATCGGCACTCCAGACAAACACAGGTGTCGCGGTGCTTGCGGTGCTGCCATTGCTTGGCGCAGA
Source organism: uncultured Thiomargarita sp. (assembly GCA_964582525.1). Classification (GTDB taxonomy): domain Bacteria; phylum Pseudomonadota; class Gammaproteobacteria; order Beggiatoales; family Beggiatoaceae; genus BB31. The sequence goes on along the minus strand of CAZOSP010000053.1, from coordinate 2,058 downwards.
CAGAGTTAAAGGGGTTGCGCTGACCGCGTTGACCGTCACCGTGAAACTGTCACTGGCGATGTTGCCGGCACTATCACTGACGACACAGTTGACCGTGGTCGCGCCGATGGCAAAAGTGCTGCCCGAGGCAGGTGTGCAGTGTCCTATCATGCTCGCGTTGGTATCGACTAGATCAGTGACGCTGACGCTATAGTTGACCTGCGCACCAGCAGCAGAAGTCGCATCGACGCTCATATCGTCCGGCAAGGTCAAGACGGGCGCGGTGGTATCTTGCACCGTGACGATGAAACTATCCTCAGCATCGTTACCCGCATTATCACTGGCAGAGCAATTCACTGTGGTCGCGCCGATGGCAAAAGTGCTGCCAGAAGCGGGAGTGCAAGCAACGCCCACCGCGCCGTCCACGGCATCGTTAGCAGTGGCGCTGTAGCTGACGCTTGCCCCCGACGCTGAGCTTGCCTCGGCAGTGATGTCGGCGGGCAGGCTTAATACGGGTGGCGTGTTGTCTAAGTCGGGCGCTTCGTCATCTTCAATCACGATGGCTTGACTCACGGTTGTGCCGAGCGTCACGCCGCTGCTGGGGTTGACCAGGCTCACGCTGAGGGTTTCCATGCCTTCGATATCCGCATCGTCGAGAATGCTCAAAGTCGCTGTGACCGCACCGCAGTCGCTTAAGTTGAGAGAGGTCGCAGAAAGACTATAGTCACTGGCTTCAATACCGCTGCCACTGACTTGCAGTTCGACGCTCTCAGTGCTGTTCAGGGCAAAATCGGCACTGACGGTCAAGGTGATGACTGTCGCCTCGGCTTCGCTGCCGCTGTTGACATCAGCGGCGAGGCTGAGGCTGGGCATGACCAGGCTTTGATTGAACCAGATTTCACTCATGGCCTCGCCCACCACCCAAGCATCCAAATCGCCGTCGTCATCCAGGTCGGCAAAGCGCATATTTTTTGCGTAACGGCTGCTGTCTAGCGTGGCACTGCCCAGGTCTTGTCCGCTGTCGCTAAACACACCTGCGCCATCGTTGAGTAACAGTCGCTGTTCATACGCTCCTTCGTATGTGATTATCCAGGCATCCAGGTCGCCGTCGCCATCCACATCAGCAAACGCAATGCGTGTTCCGCCCCCGAGTGCTTGCGGACTCAAGCTAAACGCGCCGCCGTCATTGAGCCAGAGGTTATTGTAAACCCCGACTCGGGTTTCATAGTTGACCGTAAAGGCATCCAGGTCGCCATCGCCATCCACATCGCCCAAGGCGACATCCTTATAGGCGCGTGGGAGTGCAGTCGCGCCGTTAAAAGTCCAAGTGCTGAGTACGAAATTACCACCCCGATTCAAGATCACTGGCTGGGTAAGCACCGCATTCCAAAAATCCAGCGCACCGTCGTTATCGATATCTCCCATGTCTGTGGTTGCCCAAAAATTGTTAGAACCCTCAAACAAGTCGTGTGTCCCGGAATAGACCAGTCCTTCAACGCCCTGGTTAAGGTATAACCCGCCGCTTGCGCCATCAATTGCGTCCAAATCACCGTCGCTATCGACATCCGCCAAGCGCTGCAAGAAGATATCAACCCACCGCGAAGGCGGATAATCACCATCAGGAAATTGACCGCTGCCATCGTTCCACCAAATCTGCGCCCCAGCACTAGCACCGCCAGCCCAGATATCCAGATCGCCATCGCCATCCAGATCGCCAAAGTCCGCTGTAAGACTTCTAAACTCTGGCCCCTCCTGACTATAATAATCCATGCCCTGATACACAGGGAACTGCTGACCGCTGTCAGTGAACTGCCCGCTGCCGTCATTCAGCCACAGCTGATCCCAGGCATCCAGGAGCGCGATCCAAGCATCCAGATCGCCGTCGCCGTCTACATCGCCAAAGCCCACATCCCTGTTATACCCGTTGCCGAAGACTTGGCAACTTTTTTGGAAACTGCCGGAAGTGGCGGCGGTAGCGACGCTAAACTGCGCCTGATAGGGCATCAAATAAGCGCCCGTCATGTCCTGTAGATACCGTCTCTCAAGTCAAGCATTATTTTACAAGGAAAGTGTAAATTT
>CAZOSP010000052.1:0-26402 GCA_964582525.1 uncultured Thiomargarita sp. | reverse complement strand
GTCAGCCGCTCCCAGCGGCTAAGCTCCAGCTTAGCCAAATCGCCGGAGGCGATTGAAGCGGCTGCGCCGCTTGGCTGACTTGGAAGTCAGCCGCTCCCAGCAGGCACTCCCAGCAGGCACTCCCGGCAATCACTCTACGGCAAGCCGATCAACAACTGCTGCTCACCGCTTGGATAAGTAATCATCAAGTCTTCAGCACGCTCGCCGAACGCAAAGCCCCATTCCCCGCTAGGATTTTCCGCGCGAGTCACAAGGTAATCAAAACGCCAACGGAATTGCACCTGCCCGTCATCAAACAAAACTTCACCGTTAGGACTAAAACGCAAAACATCGCTGGCTAACGCCAACAGCCCATCAAGCTGAAACGCGGCAGGATACAACACCTGCTCATACACGGCTACGGTGTCGCTACGGCGATATTTCCAAATCAACGTCTCCAAGCCGTTGCTTTCATCGGCTTTTACGTCTAAACCTTCCACCGCCTCACCCAGTCGTTTCAAGTACGCGCTGGGACGCACATACGCCAACGCAACATCATCAAGAGGCTGGCGCAAATTGCCGCGCTCATCAACCGCCAAATCCTGCAAGCCGCTGTCACGCAACAACTGCGCAAAATCACACAAGCCCTGCAAGGCAGGCTGCGCTTGCAAGTCTAAGCCGTTGTTAGTGATGAAACGCGCATTGTAGTGATTGTCCTGCGCAAAACTGCCCTGATTGGCGCTGCTGTGCTTAACGCTGATAGGTCTCAGCAGCAGGCGTTGATTGTTGTTGTCTCTTACCAAGAAACCATAATCAGGGTCTTGCGTAAAACGCAGGTTGGCATCGCTAAAGCTGGCAATTTGATTAATCGCCGCCAACAGGCTTTGTCTGTCGGCATAAATCTCACCACGCACGTCCAGCGTCACCGGCTGCGCAACCTCTGTACAAAAGGGCGGAATGGTGTTCCATAAGGGCGTGAAATCTTGCGGACCGTCATTGTCTAACGGCACAACGTCCTTGTTCAAATAACGCAAAGGGCTGATGCTCACGTCATCCGAGACAATCACATTCGCACCTAAAATCACCTGACTGAGACGACTGCCGGCTTGAATGCGTACATGGGTAAGCAGCGCGGGACCGTCCGCTTGCCCAATAATCTGCCCGCTGATTTGACCGCCATGCAGTGCCGCACCGGCGGCAAATTGGACATTGCTAACAGACCCTTGACTGTTGCTAGTGCCGGCGAGTGTGCCAAATTTCACGTTGCCGCTGGGCGTGATATTGACACCCGTCAAAGTCAAGCCAACAGCCGTGCAATCAGTATCGATAACGCCACTGCTAGGGCAACTGTCGTCAACCACTACAGTAGAAAATGTGACCGTGCAGGTGCGGTCGCTCTGCATCAGCAGATTGACTTGTTCAGGATTGTCAGGCAGCGGCGTGCAGCCCTGCCACGCGGAAACGCGAGAAGCGTTATCAGCAATCGCCTGCAAAAGAACGCGAGTGCCGGGCAGATAAGCCTCGCGGCAATTGTTGCCACAATCAATGCCGTCATCCACACCCGCGACGGCGGTAACACTGCCGTTCCCGTCGCCGTCTTTATTAATGATGAGCAGCGGATGAGCAGCGGCAATGCGGCGAATACGATGATTGCCGCTGTCAGCGATATACAAAATGCCGTTGCTATCGAATTTAACATCGTTGGGATTGTTCAACGCAGCCAAAGCCGGAGACGCGCCATCGCCGCTAAAGCCGGCTTGCCCGATACCCGCCAGCGTACTGATTAAGCCTTGCGGCGTGACTTTGCGCACGCGGTGGTTGTTGCTGTCAGCAATGTAAAGATTGCCTTCGTCATCTAAGCTCAAGCCGCGTGGATTATTCAGCCGCGCCGCCAGAGCCACGCCGCCGTCACCCGCAAAACCGCCCTGCGCAAAACCGCTTTCACCACTGCCCACTAAGGTAGTGATTTTGCCAAAATGATCGACTTGGCGAATGCGCTGATTGCCGCTGTCAGCAATCAGCAACTCGCCGCTCGGTGTAAGCAACAAACCCGCTGGAGAGTGCAATTGCGCCAACGTAGCAAAATCGCCGTCGCCGCTGAAGCCCGCCACGCCCGTACCGGCAAAAGTGCTGATGCGACCGCTGCTATCGACACGGCGAATACGGTGATTATTACTATCGGCAATCAACAAATGACCCGCAGCATCCACCGCCACCGCTTGAGGACTGGCAAGACGCGCTTGCAAGGCAGGCGCATTATCCCCGCTAGAACCCGGCAAGCCGCTACCCGCCACAGTGCTGATAAAGCCGTCAACAGCGACACGGCGCACACGGTGATTAAGCGTATCAGCGATAAACCAAACACCCTCGCGGCTGATGGTCATGCTAGAAGGCGAAGCCAACTGCGTTTGAACACTGCTGATCACGCCCTGCTCGACAGCGCGAATGCGGTTATTTAAGGTATCCACAATCAACAAGCGGCGATTAGCATCAAAGCCCAAGCCGCTGGGAAACTTCAACGCCGCCGCCGTCGCCGCCCCCCCGTCGCCGGCAAAATCCGCCGCGCCATTGCCCGCCACAGTATCAATAACGCCCAGCGCAACAGACGCAGGCAGCCGCTCAAACACCGCCTCACAGTGGTAGCTACGATTCATGCTCAGCGTCAAAGGAGTCAAAGAGCCGCCACAGTCGCCGCGCCAGCCGATAAATTCCGAATCATCGGCAGCACTGGCACTGAGTAAAACGCTAGAACCAGTGTCAAAAGTTTCTGTGCAATGGGAGTCGCATTGGCTGGCTTGCGCCTGCTCTGTTGTTAGCCACACCGCGCCTTGACCGCTGCCGCTTAAAGTGATTCTGAGTGTGCGAAAAGGTGAGTTCTGCAGGGATGCAAATTCTGCCGTGCAGGATTTAGAAACCTCCAGCGTCAAGCGCAGCGGATTATCCGTGCCTAGACAATCGCCGCCCCAGCTGACAAAGCTGGAATCTACCGAAGCGTTGGCGGTCAACTGTAGTTGCGTCTCTTTGTCGTACAACTCGCGGCACTGACTACCGCAATCAATGCCGCTGCCCTGTCCGGCGGGTGCGTTGATTGTGCCGCTGCCATCGCCCGTCAAGCTTATTTCTAATGCCACAGTGTCGCTGTCGGGCGGGATGATGGGCGGCGGAGTGCTTTGCACAGTAGTATCCACCCGGCGCAAGACATGATTGACAACGCCGCTGAAAATAACCTGCCCATCAGCATTAACCGCCAAGCCCCAAGGCTGCCCGAGGTCAGCCAACAAAGCCGCTGCGCCGTCACCGCTGTAGCCGCTCTTGCCCGTGCCAGCAAGAGTCTCAATCACGCCATTAGCAACGCGGCGAATGCGATGATTAAAGCTATCGCTGATATAGACTTGTCCGCCGCCATCCACCACCACATCCAGCGGATTATTCAACTGCGCGAGCGGTCCCGCGCCGCCGTCACCCGCAAAACCCGCCATGCCGTTGCCCGCCAAAGTAGCAATCACCCCCTGCGGAGAAATAAACCGCACCCGCTGATTGCCTTGATCGACCAGATACACAAAACCCGCGCCATCCACCGCAACAGCAGTCGGCGACAGCAACAGCGCGTTGACAGCCAAGCCGCCATCGCCGCCAAAGCCCGGCGTACCAATACCAGCAACCGTACTGATAATACCGCCGCCATTGATTTTACGAATCCGATGATTGCGATTATCCGCCACATACAGATTATCGCCCGCATCTATCGCCACACTGGTCGGGCGGTTAAGCAGCGCAGAGCGAGCCGCCGCATCATCGCCGCCAAAACCCGCATCGCCGGTGCCAGCAAAGGTACTGATAGAGCCATCAGAAGCGATTTTGCGAATGCGATGATTGAGGCTATCGGCAATATACAGATTGCCGCTACTATCCACAGCCACATCGGTAGGATAATTCAAAGAAGCAAGACTAGCAGGACCGCCATCCCCCTCAAAACCGCTGCTGCCATTACCAGCAACCGTGCTGATAACGCCCTGTAAATCAATGCTACGCAGCCGATGATTGCCCGCATCAGCAAAGAAAATCGTCCCCGCGCTGTCAATGCACAAGCCAGCGGGAACGCGCAGTTGAGCAGCCAACGCCGCGCCACCATCGCCGCCAAAACCGCTGCTGCCGGTGCCAGCAAGCGTATCGATAGGATTGCCGGTGATTTTTTCAAAAATCGCCGAACAGCTTTTATGCGTATTGAGCGCGACTGATAATAGTGTCTCGGTGCCGCTGCAATCGCCCGCCCAGCCAAGAAAACGCGACACCGCATCAGGAACAGCGGTCAAACTAATGGATTCATTCAGCGTGAAAGTTTCATTACAAATTGACCCGCAATCAATGCCGTCGCCCAGCAAGCCGCCAGAGCCGGAACGGACAGAACCGCCACCACTGCCCGCGAGAGAGACATCAAGATGGGCAATAGAATCAAGCGAATCAACATAGAGAACATCAAGCGTCTGCAAACCTTCTAGGTTTTGAAAACCTAGAAGGTTTAGGCTCAAACGCAGCGTAGCCGTGCCAGCCTGCGTCGCGCTCAGGCTAAAACCAGCCGACCCTTGCGCATCGGTGGTCAACACCTGCGGAATGACCGTACCGTGCGAAGCGAAGGCGTTAATGACCTGCGCCGCCTGCGGCACACCCGCTTGACTCCAATGCAGGCTAAAATCATGCGATTGATTGACCAGCAACACGCGGTCGCTCGGTGTGAACGTCAAAACATCAGCGGCATCCGCCGCGACAGACAGCCAGGAAAGCAGCAGCAAGCAGCAATAACGGGACAGCGAAAAAGACATGGGAGACTCCTTGTAAAAAAATAAACATGCCGCGACAATCTGACTGCAAACCTACTAGGTTTAGAAAACCCAGAAGGTTTAGAAAACCCAGAAGGTTTACGCTCAAACGTCAGCTTGCACAGCTTTGAACATAACATTTTTCCGAAGAAGGGTGTATAAATAAACGACCCTCGTTCCACGTACCCAAGAGGCACTTAGGAACGAGGGGCAGAGTGATCTCAGACCCACGAGCAACAGCAACAACAATCGGGAAGAATTAACCATGACACGATCGACTAAACGCAGCGAAACGCAGCCCGCCACCTGTCCGCCTGCCTGGTTATGGCTATTAGCCGGCCTATTTATCGGCATATTTGTATCTTTCTTATTTTATCTCAAGCAATTAGCACCGCAGCCTACAACCCACAACAAGACCGAAGCGCAAGCTGCGGCAACATCGCAAGCCCAAGCCCCCAACACGCACAGCGACTTGCAACTACCGCCACCTGAGCAGACCAAGCCCGAAGCACCGCCGCCGCGTTTCGAGTTTTACGACATGCTGCCGCAATCCCAAATCACGCCGCCGCATCGCCCCAGTGCAGCGGAAGAGTTAGCACGTATTCAACGCGAAGACAGCCAAAGCGCGACGCAAGCGGCTATCCCGCCGCCCATGCGCCCGCAAGATTTTCCAGTCGCCGGCGAGCCTTATCTTCCCGCGCTTGGCGGATATACTTCGCTTAATCCGCCCAACGCCGCGCCCGCAACCAATGCGCAGCCCACAGCGGGACAGTTCATGTTACAAGTCGCCTCATTTCGAGACCTCGCAGCCGCCCATGATTTACAAGCCCAGCTTCAGCAGCAAGGTTATTCCGTCAACATACAGCAAGCCTTTGTGCAGGGACAGCAATGGTATCGCCTCAAGATGGGACCTTATGCAACGCAAGCGCAAGCACTACATCAGCTACATAAGCTACAACAACAAGGACAGCAGCCGATGCTACAAAAAGGACGTAGCGCGGATTAAGCGAAGCGTATCCGCCCGCGAAGCTCACAAAAAGGACGTATGAAGGACGTAGGGCGGATTAAGCGAAGCGTATCCGCCAGTATCCGCCAGTATTCGCCCGCGAAGCTCACAAAAAGGACGTATGAAGGACGTAGGGCGGATTAAGCGAAGCGTATCCGCCAGTATCCGCCAGTATTCGCCCGCGAAGCTCACATAAAGCAAAGATAAAAATTGGAAAACGCAAAAAAATCGCAATTGTCTAGTATTCACGCATAAAGACGTAGCTTGATAAGCAACAACCGGGCATCCTTCATACATAAAAAAACCCGACAAGTTCCATAAAGACCGGTCAGGTTAAAGAAAGTTAGGAAATAGTTATGTCACACCTTAGCGAGCAGGAACGTATCGACTTAGCCCACGCTATTTTAGCATTGTTTGAAGCGTGGAAAATCGCGCCTGAACAACAGGTTAGATTATTAGGTTTAGCCGCCGACACCCGACCGCGTTTCTTGCAACGCTACCGTGATGGCAGCCCCTTTCCCGATGAACAAGAATTGTTGCAACGTGCGGAACATTTCTTGGAAATCGACAGTGCTTTGCTGACCACCTTTCCGCACAATAGCAACATGGGTAAAACTTGGCTAAAAACACCTAATCAACGTTTTGCCAATCAAACCCCATTAACGCTGATGTTGAGCGGTTTAGAAGGTATTATGCAAGTCAAATGTCATCTCGATTGTACGCATAATTGGATTTAGGCTTTCAACCTTGCAAGCAGCGTGCGGGGCCGTCTGGGATAGTCGAATATTGGATACGTCTTGCTGTTGTCATCAGCACTGGTTACAATTCTTCCTTCAGCGAGTTCTCCTCGCTTCCTGTCCCCAGTTGAATTTTAATTTTTATACTGCCTCCGCCTGAAACCTGCACTTAGGGATTTTCATCAAGCACTTAAAAACCAAGAGGTTGCAGCAAACTTGATAAAACAAAAAATGCAGTTTCTGGCGGACCTGAGTATCTATTCAAGGAATTATGCAAGCCTTTTTGAAGGAAGAAAAAATCATGCAGAGCCAACAAAAATCACTGATTAACTATTTGGGGCTGATAGCTTTATTGTTGCTACAAGGCTGCGCAGCCTTGCCAAGCGGTAAGCCGGCAGCCGATGACCCCTTAGAATCAATGAATCGTGCCGTATTTCAATTTAATCAGGATGCGGATCGCATCGTCTTAAAGCCAGTCGCTGAGGTTTATACCAAAACATTACCTAAACAACTGCGCACAGGCATTAGTAATTTTTTTACCAACATCGGCACCATAGGCGTTATAGCCAATGATTTACTGCAACTTAAATTTGAACAAGCCGGACGCGATACGGGACGTTTTTTGCTGAACACGACAGTGGGTTTTTTTGGCTTTTTCGATCCCGCAGCTGAGTACGGCGTTCCTTATCATGCGGAAGACTTTGGACAAACTTTAGGTTACTGGGGCGTGCCAGCCGGTCCTTATATCATGCTGCCCTTTTTTGGACCTAGTACGGTACGCGATACGGCGGGTATCGTGGTTGATAATCAAGCCCTTGAACCAAAAAATCATATTGATAGCACAAGGGCGCGTAATTGGATAACCTACGGCGGCGGCGCGGTGAAAGCCATTGATATTCGCGCGCAATTACTAGGCTCAGGGGATATGCTAGATTCAGCATCAACCGACACTTACTTGTTCTTAAAAAATCTGTATTTGCAAAAACGCCAATCTTTGATCAATGATGGCAAGGCTGACAGTGGTACTAACAAGATTAGCGATGATGATTTATTTGGCGACCTATAAAGCATGAGTAAAACAGCCTTAATCGCTTTAGAACACAAGCTGGATGAGCTTATCCTAGTGTGCGAGCGACTCAGAGAGGAAAATCAGCGTTTGCGTGTTGAACAAGGTATGCTCAAAGCCGAGCGCAATGCTTTATTAGAAAAAACCTCGCAAGCGCGTAACCGTATTGAAAATATGATTGAACGCCTTAAAGTATTGGAGAATGAGGCATGAGTCCCCGCACCCGTCAAGTTACTTTACATATTTTAGATAAGGATTACGTGGTGGCTTGCCCAGAAAGTGAACGTGAAGGCTTGATGGCATGTGCCGATTATCTGAGCCATAAAATGCAGGAAGTCAAGGAACGTGGCAAGGTGGTAGGCACGGAACGCTTGTTAGTGATGACGGCGTTGAATATTATTCACGAATTGTTACACAAAAATGAAAAAAGCGATTATACTGAAGCCACAGACCTTGATATTGAGCGCTTGCAAAATAAAATTAATAATGCCTTGTCTCAACAACAGTCTGTGCTTTAATCAGTTTGCTGGCGTTGCCCTTATGCTGGGGCTAAAGATGCTTGAACCTATCTCACACGCTTGGGAACGGAGAAACAGCTTAGTGTGCATGCCCTGAGACATATAGGGAAGCCTAAAAAGCTCTTCAGATGTACCCACTTGGACTCAGCGGTTCAAGGCAGTGGTGTTCAGCATAAGGGTAACGCCCCTTAATTTTTTTCTGCCCTCTTTATGTCAGACCCCTCACAGCAGTTACGCCTGTTTATGCGCCAGCAGCGGCGCAATATCAGCACTCAGCAACGCTGCCGTGCTGCCGCTCAATTAGCCTTCAATATTGCCCATCATCCCCTACTTAAAACCGCCAAGCATGTCGCCTGTTATTTAGAAAACGACGGCGAAATCAGTCTTGAGCCGCTTATTCAACGCCTTTGGCAAACCCGCAAACACTGTTATTTACCGGTTCTGCACCCGTTCAAGCGCGGTTTATTGTTTCTGCCTTACACGCCCAACACACGCTTACGCAACAACCGCTTCGGCATCGCAGAACCGTGTGAACCGCACCTAGCCCGCCGCGCTTGGGCGTTAGATGTAGTCCTCACGCCGCTGCTCGCCTTTGATCAACAAGGGCATCGCTTAGGCATGGGCGGTGGATTTTACGACGCGAGTTTTGCCTACTTAAAACAGCGACGTTTTTGTCAACGCCCGACATTGCTAGGCGTTGCCTTTGAATGCCAACGCACGCTTGAGCTGCCGCACATCAACCCATGGGATATTCCCCTACAAGGCGCGGTCACAGAAACAGCCTGCTATCAATTTGCGAGCAGCCCCAAAAAATCGACGGCTTGAGTGCATCCCTGCCCATGCCTCACTGCCTAAGAAAGGCTCGAGTAGCCCACATTGCGCCAAGTCACCCACACCATAATGAAGGTCAGCACAAATACAATCGCCATAATAATCGCCGACTCCATCCAAGCTTGGCGTTTATGGGCTTGCAAAATGTGCGCATCCGGCAGACTGATCAGTTCCCACTGACTGCCTTCTATGGGCAACCGCACACGCACGCGCCGCGCTTCTTCTTTGCTCAAATGTATGTCGCGTTGCAGCAGCCCCCGCGAACCTTGGCGAGTAATTTCGATCAAATCCTTGCCACTTTTTTTGACTAACAAAAATTCATAACCCGGTAGCTGATAATTACTCAATACTCGTGCTAAGGTATCCGTTGTCAGGCTCACCATTAAAATACCTTCAATTTCTTTGTGCGACCAAGCCGCCATGACATCAAAATGGTAATTAAAAGGTTGCGGATGCAGATAGGTTTCATTCCAATGATTTTCTCCATATAAACGGGCTTGGCGGCTATAATGCTGCAAATCATGTTGACAGGTTTCACCAATCAGCGGCTCAATTTCATTGAGAAATGACTGCCCGCGCAAGTCGGTCAAGGTAAAAGCCGCAAAATCAGGAAAACGGCGTTTTAAGCGTTGGGTAATTTGTTTTTTATAGGCGGCATCTTGCGGATGCGTTGCCATATAATGCAGACTGGGCAGGTATTCATCGGCAAAAATATGAGCCTGTTCCTGTAACTTGCCCAGTATGGCGTTGAGTTCGCGCGCTACTCCCTTGCCAATACTCTCCTCCAGATGCCGCTGATTAAGTTCAAAGCGGGTCTGGCGGTCGAGATTATGCCAAGTCAGCACAATAAACACGGTCAACAACATGACACAAGCAAAAAAGAAAATTTGAAAACGCGGTAACATAGCAAAGTCCTTGCTGAAAAAACAGAGAAAAATACGTAAAACTACGCATTAGTTTACCCCATCTCCCCGAATATCCCTACTCAGAAAGGAAACAATTATGTGTGGTATTTGTGGCGAATTTCGTTTTGACGCGCAATCGCCCGATTTAGATCGCTTACAACGCATGATGGACAAGCTCCAAGCACGCGGACCCGATCACGCTGGCAGCTACCAAGATGGCGCGTTGGCGTTTGGGCATCGGCGTTTATCCATTATTGACCTGTCCAGCCGCGCCCATCAGCCGATGGTGGATAGCAGCTTAGGCTTAGTGTTGGTGTTTAACGGCACAATTTACAACTACCGCAGCTTACGCGCCGAGCTATCGGGCTTAGGTTATCAGTTTTTTTCCGAAGGCGATTCAGAAGTTATTCTCAAAGCCTACCATGCTTGGGGGGATGCTTGTGTGACGCATTTGCAGGGCATGTTCGCCTTGGCGATTTGGGATACGCGAGCGCAAAGTTTGTTCTTAAGCCGCGACCGCTTAGGCATCAAGCCCTTATATTACGCGCAAGTTGGGCAAAGTTTTCGCTTCGCTTCCAACCTGCAAGCTGTGCTGGCAGGCGGTGGCATTGACACGCGCATCGATCCGATTGCCCTGCATCACCAGATGACGTTACACGCTGTTGTTCCCGCACCGCGCACGATTTTACAAGGCGTGCGCAAACTGCCCCCCGCCACCTGCTTAAACATCGACCAACACGGACGGCAACGCCAGCATCAATATTGGCAACTCAAAGCCACCCGCCCTGACGCGCCGCGCAACGAAGGCGAATGGCTGGAAGCTGTTCATGCCAGTCTGCGCGAAGCCGTAGAAAAACGCCGTTTAGCCGCCGACGTACCGGTGGGCGTATTGCTATCGGGCGGCTTAGACTCCAGCCTGCTCGTCGCCTTGCTGGCAGAAAATGGCAACGCCGATAATTTACTGACTTTTTCCATCGGCTTTGAAGACCAGCCCGAAGAAAAAGGCAGCGAGTTTGAGTATTCCGACCAAGTCATTGCGCGTTACCCAACCCAGCATCATAAATTTATCATCCCCAATCAACAGGTTTTGCAACGCCTGCCGGAAGCCATCGCCGCCATGGCAGAACCGATGGTGGCACAAGACGCTATCGGCTTTTATCTACTCAGCGAGCAGGTTTCCAAATACGCTAAAGTGGTACAAAGCGGGCAAGGTGCGGACGAAGTATTTGCCGGTTATTTCTGGTATCCGCACATGCAGAACGCGCCGGGTAGCGACTTAGAACGCTTCGCCCCCTTCTATTTTGATCGTCCGCATGCGGAATTTTTGCAAGCCGTCTCGCCCGACTATCACGGCGAAGATTATACCTCGCAGCTCATCGCCGAACGCTTAGGCTTATCTGATGCAGACGAGTATCTCGACCAAGTGTTACGCATGGATGTGACCATGCTGATTACTGACGATCCCGTCAAGCGCGTGGACAATATGACTATGGCATGGGGTTTAGAAGCCCGCGTGCCATTTTTGGATCATCACCTCGTCGAATTGTCCGCGCAAATGCCGCCCGACCTGAAGTTAAAAGAGCATGGCAAGTATCCACTGAAAGCGATTGCGCGTAAGCTATTGCCAAAAGCTGTTATCGACCGTCCGAAAGGCTATTTTCCGGTGCCTGCGTTAAAATATGTGCGCGGCGAATTTTTAGATTTTATGCGCGACACGCTTAACAGCAACGCCTGCCAAAATCGAGGCTTGTATCAGCGGGCTTATGTCAATAAGCTATTAGACGCACCCGAACAACATTTGACCGCCATTAAGGGCAGCAAATTATGGCATTTGGCATTGCTAGAATTGTGGTTGCAAACACTGCCCGACTCTTAAACCTGACAGATTTAAGGGCAGGGCAACTTGTTTTATGAGGTATTTTAGAAAAGGGAGCTTGACTGATGAGAAACTTGAAAAAACCCACCCAAAACCTATTCGGTTTTTTATGCTTGTTATGCAGTTTAAGTGTATTTGCAAACAACATTGATTTATCCACTGTGCCGCCCCGCGAAACAGTACAACTGACCATTTATAACGGCGAGGATTTAACCCTAGTACGTGATACGCGCACCGTCAGCGTGCGCAAAGGCTTAAATCCTTTACAATTTTCTTGGGCAAATACGCTCATTGATGCGACTTCAGTAGAACTGCGTTTCTTAAGCCAAGCGGATCAACTAGAACTACTAGACACCACCTTTCCTCACGACAAACCGCAGATGTTGTATTGGCAGGTACACAGCGAGTACAATGGCAGCATTCAAATTGAAATCAGTTATTTTACTTCCGGAATCAACTGGCAGGCTGATTACACCGCAATAGCCAATGCCGAAGAAACGACAATGCAGTTAGACAGTTTTGTGCGGGTCACTAATCATTCCGGTGAAGATTATGAAAATGCGCGAGTACGCTTAGTGGTAGGGAGCATTAATCTAGTAGAAGACATTGCACAACTTGCACAAACCGAACCCCGGCTTGAAGCTGGACGCTTACGTCCTGCCGCCGCGCAATTAAAAATGCGCCGTTTAGAAGAAGAATCGCGCAGTCTAATGGACGATTCTGTTCGTTTTTACGCAGCAGGTGCAGGAATTGGCGCGTCTGCCGCACCCAAAGAAATCAGCAAAGAAAGTCTGAGCGAATATTTTCTTTACAGCATTGAAGGTACAGAGACCATTCCGCACGGCTGGTCAAAACGCTTGCGCAGTTTCAAAGCCGATAATGTTCCCATCAATATTCAATACCGTTATCGTGCAGAAGAATACGGCGATAAATTAGTGCGTTTGTATTTGTTACGCAATGATGTTGAATCTAAATTAGGCGAAACCCCGCTGCCGGATGGAAAAGTGCGCATTTTTCGCACACAAGCCAACCAAAGTTTAAGTTTTCTCACCACGCAATCGATTCAATATGTACCGATTGGTGATAAACTAGAACTCAATTTAGGCAGCGATCCTTCCGTGATTTTTGAATTAGTACAACTGAAAGCCTGGCGCGATGACATCTTGTTTAAGTTACGCGGTGTCGATGTGTATAAGAAACTTGACGGTGGTTTTCAATTAGACGCTAACAGTCGGGTTGCAGGCTGGAATGAACACGCGCTCTATACGCAACGTATTCGCAATTACACCAGCAAGCCCATAGAGCTTGAAATTCGTCGCCAGTATTCGGGGGATGTGGTGTTTCGCAGTGGTTTTGCGAGCAAACTGCATGATTATCAAACAGTGGAATTTAGTGCGCAGGTACACGCCGGTGAACAGCAAGATTTAGCACATGAAGTATTGACGCGACAAGGCAAAAATGCGAAGAAAAATAATGTAGAAATAGAACAACTATAGGCATTCAAAGACTGCCAATTCTTTAAGGATTAGCAGTCTTATGACTGGCGCAGTTTATTTAACAGAGCATCCATAAACTCAATGCGTTCTTGACGCGAACGTGCTGATTCATGGAACAATTTTAGGGCTAAAGGAAAAGTTTTATTAAATACAAAACTTTTTAAGCCATTTTTGTAATAGATGGATTTAGTATCTATTCCCGGCAGCAGACGATCAACATTAACTGCTTCAGGACTTTGAACGGCACGGGTTAGACGTAAATTCAGCATATTGCCATCCATCTGCCCCATTAAGAAAGCTTTTTTAGCTTGCGCATCGGGCAATTCCAAGTAGTCTTTTTGTTGTCTAATGCTATTCATGAGTTCCATTTCCGCGGTCAGGTTTGCGGTCACCATAAAATTGGTGGTTGGCTTAATCTCTGGCGGGCGCAGTTCGGCACTGGAAGAAGAGGGTTTCGCTTCGGCAAAATGTCTCAAAGCTTTAGTGTTTCTTAGACTGGTAAAAGTTGACATGCGTGGTAGTCCTAAGTTTTGAGTGCATAGCACAAATCAGCAAAATTAATGCCTAAATTTACAACTCTTAAGGATGAGCATTTAAGGATGAAATTAGCGATTTTCGATTTAGATAACACCCTGCTGGCGGGTGATAGTGACTTGAGCTGGGGAGAATATCTGGTTGCCCAAGGCGTATTTGATGCGCAGACCTATGGTGAAATCAATGCGCGTTTTTATCAGGATTATGTGCGTGGTCAATTGGACATTTATGCCTATCAAAAATTCCAACTGCAAGTGCTGACGCGCTATCCGCTGCAACAAGTGTTAGCATGGCGCGCTGCTTATGTTGAAGAAAAAATCAAACCCATGATCGCGCCTAAAAGCACCGCACTGATCGCACAGCACCGCGCTGCCGCTGCCGAGTTGCTCATCATCACCGCAACCAACCGCTTTATCACTGAACCCATCGCCGCCTTACTCGATATTCCCACCCTGATTGCCACTGAGCCAGAAGTCATAGACGGGCGTTATAGCGGCGAAGTGACGGGTATTCCCAGCTATGCTGAAGGCAAGGTGAAACGCTTAACCCAGTGGGCGCAGGCGCGTGGCATTGACTGGCAGGCGGCAGAAAGCTGGTTTTACAGCGATTCGCACAACGACATCCCGCTGTTGGAAAAAGTCACCCATGCGGTCGCCGTTGATGCCGACGATATATTGCGCCAAACCGCCGCGCAACGCGGTTGGCAGGTGATGAGCCTCAGATGAAAATTATCATTCTGGGCGCCGGGCAAGTCGGGTCTTCGGTAGCAGAAAATCTAGTCGGCGAAGCCAACGACATCACGGTTGTTGATAAAGACGAGCGGCTGTTAAATTATCTGCAAAATCATTTAGATTTGCGCGTTGTTCATGGGCATGGCGCGCACCCCCATATTCTCAGTCAAGCCGGTGCTGAAGAAGCGGATTTATTGCTGGCAGTGACCAACAGCGATGAAACCAATATGGTTGCCTGTCAAATCGCCTCTACTTTGTTCAATATTCCCACCCGTATTGCGCGGGTACGCGAGCAAGATTATTTGCTGCATCCGCAACTCTTTGGTCCAGACGCGATAGCGGTCAGCGAGCCGATCAGTCCGGAATTACTCGTCACGCACGCCATTCAGCGTCTGGTTGACTATCCCGATGCCCTACAAGTCTTAGACTTTGCCGACGGCAAGGTGCAATTAGTCGCCGTCAAAGCTTATTACGGCGGTTCCTTAGTCGGACACGAATTACGCGCCATCCATGATCACATGCCCGGTGTAGAAAGCCGCGTAGCTGCGATTTATCGGCGTGATCGGGCTATTATTCCGGAAGGTCATCAAGTCATTGAAGCGGATGACGAAATCTTTTTTCTCGCGGCAACGCCGCATGTACGCGCTGTGATGGCAGAAATGCGCCGCTTAGAAAAACCGGTGCGACGGGTCGTCATTGGCGGCGGCGGCAATATCGGCAAACGCTTGGCAGAAGCCTTAGAAAATAGCTATCACATTAAATTGATTGAGCGCGACAGTGAGCGGGCTATTTGTGTCGCCTCCGCACTAGAAAAAGCCATTGTCTTAGAAGGCGATGTTGCCGATGAAAGTTTATTGCAAGAAGCCGGCATTCAAAATGTCGATATTTTTTGCGCGGTGAGCAATGACGATCAACTCAATATTTTATCCGCAATGTTGGCAAAACGTCTTGGCGCACGTAAAGTCATGGCGTTGATCAACCGCGCTGCTTATGTTGATCTGGTCGAAAGCAGTTCCATAGATATTGCCATTTCGCCGCAACAATTCACTATCGGCAGCTTATTGGCGCGGGTGCGGCGCGGTGACGTAGTGCGCGTTCACGCCCTGCGGCGCGGTGCCGCAGAAGCCATCGAAGCCGTTGCCCACGGCGACCGCAATAGCTCCAAAGTGGTGGGGCGGCGCATTGAGCAAATCCGCCTGCCGCAAGGCACTACTATTGGCGCGATTGTGCGCGGCGAACAAGTCATTATGGCGCACCATGACACGGTGATTGAAAGCGAAGATCACGTCATTTTATTTCTCGTCGATAAAAAACGCATTGCAGACGTTGAACGGCTGTTTCAGGTGGGTTTAAGCTTTTTTTGAGGAAGCCAGCGGCGTGGCTCAAGTGCTGAAAAAGAAGCTTCTGCGTAACGTCAGTTATTGAATAATGCCGCCACCTAAACAGACATCGCCCTGATAAAAGACCACTGATTGCCCCGGCGTGACGGCGCGTTGCGGTTGGGCAAAATCAACGCGATAACTGCCATTATGCAGCGGATTAATGCAACATTCTTGATCGGCTTGGCGGTAGCGCGTTTTGCCACAACAGCGGTAAGGCAGTGTCGGTGCTTCGCCCGCGATCCAGTGCAGATCAACCGCTGCCAAGCTATTGCTGAATAACCATGGATGCTCATGTCCTTGCGCAACAATCAGAATATTCTTATCCAAGTCTTTGCCGACCACGTACCAAGCTTCGCCCGAACTTTGTTGGCGACCGCCGATTTTTAAGCCCTGCCGTTGTCCTAGTGTGTAGTACATTAAGCCCTCGTGTTGTCCAAGAATGTCGCCTTCCGGGGTTTGCATCGGTCCCGGATTAGCGGGTAAATATTGGCTCAGAAAATCCTTAAAACGCCGCTCGCCAATAAAACAAATACCCGTGCTGTCTTTTTTCTGGTGTGTGACTAAGCCCGCTTGCGCAGCC
The DNA here is from genome assembly GCA_964582525.1 of uncultured Thiomargarita sp. Taxonomy (GTDB): domain Bacteria; phylum Pseudomonadota; class Gammaproteobacteria; order Beggiatoales; family Beggiatoaceae; genus BB31. Next base: position 9,944 of record CAZOSP010000052.1, on the reverse strand, counting down.
ATTTTTCGCACCTGCGGCTTGTCCAATTCGCCAATCGGAAACAGACTGGGGAGCAGTTGCTGTTGATTGAGCATGTATAAAAAATAACTTTGATCCTTATTGCTATCTTTGCCGCGCAACAGTTGTTTGCGCCCATTAGCCCAGCCAGTGCGCACATAATGTCCGGTCGCAATCAAGGTCGCGCCGAGCTTTTGCGCATGTTCTAAGAACACCTTAAATTTGATTTCTCGGTTGCACAGCACGTCAGGATTAGGTGTGCGTCCGGCTTGGTATTCGGCAAGAAAATGGCTGAACACATTATCCCAATATTCAGCGGCGAAATTGACTGTGTGTAATTCAATGCCCAGCGTGTCGCACACCGCCTGCGCATCGCGCAAGTCTTCGGCAGCACTACAATAATCCGCGCTGTCATCTTCTTCCCAGTTTTTCATAAACAAACCGGACACTGCATAGCCTTGCTGCTGTAACAATAAAGCCGCCACAGACGAGTCAACGCCCCCAGATATGCCAACAATTACCTGTTTTTTCATATAAAAATCTCTTTTTTTATCACTTGACAGAAAGTGTCGAGTAGCCAATAATAGCGCGTTTTTTATCACTGTGGCACTCTCGCGAAACCGCGTAGCCATGCAGTGTAGAAATTTCAGATAATAGAGACAGGAGTTTTATTTTGGCTAATTCCCCACAAGCAAAAAAACGTGCAAAGCAAGCGGAAAAAAACCGCCAACAAAATGCCAGCCAGCGTTCTATGTTGCGTACTTACATTAAAAATGTGGTTAAGGCTATTGAGAGCGGCGACAAAGAAAAAGCTGAAAGTAGCTATAAATCCGCCGTGCCGGTGATTGATCGTATGGCAGATAAAGATTTGATTCATAAAAATAAAGCAGCGCGTCATAAAAGCCGCTTAAATGCGCACATTAAAGCCATGACTGCGTAACGTTGCGTGTTTTTAGAAATGTCCACAAAATAATGCCAAAAAGTACGCGAGCGTAAACCCTCCAGGCTTTGAAAACCTAGAAGGTTGGAGTTTCAGGTGTTATTGAATGCTCCTCCCTTAGCCCAAAAAAGGCAGGAAGTTAAAAACTTCCTGCCTTTTTTTGTTGCTATAGAATGTCTCAAGCAAACGAGGCAAGCATGACTAATAGATAAATATCTATGAGTCGTGCGATTAATATTTATTTGTAGGTAACTATAGATTTTTTTACTATGAACAGCGAAAAAACATAGATCACAGCAAATGTACTCATACCCGCAAGACAACTGCATTTTTTGCTTTATCAAGTTTGCTGCAACTGCTTGGGTTTTAAGCACTTAATCAAAATCATGAGCTTCAGGTTTCAGGCGGGCATATACATGCTGTTTGCGAACTTGACCGTTTCAAGACCTTCTCACCCTTCTCATTGCTTGTGCCTCTACAGACAACTGATGGTAAAACTCAAAACCTACGTTTACATTAATTCCTTGCAGCCGCAGCTTGCTGAATACATGGCATCTGTTTCTCAGGGCTTCCCGCCGGTACCGGGAGATGCCTGTCTGTGGGTCGAAGTCTCGCCCGGCATGGCAATTCATCGGATCACCGATATTGCCCTGAAAGCCACGCAAGTCAAACTCACACAACAAATTGTCGAGCGCGCCTTCGGCTCTATGGTCATTCATCATCGGGATCAAAGTAATGTCATTGAAGCGGGAAACACGCTGCTTTCGAGTATTGGCGCGGATGTCAACAATAGAGAACGCTGCGTTGTGGAATGGCAAGAAATCATTCGCGGTATCACCGCCGATCATGCCGTATTACTTAACCGCCAGCAGCGCGGCGGATCCATGATACTGCCGGGCGAAAGCATGTTTATTCTCGAAACGCAACCTGCCGGCTATATTGTCTATGCCGCCAATCAAGCCGAAAAAGCTGCCAATATCACCCTGGTGGATGTGCGCGCAGTGGGTGCCTATGGGCGTTTAACCTTAGCTGGTCGAGACGCAGATATTGAAGAAGCAGCGACAGCGGCGATTGCGGCAATGCGTAATCCTTCCGGGACCTAGATAGCAGTATTTGCCTCAAGCATAGCGCGCTTAACCAGAGCCAGATCATTATGCACCGTCAAGAACTGATACAGTTGCTTAGACAACATCAAACCCGCTTTATAGAAGAAGCGGCTTATGTAACGCGAGCCATTCGCTACATTGAGCAACATGTGGATTGCTTTTATCGAGACCTACTGCCCATGCACGTTACCGGCTCGACCTGGGTCATCAACCCATCCTGCGATTACGTGTTAATGCTGCATCACAAAAAGCTAGACCGCTGGTTTCAGCCCGGCGGTCATGCCGATGGTCAAGCTGACATATTACAAGCGGCTTTGCGTGAAACTGCCGAAGAAACTGGCTTAGAAGCCGCGCACATACAATTACTCGGCGACGACATTTTTGATGTTGATATTCACAGCATCCCCGCCATGCACGGCGAACCCCAGCATGAACACATAGACGTGCGTTTTTTAGTCGAAATTGACGAGCATCTGCCGATCCCCGGCAGCGACGAATCGCATGACGTGCTGTGGGTGCATCTCTACGACGTAGCACATTTTAACCACAATCGTTCGACGCACCGCATGGTGCAGAAAACCCGCCAGTTGCGTAATATCACCACACAAGCCCGCCGCCAACCGCGTGCTAGTTCAGCTTGGCAGCGTGGGGCGGGCATTGGCGATTAGCTGACTGCAATACGGCGAGGTTGTACTTCGGCTTGTTTGGGAATGACAATTTCTAGTACGCCATTTTTGCCAGCCGCAGTGATATTGTCGGTATCTGCCGTGTCGGGCAAGGTGAAGCGACGGTAGAAAGTGCCTTGTACGCGCTCAATGCGTTTGTAGCCTTTGTTTTCTTCCTCGCTGACATTATTGCGCTCGCCGCGAATGGTCAGCACGCCTTTTTCCATCGTGATCTCAATGTCTTTAGGATCAACGCCTGGAATGTCGGCATGTAGCACATAACGCTCGGTTTCTTCTTTGATGTCAACCAAAGGTGTCCAAGCACTGGTGGCGGAGGTGCTTTCGTCATCATAGACGCCGCGATTAACCAGATTATCCAGTTCTTTTGACCATTGGTTTAAGATCGCTAATGGACGATGGATGTCGTGTTGTAATCTCATGGTATTTCTCCTTTTAATCATAGGGTTATGCACATTTGTGCGATTGCTCGTGAGGAGATGTAAGAATCCAAATGCACATTTCAACAGGTGTGTAAAGATTTTTTTTCGGTTTGAAGCTCATTTTTAGCCCATGCAGTTTTGGCAGTTTTGCCTGCCTCTGCGTATAATCAGACAGCATGATACAACCCTCTATTTTGCTGCTACTAATCAGTCTGCCATTGCTTAATAGCTGCCAATCGACTGAACCTGAACTGATCCGCTTTGGCTTGTCTGCCGAGCCGGTCAACCTCGATCCGCGTTATGCCACTGATGCAGAATCGGCGCGGATTAATCGCTTGCTGTATCAAGGACTGGTCGATTTTGATGCGCAGCTGCGCCCCATTCCAGCACTGGCGCATTGGGTGACACTCAGCCATACCCATTATCGCTTTCACCTGAAAACACCGCGTCCCCGTTTTCACGATGCGACCCGTTTGGATAGCTTTGATGTTAAAGCAACTTATGAATCAATCTTGGACGAAAAAACGGCTTCGCCCCATCGCGGTTCCCTAAAACAAATCCAGCACATTGACATCCTTGATGAGCATACCCTCGATTTCCATATCGAAAAGCCCAATTTGCTCTTTCCCGCGCTATTGGCAGTGGGTATTCTGCCGCAAGAAAAACTCGCACAGCAGCACCCATTTAATCACCATCCTATCGGTTCGGGCAGCTTTCGCTGGGTGGCTTGGCAACATGCAGCATCGCTACGCTTGCAGCGTTTACGCGATGGACAGGAGTTTGAATTGATTGCCGTGAAAGACCCTTTGGTGCGCGTGCTGAAACTATTGCGCGGCGAATTGGATATGCTACAAAGCAATCTTTCTGCTGAACTGATTACTTGGTTAAGCCAACGCGATGGCGTAAAAATCAGCACAACGCAGGGCAGTAATTTTGTCTATTTGGGTTTTAATCTTGCCGACCAAAAAACCGCACAGCTTACATTGCGTCAAGCCATTGCTTACGCGCTGGATCGCCAAGCGATTATTCGCTACCTGTTGGGTGACGCGGCGACTCCTGCCAACGCGCTGCTGCCGCCGACACATTGGGCAGCTAATCCCGCCCTGCCGCAGTACGATTACCAACCCGATAAAGCCCGCGCACTGCTGGCAGAACTGGGCATCAGCCCCGCGCAGCCGTTACAACTGGTGTTCAAAACCTCCAATAATCCGCTCAGCATCCGTCACGCTACGGTCATTCAGCACCAACTTAAACAGGTTGGTATTCAAGTTAAATTAAGCAGTTACGACTGGGGAACCTTTTATAGCGACATCAAAGACGGACGTTTTCAACTATTCAGCCTGTCTTGGGTGGGCATCAAAACGCCAGACATTTTCCGTTACGTGTTCCATAGTCAGTCCATCCCGCCGCAGGGCGCGAATCGCGGACGTTTTATGGATGCCGTCAGTGACGCACTGATTGAGGACGCTGAACAGGCTGAGAGTTTAGCCGAACAAGCCACCTTTTACCGTGCTTTGCAAGCGCGTTTGTTTACGCAGCTTCCTTATGTGCCTTTGTGGTACACCGATCAAGTATTGGTGACGCAGCTAAATATTGAGGCTTATACGCTCAGTGCCGACGGGCGTTATGACGGGCTGGAAACAGTCGAGAAGATCAAATAGACAGCCAAGTGCGCAGTCCGGTAGTGTGCTTCGACATCTTTTCCGTCGCGCACGCGGGATGACTTGATAAAGCAAAAAATGCAGTTTCTGGCGAGTATGAGTATAATCGCCCACTAGGCACAAATAACTTAAGTATAGAATTTTGGAGACGCACTATGTTTCAAGGCAGTATCGTAGCGTTGGTGACACCGATGCAGGCAGAGGGTCAAGTAGATGCAAACGCGCTGCGCCAGTTGGTTGAACATCACATTAGAAACCACACTGACGCACTCGTGATTATGGGTACCACAGGCGAGTCAGCCACCTTGAATCAGCAAGAACATTGCGAAGTGTTGCGTATCGCAGTCGAGCAAGCGGAGCAGCGCATCCCAATCATCGCCGGGACCGGGGCTAATTCTACCGTTGAAGCCATTGAACTGTCGAAGTGCGCAAAACAAGTCGGCGCGCAAGCCAGCCTGAGCGTCACGCCCTATTACAACAAACCCACCCAAGAAGGTTTATTTCAGCATTTTAAGACGATTGCTGAAGCGGTTGAATTGCCAATGATTCTTTACAATGTGCCGGGACGCACCGGCTGCGACATGCAGCCTGCCACCGTTGCGCGGCTGGCAAAACTGCATCATATTATTGGCATAAAGGACGCGAGTGCTGATTTAAGCCGCGTGCGGCTGCAAAGACGGCTGTGCGGTGAAGATTTCTTATTATTCAGCGGCAATGACGACACCGCGCTAGATTTCGTACTCCTCGGCGGTAATGGGGTTATTTCTGTCACTGCTAATGTTGCCCCACAAGCCATGCACGACATGATCGCTGCGGCACTCAATGGCGAACGGCACATTGCCGAAGAGATTGATGCAAGTTTATACGATTTGCATAAAAACTTGTTTATTGAACCCAACCCGATTCCGGTAAAATGGGCAGTACACAGTCAAGGGCATATTGGCAATGCGATTCGTTTGCCTTTAATGTTGTTGGCTGAAGAACACCGCGCCGCCGTGCGTACTGCCATGCAAACCGCAGGAGTTTTATAGAATGCACCCGAAAAAACTAATCATAGTGGCTGCTGTTGGTTTATTGGTACTCAATATCACCGCGTGCGGCATGTTAGATGAGTATGACCGCCGTGCCGAATACCAAAAAAGCACCACCCTACCCGCCTTAGAATTACCGCCCGAATTAGACGCTTCGATTGAAGAACAGATGCTCATTCCCGGTGGTGCGCCTGCGACTTATTCCGAATACTCACGCAGCCAAGCTGAAGGTCGCCCCGGCAGCAAAACCGATCTTGCTGTCATGCCGCAAACTGCGGGCATCAGCGTACAACGCGAGGGCAAATCGCGCTGGCTGAAAATAGACCAACCGGCTGATCGGCTATGGGAAAAAACCCGCGACTTCTGGTTGGAAAGCGGCTTTTTGCTTAAACGAGATGAGCAAAAACTCGGCATTTTAGAAACCGAATGGACAGAAAATCGCGGTGATATTCCGCAAGACATTATTCGCCGCACCTTGGGCAAAGTGGCTGATTTTCTCTGGTCGGCTTCCACCCGCGACAAATTCCGCACCCGCTTAGAGCGCGGCGCGGACGGTGGCACAGAAATATTTATCAGTCATCGCGGTGCGGAAGAAGTGGCGCAAGGCGACAATTTTGTCTGGCAATTTCGCCCTAACGATCCCGAACTTGAAGCCGAAATGCTGACACGTCTCATGCTCTACTTGGGGGTTGACGAACAGCAAGCAGAACAACAGGTTGCCGCAGCGCAGGAAAAAACCCAAGTCGCCGTTGTGCAACAAGATGATGCTTTGCTTGTCAGTGAAGATTTTCCGCGCACCTGGCGACGTGTGGGTTTGCTGCTAGACCGTTCAGGCTTCACGGTTGAAGACCGCAACCGCTCGGAGGGCATTTACTTTGTGCAGTATGTACCCGCCGATGCCCATGAAGATGAAAAGAGCTTGCTAGAATCACTGGCTTTTTGGCGTTCTTCAAAACCCGAAAGCCGCGAGTTTCAAATTAAACTGAGCGAGCTGGGCGAACAAACCCGTATCAATATCTTGAATAAAGAGGGACAGGCTGCGGAGGCTGCAACCACTGAACAGTTGTTGCAAGTCTTGATGGAAAAGTTGAAATAAATGAATCTGCGGCCCAAGGTTTGACACCTTGAGCCGCAGGTTTTGAGATGTTTTAAGTTTCGTCGGCTAGGATTATTTTCGCGGCAGCTTTAAGCTTTTATACGTTAAAACTCTCTCCACAACCACATTCATTTTTCACATTCGGGTTATTGAACTTAAACCCTTCATTCAACCCTTCGCGGGTAAAATCCAATTCCGTCCCATCAATGTAAACCATGCTTTTATCATCAACGATAACTTTGATGCCGTGAGATTCAAAAATTTGGTCGTGTTCTTCTAAGTCATCGGCATATTCAAGTATATATGCCATGCCAGAACAGCCACTGGTACGCACCCCTAAACGTAAGCCTACGCCCTTGCCGCGTTTGTTCAGGGCTTTTTGGACATGTTTAGCGGCGGATTCGGTTAAAGTAACAGCCATGTTGATTACCTCTCAGTGTAGATTTTCTAAATCTATAAAATTAACTTTAATCCCATCTATTTCAAAAAGCATAAAAGTCTATCGTTATGTAATTTTTGGATGCGGCTAAACCTAAGACTGCCAGTCCTTTAAGGACTGGCAGTCTTACAAGTCATCTACTATGCTGCTGTATGTTCTTCTGTTTTTGCACCATGTTTGCTTTGATAGTCTTTGATTGCGGCTTTAATGGCACTTTCAGCTAACACGGAACAGTGAATTTTCACTGGCGGTAATGCCAGTTCTTCGGCTAGATCAGTGTTTTTGATTTGACCGGCTTCCTCTAGGCTTTTGCCTTGCACCCATTCGGTCAATAGAGAACTCGAAGCTATCGCCGAGCCGCAGCCGTAGGTTTTAAATTTGGCATCCTCAATAATGCCTTGTTGGTTGACTTTGATTTGTAGCCGCATCACATCGCCGCAGGCGGGTGCGCCGACCATGCCGGTGCCAACAGTGTCGTCGTTGTCATCAAAATTGCCGACATTGCGTGGATTTTCGTAATGCTCTAGCACTTTGTCGCTGTAAGCCATGATAAACCTCCAAATAATCTATTTGTCGCATAGACTTGACAGGTTTTAGAAGCCCGTCAAGTGGTTAGAACTAATGGGCATCCCATTGAATGCTGTTTAGGTCGATGCCCGCTTTGTACATGTCCCAAAGTGGCGATAAGGCACGTAGTTTTTCGATTTTACTGCGAATTAATGGAATCGCGTATTCAATGTCTTGTTCGCTGGTAAAGCGTCCGATGCTAAAGCGAATCGAACTGTGCGCGAGTTCGTCGTTGCGCCCTAAAGCACGTAGCACATAGGAAGGTTCGAGGCTGGCGGAGGTGCAGGCTGAACCTGAAGAGACCGCGAGGTCTTTGAGTGCCATGATGAGAGACTCGCCTTCAACAAAGTTAAAGCTGATGTTGAGGTTGCCAGCGATGCGCTGTTCTAAATCGCCGTTGATATAAACTTCTTCCATGTCCTTGACACCGTTCCATAATTGGTCGCGTAACATGCGCAGGCGTTCATTTTCACTTGCCATTTCTGCTTTGGCAATGCGGAAGGCTTCGCCCATGCCGACGATTTGATGTACCGGTAAAGTGCCGGAGCGCATACCGCGCTCGTGTCCGCCGCCGTGCATTTGCGCTTCAAGGCGCACACGCGGTTTGCGGCGCACGTACAACGCGCCTATGCCTTTGGGTCCGTAGGCTTTGTGCGCAGAAAAAGACATTAAATCAACCTTCATGCGCTGCATGTCAATCGGCACCTTACCAACGCTTTGGGCGGCATCAACATGAAACAGGATTTTGCGTGGGCGGGTGATGTCGCCCACAGCTTGCAAGTCAGTAATTACGCCAATTTCATTGTTGACGTGCATCAGACTGAGCAGAATGGTGTCGTCGCGCATCGCGGACTGGAGTTTGTTTAAGTCAACTAAGCCGTTGGGTTCGGGGGCAAGGTAGGTGACTTCAAAACCTTCACGTTCGAGTTGGCGGCAGGTGTCTAGCACCGCTTTGTGTTCAGTTTTGCAGGTAATAATGTGCTTGCCTTGCTTGGCGTAAAAATGTGCGACACCTTTAAGGGCTAAGTTGTTGGCTTCGGTAGCACCGGAGGTCCAGACGATTTCTTTGGCCTCGGCATTGATCAGATCAGCCACCTGTTGGCGGGCTTGTTCTACGGCTTCTTCCGCTTCCCAGCCAAATTTGTGCGAACGCGAGGCGGGGTTGCCGAATTTACCTTGCTGGGTCAAGTAGTGCATCATTTTTTCTGCCACTCTGGGATCAACCGGCGTGGTGGCAGAATAGTCCATGTAAATGGGAATATTCATAGCCTGTACTCCTTGGCATTATTTGTAAATGCTTATTCTACATGCTTAGGTTTAAGCCGAAGCACTCATTAGCACTTCGCTTTTGAGTTCTTTCTGCATTTTTTTCGCGCTACAAACAACAGTACCGCGTCGATCAACCAGATCAGCCAAGCTAATATCGCTTAAAAATTCATGGATTTGATTGCTTAAATCTACCCATAATTCATGGGTTAAACATTCATGCGAATTATGGCAATTTTGTTTGCCTTTGCAACGGGTCGCATCCACTGTTTCGTCAACTGCGGTAATCACGTCAGCCACTGCAATTTGATTGGCATCGCGGCTGAGTTTGTAACCGCCGCCGGGTCCGCGTGCGCTGTCAACCAGTCCTTGCTTGCGCAGCCGCGAAAAGAGTTGTTCCAAATAGGACAAGGATATACCCTGACGCTTGGAAATATCCCCCAGGGTGATGGGTTGTTTTTGATTGTGAATAGCCAGATCAAGCATGGCGGTGACGGCATACCGCCCTTTTGTAGTCAGTCGCATAAAAATCCTCCGGCTGCATTATCAGCCTCAATAACTCTTTAACATGTTACTCAAATATGCTATACCTGATAGAAATAGTCAAGTATCTTCTTGTAAAAAAACACCGCAGCGGATAGTGATCACAATGACTCGCCAATATCCCTAGCGTTTTATTGGGTTTATTCTCCGAACGCAAGGTTAAAACCTTCGCCTTTCAGGCGAACAGATTTAT
>CAZOSP010000051.1:0-26442 GCA_964582525.1 uncultured Thiomargarita sp. | reverse complement strand
GCTTGACGTTGCATGTAAGCAAAGCCAGGCACACGGAAGCGGAGCAACTGAAAATCTATCAAGCACTCAACATCAACCCAGCACCAGGAGGGGTGAAAAAGATGCGTGTATAACCCAGTATTTTAGTCGTCAATTGTCAATTGTAGTGCCACTTGGGATTTTTTTTGAAATGTAAGTGTTTGTTTTTGGAGGAGATTTAAAATGGTGTGTTAAAGATGAGCTAGCAGTTGTGCGCCGCTGGCAGTATCTATGGGGTCGCCTACTGAGCGGGTGCTGAGTTGGGTGCGTGCTTCACACGTGTCTGGGTTGTTTTAACTCTGCGGCTCAAGGTTTACATATTTTGGACGGCAACGACAAAGCGATCAGGCAGCATTTTTGTGCGGCGCACAAAAACATCTTGAAAAAGCGGTTTAAGTGTGCTTTAATAGTCTTATGTTGCAGCGCAACATTAACTGTAAGCCGCTGTAAAAATTTAACTTTACTAGGAGAAACTACAATGCAAACTGATATGCAGAAAATCGCCGAAACCGGCAAAAACATGATGGATTCCATGAAACAACTGGGTGAAATCAACTTTAACATCGTGGCAAGTCTGAGCCAGCAACAAATGGACATGGTTGGCATCTACTTAGAAGCCGGCAACAAACAACTGCAAGCCGTAGGCGAAATCAAAGACCTACCTTCTGCTGTTTCTACACAAACGCAACTGGCTGAAGACTTCAGTAAAAAAGTCATCAATAACACTTCTGTGACGATGGACATCATGGCAGATACCAAAGCGCAATTGACCGGCTGGTCAGAAAAATGGTTAGAGCTGAATGCCAGCATTTGGCAAGCACCCGCGAAAGCTTAACTGACGTTACGCGGGCGTAAACTCTCGATAGTGCTTCAGATAAATAATTTCCAAAAACCTGACAGGGCTTGAAGACCTGTCAGGTTTGCTTCAAGAATTTAATTATCTGAAAATCTCTAGGCTTTCAAAACCTAGCCCATCTTTAACACCCCATTTTAAACCTCTCTCAAAAACAACCACTTAGATTTCAAAAAAATCCCAAGTGGCACTACAATTGACAATTGACGACTAAAATACTGGGTTATACACGCATCTTTTTCACTCCTCCCGCTGCTGGGTTGATGTTGAGTGCTTGATAAATTTTGGCTCTTCAGGAATTTGTGTTGGAGTGAATATAATTTAATCAATGAGTGACAGCGCACTTCCGTCCGGAGTGCTGCCAAAAATCCATCCGCTTTGGCGGTCGCTTTGCACCCCAGCACGAAGAATCAATGAGTTACAGTGATAAACGGTATCGTTTTTCAGCTTCGCTGCTGGGTGTCATCATACTGTAATAGATTGTTTTTAAATATAATTTATTGCAACACAAATTCCTAGAGAGCCGAAAAAATCTAGGCGGTGTTTGATCCTGATTTTGTTCACGGCAACTTTGGTGGAACTTACTGGTTTTATTTGAGTTGCGCGAATTATCTTGGGAATAATCTTTTCAAACAGCCCGTCACGGTGAATCAATGACTTACGATGAATTTTCATCACTCCAGATAGTATCGCCGCTGCCTCGCCAGTGTGAACGCTGGCGGGTGTGAGCAGGGCGATGCCCCAACCGACCACGTAGCGACTGAAAATGTTGATGATGACGTAAAGATAAAAATACGTCTATTTTGCCAGACTTTTGAGCTTGGCGATATTCCACAACCACACCTGATTTGGGCGCCGGTGGCAAGCAATTCGGGCTTACTCTAGTTGGGATGACGAAGCTGATTACGGCACTCGCGGACTTCCTGGTGACGAGTCAGTTTGCCGATGCAACCCGGTTCGCTACAAGCATCCGCTTCGACCAGAATGGGCTGTTTGTAATCGGCGGTGAACGTCCGTCGCTTCGGCTTTTCGAGTACCTCAGTGCTGGTGCGTGAAAGTTCCGCGGGCGGCGCGGTCTGATGAGTGGTTTGCGCAGTTGTGTCGCTCAGGAGATTGTCTCCGAAAATGTTCCTTACTTACTGAAAACCCTGAAAAAGCCTGTAAGTCATTGATTTTATTATAGATGAAAAAAGTTTTTCGGAATTCTCAGATAAAAACATAACAGGAAGCAAGCTATGATTGGATTATTGCAGCGCGTCAGCAGTGCGCGGGTTGAAGTTGAAGAACGCATTATCGGGGATATCGAGCAAGGCTTGCTGGTGTTTATCGGTGTAGAAAAAAACGATGAGGCAGCGCAGGCAGATCGACTTTTAGAACGCTTGCTGCGTTATCGCGTGTTTGCCGATGAAGCCGACAAAATGAATTTGAGCTTACAAGATATTCATGGTGGTTTGCTGCTGGTGCCGCAGTTTACCCTAACCGCCGACACGCGCAAAGGCACGCGCCCCAGTTTTAGCAGTGCTGCACCACCCGAACACGGGCTTATGTTATTTGATTACCTGCTACGACAAGCAGAAAATCAGCATTCTCCCGTTGCCAGTGGACAATTTGGCGCGAATATGCAGGTACATTTGCTCAATGATGGACCCGTAACTTTTTGGTTGCAGTGCTAAAAAATTGATGGCGATGTTACAGCAGGATAAATCTCAACTGGCGCAGCAGATCAAAGCTTACGGCAAGGCACTCGGCTTTCAACAAATCGGCATTGCCGGTATTGATCTTTCGACCGCCGAACAACGCTTGCAAGATTGGCTGGCGGGGCAGTACCACGGCGACATGGATTACATGCAGCGGCATGGCTTAAAACGTTCGCGCCCGAACCTGCTTGAACCGCACACACTGAGTGTCATCTCAGCACGCATGAATTACCTGCCCGATAGCCAAGAGCGCTTAGAAAAGCTACTTAACATGCCGCATCTAGCCTATATTTCGCGCTACGCACTGGGACGCGATTATCACAAACTGATGCGCAAACGCTTGGCGCGATTAGCCAAAAACATAGAACAAGCGGTGGGGCAGTTCAACTATCGGGTGTTTGTCGATAGTGCGCCAGTGCTAGAAAAACCGCTGGCACAGCAAGCTGGCTTAGGTTGGATAGGCAAACATACCAATCTCATTCATCGGCAAGCCGGCTCGTGGTTTTTTCTGGGTGAAATTTACACCGACCTGCCGCTGCCGCCCGATGAACAAGCCGCCAACCATTGCGGACGCTGCCAAGCCTGTATGAAAATATGTCCAACGCAAGCCATTGTCGCTCCCTATCAATTAGATGCGCGCCGCTGCATTTCTTATCTCACTATTGAGCTGAACGGTTCAATTCCTCTGCCTTTGCGCTCCCTGTTAGGCAACCGCATCTATGGCTGCGATGATTGTCAACTCGCCTGCCCTTGGAATCGTTTTGCGCAGCTTACTCAAGAAACCGATTTTTTGCCGCGACAAGGCTTAGATAGTGCGCATTTACTGGATGTATGGGCTTGGCAGGAAAATGAATTTTTAACCCGCACCGAAGGTTCAGCGATTCGCCGCATCGGGCATCAACGCTGGCTACGCAATATCGCTGTCGCCTTGGGTAATGGCATCAGCACCCCCGCCGTGCGCGAAGCCCTGCAAGCGCGTTTAAGCCATCCCAGCGATCTAGTAAAAGAACATGTGCAGTGGGCGTTAGAACGGCTTGAAAAAACCTCCTAATTTAACGGCTGTTTAGTTCTGCCATGATATTTTGCAAAGCCAACAAGGGATCGGGGGCGGCGGTAATAGGACGACCAATGACTAAATAATTGCTGCCTGCTTGCAGGGCTTGCGCGGGTGTTAAGGTGCGCTTTTGATCGTTTTTAGCACTACCAAGGGGGCGAATGCCGGGCGTGACCAGTTGGAAATCGCCGGGCAGTTTTTCGCGCAATAGCGAAATTTCTTGCGGCGAACAGACCACACCATCCAAGCCACTGCGCTGCGCAAGTGAGGCTAGACGCAATACCATTTCTTGTGTTGTGGTTTCAATGCCCAATTCCGCTAAATCAGCTTGTTGCAAGCTGGTTAGCAAGGTTACTGCGATCAATAAAGGTTTTTGTTGATACTTATCAACAGCTTCTCGCGCCGCCAGCAGCATGTGCGAAGCTCCCCAAGCATGAACATTGACCATCCATACGCCTAATTCTGCGGCTGCTTGGCAGGCTTTGGCGACTGTATGGGGAATGTCGTGGTATTTCAAATCCAGAAATACATCAAAGTTTAATTGATGCAGCTTCTCAATGAATGCAGGACCTGCACGGGTAAACAATTCTTTGCCTACTTTTAGCTTACAATTCGTTGCTGTTAAGCAAGTAGCTAATTCTAAAGCGGGTCGTTCAGAATCAAAATCGAGAGCAATAATGATGGGAGAATTAATTGAAGCCATAAATGAAATAATGGCTTATTTGTGTGCCGGCATTAAGCTGCTAAGGCACTGCTGGGTAATATCTAAAATGTGCGAGCTATTCAATGGATTTCCCGCCAGTGTTTCCAGATAGAACTCAATGCTAATAATTGCATCTGCAAGTGCTTTGCGCTGTTTTTCATCTGGTACAAGAGCGTTTTTAATCATATTTTGTTGAATATAACGGCTGCAAAGCTGCAACAATTTAATCGCTCTTGGTTGATCCAGAATTGCCAATAGCCCTTGTATGTGTTGAAAACGTCCGGGAATTGCCTGTAAATCTTCACTTACAGTACCATTATCGATAAATACAATAATCGGCTGAATCATTTCCGCCAGCTCAACTTTTGCTTCATCAACAACAACCTTAAGCACGTCAATTAATTGGCTTTCAGTTAAACCTTTTTCTTGTTGAATTTGTTGCCGTGCATGATTGCCACGAGTCGCCAAAGTATCTAAAGCTGCATCAATCCTTAACAAGGCATTGGCAATAACCAGCATTTGTGCCAGATCGTAGGACTTTTGTTCTTCTGCAATAGCAGTAATCACTGCGGTTTGTTGCAACATGGATTTGGCTTGCACTTCTAGCCCTAAAAGATGCAGCGTATAAGCCATATTGTGCATAATTTCAATCAGTGGTTTTAGATCAGAAACATCTGGGGTATCTGCTCGCATAAAAATATCTAAAGTTTCTTCAATACGGGCAAAATCATCTTTTAAGGTACTTACAACAATTTTCATCAACTCTATGTCAGGTCCAGAAAAGACTTGCAAAGTGGCATTAAGAAGTGCTTCTGAAGGTAAGCAATAATCCAAATGATAAACTTCACGCACCGCTGCTAAACGCGCACCTTTAGACTTAGCTTGTCCTGCATAATGTAAAAGTGTATTGAGTAATTTCGATGGCGGTTGCACAAGCAAGGCTCGATTACCGTGATCGGTGATTTGTTTAATTAAGGGATCAATTTGCTTGAACAAATTATTAATATTTTCGTTTAGAGGTAAGCCTTTTTGTGCAATGGCTTCTAAAACGGCTTCAGCAATCCACCAAATTTTAGTAACAGGATGCTGTCCGGTTGCTTGCGTTAGATGCGTAAAACTGGACATCATTAATTTAATTCCTGCCATTTTATTGGGACCCTTCACAAATGCCATTAAGCCTTTTTGATAAGCAATACGTTGTTTATGTACAAAAGCTTTTAATTTTTCGTCAGTGAGGCGTGGCGCGGGTTTGATATTAGGTATATCAATGCTCACATCAGGTGAGAAGAATTGGTTAGCGGAGAGCGGTTTTTGCTTAAGCAAATGCCTTAATTTATTAATCAGCGGCAATAAAGCCAGCGGAATATCGGCATAGCCAAGCGCGAGATGATCAAGATAATTAGGCAGTTGAATTAAAGCCCGCATAAGACTGTCATAAGCGGCTTCTTTTTCTTTGTCTTGAATTGTGCCTTCTAAAAGTGCTTTTGTGACCAATTCCATTTCTTGCATAAGTATCATGGCACTGTCGATTTCTAGTAAAATCAGCGCACCTTTGATTTCATGCAGCCATCCCACCGCATCTTGTAAAGAACCGGCATCATTTTGGTTTTCTACAAACTGCTCCAATGATTGACGAGTGAGTTTAAGGGTATCGTCAATCGCAGGCTTAACCCAAGTGAGAGTAGCATACTTCATTGGAGGTTCTTTTGGTTAATAGCCAGCACTCATGCTGTCAATGGCTTGTTGAACATCATCGGGCAAATTAAAGCCAGAAACAGAAGTTTTGAGTTCATTGGCAAGTGCTGCTAAATGCTCAATAGAAGCCGCTGTTTCATTAGTGCCTTTAGAGGTTTGTGTGGTGATTTCTTGGATAATTGTCATGGTGCCAGAAATATTGGAAGCAACAGCCGATTGAGTGCGTGAAGTTTGTGCAATATTTTCAATTTGTCCCGCCAGTTTGACTGATACAGTTTCAATTTCAATCAATGCTTCGCCCGCACTTTCGGCTAATTTTGCACCATCTACTACGTTAGCTGTACTTTGTTCCATTGAACTCACAGCCTCATTGGTATCGCCCTGAATGGTTTTAACTAAGGCACTGATTTGCTTGGTAGCATTACCCGCACGTTCTGCCAGTCTTGACACTTCGTCAGCAACCACCGCAAAACCGCGTCCTGAATCACCTGCCATTGCCGCTTGAATGGACGCATTCAAAGCGAGGATGTTGGTTTGATCGGCAATGTCTTCAATCAATCCTACGATTTCTCCAATTTCTTGTGAGCTTTCACCTAAACGCTTGATTCGTTTCGAGGTTTCTTGAATCTGTTCGCGGATATTATCCATTCCAGAGATGGTATCCTGTACGGCTCTAGCCCCTTTGCCAGCGATCTCCACAGATTTTTTCGCCACATCAGCCGATTCAATTGCATTTGCCGATACTTTTTTCACTGAATTTGCCATGCCGATAATGGCTTGCCCCGCTTTGGCAATTTGCTGTGCTTGGCGTTCACTGGCTTCGGTGAGTTGGGTGGCTGTAGCGCGAGTATTTTGCGCCGCTCCGGTAACCTGAGCCGCTGTTTTGTTAATGCTAACCACTAGGTCGCGTAAAGATTCAATGGAGAAGTTTAAGGCATCGGCAATCGCACCAGTAAAATCTTCGGTCACTGTTGCGATCACGGTGAGATCGCCATCAGCCAAATCAGAAATCTCACTTAACAGACGCAAGATGGCTTCTTGGTTGCGACGGTTGGTTTCTTCACTTTCTTCCAAGTTTTTGCGAGTCTCTGCCGCACGGGTTTTAGCCGATTGCACCGTCACCCAACCTAAAGCAGCCATAGCTATCAAAACAATGGTCGCCATGACATAACCTAAACCTGGTGAGAAAAAGCGTTCACCTATATGTTGATTGTAAGCTGCTTGCAGTTCTTCAATATTAAATTGGAGATCGGGAATGCTTTGAATTAAATCGTCAGACGCATCTTTTGCATTATACAGTTGTTCGGCACTTCCGCTGTCTTGAAATTCATCAATTAATCTAATGCGTTCTTCAAATAACAAGGATAGTTCTTCTACAGCTTTGCGTATTTCTGCGTCGGTAACTGCTAACAACCCGGTGTCTTCATTGCCATTGAGCAATGAAACCAGAATATCACTGAATTGAATAGTGTCTTCACTGAGCAGTGCTTCTGCTTCCACATTACCTTGATAAGAACCTACAATGTTGTTAGCCACACGTTCTAATAACATTAATTGGCGTGTAGCCACAAAAATTTGTGCCGCAGAGACTTCCTTATCGACCATTAGTTGCAATAGTTGTGTTGTTTTCTCTCTTATTTCCGGGATAATGCCAGTTAATTCTTCAAATTTCTCTGCCGCACCTAACACAACCTCTTGTGTTGCTAGTAGAGAATCAATGTATCTATTGATGTCACCCCACAACAATTCTAAAGCTTCATAGGCGGGGTAAACTGTTTGCGGAGTAGCCGGGACGCCTTGTTCTGGATCACCTTCTCGAATTAAATCTAGGTATTTTTGAAAGGAGTCTCGATGTTCTTTGACAGCAATAAAGTTTTGTTCTTCGGCTTTACCGCCTGCGGCGCGTGCTGCTTGCTGGGTGATTTGTTGCGCAATCAAGCGCATACTGGTGACATTTTTTAAGTATTTCTCATCACTGGTGAGATTTGTACCGACAATATAAAAAGTGATAATCAGAAATACAAATGCTAGCAGAAGAATGCCAATCAAGGTAAATAAAACTTTGTTTGAGTCAGCTTTAAGCGAACCTATTTTCATAATTTAAACTCCCATCTCTTGCAGAACGGTGTAAGCTGCTTTGAAATAAATATGAGTATATGCTGAAAAAAGCTGTGAAAGCATAGACATTGTGCATTCCATTTGTAATGTTGTGTGGGTTCTTGAAAAAACTTTATTAACTCATGTTAGCATGAATTAATGTTAAGAAGACTCATAATGCAGCATCAAGGAACAATCGGCTTTTATTTAAAGCTAACAAGTCAAATACAAACCAAGTATTATTATCATCGTGAAAAGTACTGCGGACAAATTGTGCGGTCATATCCGGCAATTGCACTGAATTGTCCAAAGTGCTGTTTTGTTCTTCAGGAAAGTGCTTAATACCTAGCACTTCATCTACTAGAACACCTGAAGAAACGCCGCCCTGATTAATGATGAGTAAACGTGTTTGCCCTTCAACTAAGGTTGGATGACCACCTAAGCAGGCTTGCAAGTCAATAACGGGCCTGAGTTGTCCGCGCACATTGGCTATGCCGCGTACCCAAGGTTTAGCACCTGGTACTTTAGCGAGGATGCTCGGACATACTAGCACCTCTTGAATTTCATTTAATGCACTGAGCAGATAAATTTTGCCCATGCGAAAAGCGATACCATGCCAAATTTGTTGAACAATTTCTTGGCGCGGCAAACCTTGTGCATGTTGTTTAACATTTTTTTCTAATGCTTGTAACCATTGAAAAGGTGCTTCATGCACAACGGATGTATTCATAAATTAAGAATCCAATGCTGTATTAGCCGATAAGTCTTTTTACCGCTGCAAGCAATTCATCTTGTTTAACGGGTTTAACCAAGAAATCTTTCGCGCCTTGCATTTTAGCCCAAGCTTTATCGCTGTCCATATTTTTGCTAGACACAATAACGACGGGAATATGTTTAGTTTCTGGTTTTTTAGTAATTTCACGGGTTGCCTTAAAACCATTCAAACCCGGCATTACTACATCCATCAAAATCAGATTAGGTTTTAGTTGGGTTGCTTTTTCAACGCCTTCCTCGCCATTAGAAGCTTCAGAAGTTTGATAACCATTGCTCTCTAGGATGTTTTTGACCAGATAGGCATCGGTAGGGGAATCATCCACGATTAATATGTGTGCCATGCTGACCTCATGCTTTTAGAATTCCATTTGCAGTTGCTTTAGTTTTGTAGTTTTACGCGCCAGCTTTAGCTTTTGCATCCACAACGAAGGCTTTAATTGTATTGAGCAACTCTTCTCGGGTAAAAGGTTTGGTCATGTAATGCTCCGCGCCTACAATTCTACCCCGCGCCCGCTCAAATAAGCCATCTTTGCTGGATAACATGACTACTGGGGTTTTTTTGAAGATGTGATTATTTTTAATCAGTGCGCAAGTTTGATAGCCATCTAAGCGTGGCATCATAATATCTACAAAAATAATGTCTGGTTTGTATTCAGCCACTTTCGCCAGCGATTCAAAACCATCAGTTGCCGTAATGACCTCGCAACCCGCTTTTTTCAGAAGCGTTTCTGCGGTACGGCGAATGGTTTTACTGTCATCAATGACAATGACTTTAATACCTTCAAAGTTTGTCCCTGCGCTGTCCGTTGTCACAGTCTCTTACCATAAAAATTTTACGTGATAAACAAATAGCAGTGATACGTTGCGAACCCCTGCGCTGCTGTTTTACGGCTTATCAAACCGCCTAACATGATACGCGAATTCGTTATGAATTCAATGCTATTTTGCAATTTGCTAGACGATGAGAGGCTCAATTTGTAGTTAAAGTATAACATTAATGAACAAAGGTAAAGTCTTAAATTACTTTACCTTATATTTTTATTATACAGACTTTATAAAGCGGACTCATCGGTTTCGCCAGTGCGGATGCGTACAACTTTGTCTACTTCGGTGACAAAAATCTTGCCGTCGCCGATTTTGCCGGTGCGAGCAGCTTGAATAATAGCGTCCAAACATTGCTCCACTTTATCCTCAGCAACCATTAATTCAAGTTTAGTTTTAGGTAGAAAATCAACCACATACTCAGCACCACGATAAAGTTCCGTATGTCCCTTTTGGCGACCAAAGCCTTTTACTTCGGTAACGGTCATGCCGGTCACGCCAATTTCAGATAGGGCTTCACGTACATCGTCCATTTTAAATGGCTTAATGACAGCCTCGATTTTTTTCATTGTTACTAATCTCCCTCTCATCCTTAAATTGCTAAAGTGCGTATTATACTCATAGCTAGCAGAAACTGCATTTTTTGCTTTATCAATGTTTACTTAACTTATTGAATTTTAAGCATTAAAAATATCTCTGAGCGCAGTTTCAGGCGGGGCGCAGAGCGGGTAATGTTTTCATTTCATGTCGCGCAAACATTGCTGCTAGGGATTTGGAAACATCGACATGGGACGCGACATTTGCTTGACATTATGTCCCATAAAGCCCACGGCGTTGTTAAGATCAAAAAATTTGGCGTTCATTTGCTGTACGTCTTGCTGCATTAGCTGCATGTGCTGCTCAATGCTTGCCATGTGCAGTTCAATGCTGCTCATAAAAGTATCCAGCGTCTGCATGTCCTCGCCCATACCCTGTACTGACTGATTTATAGTGGGCATAGTGGCGACGTATTGGCGCATCTGATTCACTGAGCTTTGCATATTTTGCATGTTGTGCGCAACCTGCACAAAATTTTCGTCCATGCGCGCCATGTTGTGCAGCATATTATCCATGCTGTTGGTGATGCTACCCATTTCGGAGGTAAAGGTGTTGACTAAAAATAACATGGCAACCAAGATAATGACTAAACCGAACATGGTAAAACGCACAATTTGCGTGGTGCGTCTGCCGATGCGAATCACTACCTGTTCTTGATGCGCCAGCATGTGCTGGAAACTTGCCATGATGTTGCAGGCAATTTTTTCTAGCTGAACCTCACGGCTGTCACAATGCACGGGTGAATCCGCGCTGTCATTCTGCGGGTCTTGCATGGATATTCCTGAGAGTTTACCAGTTAAAAGGCATCATTCGCGCAGGGCGGCTGAGCGTTTCAACATTATACTGCATGGAAAAAACCGCTTGGTTCATGTGTGAGAAAACGTTATTCATGCCGTTCACGTTCTGCGTGATAGTCTGCATACTGTTATCCATACCGTCCATGCGTCCCTGCATTTGTTGCATTGTTGCGGTCATACGACTGAGCGTGTGGCGCATACCCACCACGCTACTGTCCATCTGCGGCAGACTAGCAACGGCTCGGCTCATGTTATCAACGTCTTGCTGCATAGCACTAACATTCAGTGTCACCCCGTCAAAATTGTCACGCATTCCCTGCATGTGTGTATCCATGCGCGCCATCATTATACTGATTTTGGACATATCAAAGGTCAAGAGATAAATCATATAAAATAAAAATGGGGTCAGCAGCACGGCGATGATAAAACTTATACGGATTATGGAATTGGTTTGCGTGGTAATGTGCAAACTTTTATTGCTAACCAGGGTATATTTTTGCGTCATGGCTGTCATTTGCTGTTCCATAATTTGAAACGCAAACACAATCGAATCAATGTCTTGTTTATTGGTATCGGTCTGGTTCATGCCCATCAAATCCCTTGCATCTGTGGAGAGTAAATTATACTTATAGCCGCCAGAAACTGTATTTTTTGCTTTATCAAGTTTGATGCAAGTGCTTGGGTTTTAAGCACTTAATCAATATCACTAAGCGCAGGTTTCAGGCGGGCGCAGTATAACAACAGTGAGTTAGATAACCAAGCAACGCGCTTTCTTAAAGAGCAGTGTGGCTATTAGCCCTGACAAAATGTGTTTTTACCCGCTTTTTTTGCGTCATACAACGCATGATCGGCGCGACGAAAAGCGCGTTCTGCATTTTCTTCAACATCGCCGCCACGAATAAAGGTAAAACCCGCACTGGTTGTACATTGAGTATATTGCGCGAATTGTTGCTGCTGTGAGTGCATAAAACAACTGCGAACTCGCTCAATCCATTGACTCACTGATTCTTCATCCATGCCGAACAATATAGCAGTAAACTCATCGCCCCCCAAGCGTGCGCAGTGATCTTTTGGACCACAGTGTTCTGTCAGGGTGGCAGCCAGCAGTTTCAGTATTTCATCACCCATCTGATGTCCGGCAGTGTCGTTTAATAACTTAAAGCCGTCTAAGTCTAACAAAACTAGACAAACTGTGACACCCGCTTGCGCACTGTGCATGGCTCGCTGCAATTCTTCTCGATAGGCGCGGCGATTGGGTATATGGGTCAGCTCATCAGTGCGGCTCAGATGCTCAAGTTTTTGATGTGCTTGCTGAATTTTTTCTGCATTTGGACGAATCGCGGCGAACATTTTAGCGGTTTCTTGCAGGCGCGGCACCATTGAGAAATCCTCCATAGGGCGCGATTCTGCCAGATGATTCAGCAACCCGGTGACCGCTGCAAAATCAGACGAATAATCTTTAGTCAGTATTTGCTGCGTGACCCAAGCCACGCCGATGATGAGGGCAAAGCCGATCACTAGGGAAATCAACAAAATGATAACCAAATTATCATCTGTATTGCGGGCGCGGCTAATGTCTAATGTCCAAGACGTAGGATAGACCGGCAGTCTCAGTACAGTGTGCCATTGCTCATGCGCATTAAAACCCCCTTGCGAAGAGGATGACAAAGAATCGTTTAATTCCCAAATCTGCTGTTGGCGACTGTCAAGCAACCGCGCATACAGTTGATTTTGTCGGACTAAAGCCAGTTTTTTAAGCGTTTTATTTAACAGGCTTAAACGCACACGCAGCAACAAAAAACCCAGCTTTTCATCTGCCTGTCGGAGCGGCGGGGCTGCTTGGCGAGTGACGTGGGCATACAGATCAATGTGCTTTTCACCATTATGGCTGGCGGTGTGTAAGCAAGCGGGCATGGGCTGCACCGAGCTATCATGCGGATTTAGGATTTTTTTTATATCTGCCTCACAGGGTGCTTCGCTATGCCCATTTGTTCCCTTGACAATTATCTGTCCCTGCGGGTCTAACAAGTGAAGACTTAAGGCGTTGGGAACTAATGGCAGCATGGTTTCCTGCCATTGCTGGATGTCTTGTGGGTTATTCAGGATAAGGAGAACATGCAGCGCGTCTTGAGTCGCCCAATGCTCTAAAAAAGTTTGATAAACCGCTAAATGCCCGGCAATGAGCTGTCCATCTTGATAAGTTAATTGATAAATATCTTTATTTTTTTCTTCAATGTTAAGGGTATATAGCATCCAACTGTTGTAGAGCATGGTTGCTGTTAGCAATGCCGCAATGAGTGCGGCGATGCTGTAAATCATCGGGCGAAGAAAAGGGAAATGGGGCATTAGTGAGATGATTGCGTTGGCAGCGCGAGCTAACCAGCATGTTCAGCGGTTTTACGCGGTTCGGCTATGGGTTTATCGCCGGAGAAGCTGGCTTCATTTTCCTTGCGCACTTTTTTATCGCCAGCACGCCCGCCCACATCAATGCCTTGCTGCTCAGATTCTTTTAATTGCGCCTCTTGCTGTTCGCGTAAGGCATCAAAAGCATCCTGCATGTCTTGCATCCAGCCGCTAAATTCGCTGAATAAAATCCGCTCGGTTTGCTGCACCAGCATATCAATATTGCTTTGTTCTTCCTGTTCAGCCGCCGATAGCGCGATCCACCAACTGCGCACATTTGCCAAATCAGTTGCCGCTTGATTATACTTTAGCAATGTAGCTTCAATTTGTTGATATTCCAAATAAGTCCCTAATGCTGTCACTATAGCACCCGTTAAAGCAATCCATAGTTCTAAACCTAATGCCGCCAGTAGTGTACCAATCCCACCAACAATGTAAATCAACCATTGCAAACGCTTGAGTTGTTTTTCCAATTTTTGCGTTTTAGAACGGTAATAAATATATTGATCCTCGATCCGATAAGATAAATACTGCTCTGGGCTTAAGCGCATGAAGCCTTCATCTTGCGCAGCGGTGCTGTATGGCGGCGGTAGCCTATCTTGATAAGTTTGCAAGGCAGAAATATTGACTTCCGTTTGCATTAAGCGCGTGCTAATACTTTGTAATTGGTCGGCAAGCTTGACTTCCCGCGACTTTTTCGGCGTGCGCGTCAGCTCATTGTTATATATTTCCGCACGGGCGCGGTAGCGGAAAATCTCACGCTTCACGGCTTCTGCACTGCCGCGTAGCAATAACCACTTACTGCCAGCATTAAAACGATTTGCCGCTGCCAGCATGGCTGTCATCATAATCGGAATTAAAATAATTAAATACGCCATGACGAAAGTCAGTTGATTAAAGAAAAAGCGTGCTTGGCTAAATATCCCGCGCATCGCCTCCATCCAGCAATCCGGCAAATTAGAACGCTGCAAAGCCATTTGCCAAGCCGCCTCATCATCGACCACCAACAACATGGTTTCGATACTGGTTTGCAACAGCGCGAGCAAAGTACCCAATACGCCCAACAGCAAGATATTGAACTGCATACTTTTAAAGCTACGTTGATGGCGATTGGCATTATCATCGTAAATGGCAAAACGCTCCCATGCTAGGCGCAAAGTTGAATCGCCGCGTAACAAACGGCGAATCATGCGCTCTAATTCTTCAACGCGGGCTTCAACCGGAAAGACAAATAAACGCCCGTCACTGATAATTTCTGCCAAACGCGGATCGGGGATAAAGTCCGGCATTTCTTCGTGTAATTGCGCAATTTCATCGGCTAAACGCCCGCTGCCTGCCACCACAATGATAGGCCAGCCCAAGCGCACACTGCGCAAGATTTCTTCACAAGCGAGATCGCCGCCATTAACCAAGACCGTCAACACCGGAATATTGGGTGACAAAGCGTCTGCTAATTGGTACATGGCATCGGTTTCGCCGCCCCAGTGCGGCGTATCGACCAAGACAAAATGCGAATGATGCGGTTCTAGTTCACACGCATTTTCCTTGAACTCGGCTTCAATCTCAGCCCCGCCCGGATAACGCGCAAGCGGTGCCGGCATCACGCCAATTAAACGGGATTTATAACCCCGATCCGCCACGCCTTGACCGATCATCGCCATCACCCCCGAATCAGACCCGCCATCGATCAAATCCGCGCCAATCTCTGCCGCCGTCCGCGCAATGCCGCGACTGAATAATTGTGCCAAGCGTTTATCCAAATGCGCGTCTAGGCTACGCTCTTGATCCATTAAACTCGCCCCGCCTGAAATCGTAATCAGTGCTTTTGGGGTTGTATTAAATCCTAATAATCTCAAGCTATTATCGGAATTATCGTCCTCCCTAGCCCGATCAGAAAAAGCCTGATCGCACGACACATGAATAAACTGCGCCGTATGACTATTGGCAAATTTAATGGTGCCAGATTTATCTACGGGTTGAGTCGGCGGCGTTTTATTATCACTCGGTTTGCCGGCTTCTAAGTCCATGAATTCATTCCTTGCCAGCGTCGCTGGACCGTTGTCGTACAGACCGCAACGCGGTCAAGTCGGCACGCCGCTATCTGGCTATCTGAAGCCGACAAAGATTTTCCAAATAACCACGAAAAGCTTCACGCAAATGCGGATGCTGCAAAGCAAACTCGGTGGTGGCTTTCAAGTAGCCCAGCTTGCTGCCGCAATCATAGCGTTTGCCTTGAAACTCGTAAGCTAACACCTGTCTATCGCGTCTAATTTGTTCAGCAATCGCATCGGTTAATTGAATTTCGCCCCCCGCGCCTTTGGGGATTTTCTCCAATAAATCAAAAATATCAGGATTAAGCAGATAACGCCCGACTACGGCTAAATCTGACGGTGCTTTATCCGGCGAGGGTTTTTCCACAATGCCCGTCAAGCCATTCACGCGCTCATACATAGGGCGGGGTTCAACAATACCGTACTTACCTGTTTCAGAACGCTCGACTTTTTCCACCGCCAGCACTCCGGCTTCATGTTTATTATACAATTCAACCATTTGGCTTAAGCAGCTTTGCTCGCCGCCGTCAATTAAATCATCTGCCAAAATCACCGCAAAAGGCTCTTGTCCGACTGCTGGTTTGGCACATAACACGGCATGTCCTAAGCCCAGTGCTTCGGGTTGGCGAATATAAATACAAGACACGCCATCAGGCACAAGATGGCGCACCATGTCGAGCATTTCATACTTGCCGCGACTACGCAGCTCATTTTCCAATTCACTGTTGCGATCAAAATGGTCTTCAATGGCGCGTTTGCTGCTGCTGGTGATAAATATCATCTGCTCTATGCCCGCTTCCAGTGCTTCTTCTACGGCATACTGTATTAACGGCTTATCGACCACCGGTAACATTTCTTTCGGGCTGGCTTTTGTCGCGGGCAAAAATCGTGTTCCTAGTCCGGCGACGGGAAAGACCGCTTTTCGGATTTTCTGCATGTGTTTCTCCTTGAGGCAATAATAGTCGGGGGGTTGTCGGCTGGCGTTGGCGTTCGCGCCACAAAAAGACGTGGCGCAAACCCTGCTGCTCGCACTGGCACTCGCGTTCGCGCCACAAAAAGACGTGGCGCAAACCCTGCTGCTCGCACTGGCACTCGCGTTCGCGCCACAAAAAGACGTGGCGCAAACCCTAGTCTCGCGGGTCAAGTCATCCGCAGCTATCAACGCACTACGTTCAACACGCCTGGCAGCCCTTTGCCATAGACATCTGGCTCATACATTTCTTCGGCATGAGTGGGCATCACTGTGAATTGTCCGGGGGCGATGGCTTGCGCGGTGTAGCTGAGGTGGTAATTACCCGCTGGCAAGTATTCTGCGTAGAAAATTGCCGCTTGGTGGCGTAGCTCTTGATGGTAGAAACTCCAGAAACTCGCGCCATAGTGTTTCCAATCGGAGAACTGGAACCAGATGGAGCCGCCGGCGTAATCGGATCGCGCTTTATCTGCGGCGACCACTGAGGCGGTCGCTAGATCACGATTGACTGGCTCAAGCCCGCCGGGGACGGGATCATCAACCACCACGAAATGACGCGCTGTGGGTAACGATAAGTAAATATCTACGCGCACTAAATCGCCCGTGCTGATCTCGGCTTGTCCGCGCAAGTCCAATAGCTGCCACTGCCCTTTGCGTTCTACGTGATATTCGCGTTTGACTTCAATGCCGGCGTTAATTCGCTCGGCATTTTCGGTTTTGGGTGCGTATTTCATGCGCAGCGCATAGTACAAGCGTCCGTCGCCCTGTTTTTCTAGTTTTATCTGGGCTTTGCTGCCGGGGTCGCTGGGGGTTATGTCGCGGGAGAAGGTCACGGGTGGATTGCGCACGTCGCTGAATTGGGTTTCGCCTAGACTGCTGAAGTCCTCTGTAGCACGCCAAAAGGTTTTCACGCTCATGTCCGGTGCGACATTTTCATAGACCCGTGCATAATCAATCAAGGCATTCATGCAGAATAGGTTTTCTTGGGTATTGCTCCAATGATCGCGGTTCTTGCGTGCCTCAATAATACTGCGTGCCAATTTGAACGGCAAACCCGCGCTCATTGTCTGCCCGCTTTCTTCATAATGTGTCAAGCTGCTGAGTACCGCGCAGTTGTCGCGCAAGGGACTGGCTAAAATACGGCTATAGCTGTCGTCTAGCACCTCGTTAAAGGTGATTTTGCCGCCGCTTTCTACTGATTGCGCGAGAATTTGATCGACAATTGCGGTGCGGATTTTTTCCGTGCCTTTGACATGCAGCGCGGCTTCTAGGAATTGTGCCTTGCCAAACAGATTCATTTCCGGCGTGTGGGCTTGATAGCGTTTAATGTCCTCTAGGCTGGTTTTGCCCTGTTTGGCAAGTGCGGCGAGGGCTACAGCGCGCACGCTGGAAGCCATGCCTTTGCTGTAGAAATCGGGCAATAGGTCTTTGCGTAGCAGTTCTTGCAAATAGTCATGCAGGCGGTTTTCCACTTCGCTCGGCGTTGTGATGCCGCTGTCGGCTAACCAGCTAAACGCCAGCGCGGTGTAAGCACTCAAGTACGGGCTGACGCGCTCATTTTGCGGCACATAATAAGTCATGCCGCCGTTAGGGGCTTGGTACTCGGTGGCGAGTTGCAGGGTTTGTTGCGGCAGGGTTTGCGCGTCTGTCCAGATTAGGCTGTCGGGCAACCATGCGCGGAGATGGTCATAATGCGCTGCCATCATGCCTTTGCTGAGTTTTTGCTCCCAACAGGCGTAAGGATAATCGCGCATGTATTCAAACGCGCCTTCTACGCCGCCGATAATGCTCGGCGCGGTGGTGATGCTGATGCCGCCAGTGTCGGGATAAATCTCCGCGGGGAACTGCACCGATTCGCTGACTTCGGGCTGCGTGGTGGTGCCATAGGTCGCGCTGCTGTGTAAAGAGCGGCGTTTTAGCACGGTCAAGGTTTTTTGCAGCGCGTCGGAGGCTTCGCCGGATTCGGCGCGGGCGGTCAGTTGTAGGTCACCGGCTTGTTGCGCAGTCAGCGGCAGCCATACCAGTTTGCGCTCGTAAGGCGGCGCGTCAACGGTTTCGACAATGCTAGGACGGTCGCCGCTGATTTGCATGGCTTCAATATGCACGGTGATTTTTTGCGCATCAGGGGTGCGGTTCATCACGCTAAAGCCCGCTTTGAATTGGTCGCCAACAGTCACTTGGTTGGGCAGCACTGGGCGCAACTCTAGCGGTTGATTGACTTTGATGGTGGCATCGCCTAAGCCCATCAAATCTTGCGGTGTGACCGCCATTGCCAGTACACGCCAGCCGGTCAGATTGTCCGGTGCTTGGAATTGAATTTGCGCCTTGCCGTCTTGATCGGCTTTGATGGATGGATTCCAATAGCTGACAAATTTGAACAGGGAACGCATACTTAAATGACCCGCCGCACCGTCACCGCCGGGAGTGGCCCCTTTTTTCTCAAATTTTTGTCGCCCGACCAGTTTTAATAACAGGTTGTAGTTTTTTACGTCCAAATGATCGAGGCTGTAAAAACCTTTATAGGGATCAAAATAAGCGCGTCCAGCGGCAATTAAATCAAACACTGATTCATCTAACACGGCTACGGCAATTTCCAGCGGTTGCCCTTTGAGTTCGGTGTGACGCGCCGAGACTTGTAAATCCACCGTCACTGTATCACGCGGTTTATAGACTTCCTGGGCGGGCTTCACTGCCACTTGCAGTTCTTTGTAAATATCTTTGACTTCGATTTTTGCGTAGCCCATGCGGAATGCCGGCTTGCCTAAATCCACCTTGTCCCAATCACCATGAGCCGCTTCGATAGGTTGCAGCGGTTTATCCGTGACCCGCGGCGACATCACCATGACAGATATATAAAAGCCCGGTAAATAATCGGCTTTCACCGGAATTTCGACTATCTCTAGGCTTTCGTCAAAAGTGTCTACCCAATGATCGATAACCCCAAAACGCTCGACAGTGATCAGGGCTTGCGCACCTTGAAACGGATTTTTCACCATAAAACGTGCAGTGTCGCCCACTTTGTAGGTGTTTTGCTCGGCTTGCACTTCTAGCGCGTTATTGTTGCCGCTTTCCCACACCACTTGTCCCTTGCCAGAGACCCACTGGTTCATCACGGTAAAATGCTCACGCCCTGCGGTGTCTTTGATTCGTGCCGTGATACGCCAGCGTCCGGCAGATTCGGGCGTGAAGGTGCAATCTAAGGGGGCGGTTACGGAAATATGTTGACATTCGCCACGTTTTTCCCATTCATAGCTATATTGAGTCAAATAGGCATTGCCCGCGCCTTTGACCCGTGCGGCTTTGGTCACGCGCTGCTCAATGAGGGTGTGCATGAGTGTGCCGGCTTGTGGCTTGCCGTGTTCATCCACCACCACCAATTTCACCACGGCGGGTTCATCTGCACGTAATACCCAAGCGGTTTGCTTGATGCCGACAAAGCGATCCCGCGCTAAATATTTCGCCCCCGTGCGGCTGGCGACATCTTTGCCGCGATCATCGCGCACTGTGCTTTCTGCCGTCAGCTTGCCGTACACTACCGGCGACATGTCGCTGAGGGTGAACTCGGTATGCCAACTGCCTTGTTTATCCACCTGTCCTTCGCGTGAGTGCAAGGTGCTGGTAGAAGCACAATCGTAATCATCCTCGCTTAAGCAGGTGTTAAAGGAGAAGCCTTTTAAGTCCTTGTCTTTAATCGGTAAACTCTGCCAATCCAAGAGCAGATGCAGGCCGCTTTGGGCATCCGCATAAGGACCGCCCGCGTGAAGATAGGCGGTGGTTTCGATTTTCAGCGTATCGCCGGCTTTGAACTGCTCGCCATTGAGCGTGTTGCGCACCCGAAACGGCGAAGGGGTGAAATCGCTGACCAAGACGCGCAAAGGCTGCCAAGATTGCTCCGTGAAATTGGCTGTTAGCGTGAAGTCATACCAGCCTACAGCCGCACTTTTGGCTAAGGTAAACTCTCCCGCGTAAGCACCAAATTCTGACAGGGCGAAGGCTTCGACTTCATGCACGGTTTTTCCCATCGGATCAGTGACAGTCAAAGTGTAGCTTGCGCGTGGCGCGGCAGTAAAAGCGGTGTTGTTTTGATCGCGCACCAATAACTTAAACTGCACCGTGTCGCCGACTTTATAAACGCCCTGCGCAGTGGTGCCCCAAGTCTGGATATGTCCGTGTTTTGGGCGCGCATAACTATACAAATAATCATCGCTCATGCCGTACATGTCCACCGCAAAGGAATCATCCAATGGCAATAAAGCCATCGCATCTTGCTTGCTGGCTTGCAAGAACAAACGCGGGTCTTGGCGGTTATAGGGTTGATATTTAAGCTCAGGATCAAGCTGTAGGGTGCCGGGCAAAATCGCCACGCCATCCGCGTTGGTTCTGCTGCTGGCAAGAATCTCCGGATGCACCGCGAACTCGCCATAAGTGGCGGGATAGACTTGCAGCATGACATCGGCGACCGGTTGCCCGGTGGCTAAATCCGTGACCCACGCCAGCGTATTGTGATGCCCCTGCTTCACTTCGATATGAAACGGCGTGACTTGGGTAAAAAACCAGCTATCATTCCAGTCACGCTTAAGCAATGGCGAAGTCATAAAATGCCCTTGCAGCACACCCGATGGTGCTGCAATTAAGGAGCGAATATCCAGCGGCGTGCGGTAGGCAATATCCACAACATTTTGCAATTTCTGGCTATAATTCAAACCATTACGCGCCCCTCTAGCGGTCAGCAAATGATACTTCATGTTCACATAATCGAGATTAGTCACGACAATCGGCACCTGGCTATCCACGCCGCTTTCTAACACCGCAGTATTGTGTTCAAAGCTATAATCGGGCGGGCGGTGATTCGTAGCAAAACGCATTTGCGTAGGCAGCGGCAGGCGGCGACCGAAGGCATCCTCGACTTTGCTGGGCAGAAAAAGCTGATAATTTTGCCAAGCTTTAAGATGTTCGGGCAGCCACAAGGTGTAAGTCTTGTCGCGCTGATGCGGGCTATCTAAGTGATTGCCGCGATACACGTTTTCCCAAGGATCATAATCTTTGCGCCCACCCGCTAAATCTGGGTTAAGTTTTAACTCGCTTTGCAAAGATTCCACATTGACCGGCGCAGAAAAAACCAAACCCACGCGGCGCAGCGGATTACAACGCTTGTGCAGTGCTGGCACGGGAGATAATTTGGGCGGCAGCAGCACCGTTTGATCATCATTATTGACACATTTCAAGTTTAAAAAGGCGAATTTAGGAAAAGTGCTAAAGCTCACTATCACGCGATCTTCAATCCCCGCCTCGCTGCCCTCCGCCGACACCAAACCCGCCTCAACGCGCAGCATCGTATCCGCATCTTCGGGCAACAAATCACGCGGTTCAACATACCAGCGGCTATCAAACTGGCGTTCGCCATCTTTTTCCGCTAAATCCACTGTAGCAAGGGCGTAGCGCGTACCATGAGCGACAAAATACAGATGCGCTTCGATCGAAGCTCGGCTGACACGCTGATTAAAACTGACGCGGATACGCGGCTTGCCCGGTGCTAACCAAGTAGCAAAACTTTGATAAGAGATTTTTGCGCGTTGGGTAATAAAACTGTGCGTTTGGCTTCGTGCCAGCGTCTTGCCCTGTTCAGTCGCAATACCCGGCTGCATGACAATTTCGTAGCGCGTTGCTGGCTTCATGTGCGATGTAGAATTTAACTGACACGCCAAGGCTGAGGTGTTCAGCCAACGCCATTCGCAATCGAGTGCGGGCGCGATGCTCACGGGAATTTCCTCCGCTGTGCGCTCCATGCGTCCAACCGGTACTACCGGCTGATTGAACTGAAAAACGATTTCGCGCCCAGCATAGACATCCGCGCCGGACGGCTTAATGCGCAATAGCTCTAAGGGTTTATCATTTTTATTAAAGTCGGCTGAATCAAACGGCTTGGCAAATCCTTGTATGGGGATAGCAAACACCAGCAAGAGCAATAATAAATAAATAGGCATGAGAGAATCTCCAAAGAAAGGTGTGTGGTGAGCGATGCAGTTATTTTGCCTGAATTAAGCACTTAAAGCGAGATAGGTTTTAGGTTTTAGGGGTTGAGTTTTTCTTGAGAAACGTGTCCGGTCATGGTTGGCATGACTGGCTCCAGCAGGGTGACGACCGCGCGTAACGGTTGCGTGGGTCGCCAAGATTTCAACAAGCGCACTGTGCCGTCTTTTTCAATAATTGCTTCAATGGCTTAATTCGCGTCGCCAAACAGTCGCATTGCCCACCCTCTCGCTATCCTACCACCCCGCCCCAGCCCGCTCAACCAGTTCAACCAGAGAAATCCGCTAAACCCAATTCTCTACCACCAAGGGTGTCCCATGCGGCGCATGACGCTATCGCTTATGCGCCTAATCGTAAAGCCCTGTTTGCAAATATCCGTTTTCCAGCAAAACAGAAATCGCCTTTGGTGATCTGATTCAAAAGTAGTGTCATTTTATGCTCTCCAAGTATGATGATGAATGCCAGGCTTGCAGCAGGCGATACTGCGCTGCGGCAGCAGAGGGGGAAGCTGGTCACGGCTGTACCAAGTGCCTGCTTCCAGTTCCTTATGGTCAATGCACAGTTGTCCGCGGGCATAAATCGATAATTCACCGTTACACACAAGCAATCGGTTTTGTGCTAAGTCAACAGAATGGTGTTCAAAGAATCTGGTCGTCATTCCTATTTCAAGATATTCACCTGAGTTGAATATAATAGAAATTTTAAGGCGAAAGATAAAATATGAATGGCTACCATTTTTTTCTGCGCATGAATCATTTGAAAATCTTGAGAGACAACTTGAACATATCCTTTCAAATATTGGAAAAGAATACTCAATTAAATTTAGTTGAAATATATATAGTCAACTACTTATGAGAAAGCCGTGTGCTGGCATCTTGGATTGGTTTTTCGGAGTTTTCAGATTGCCAGGGGATTTTGAGTGGCTACGAAAAAGCGGTATTATACTTCTGACGTTAAAGTTTTCGGTTTTTAGCGTTTGAGTTTTAACGGTCTTTCAAGCCCGCTAAAGTTCAGTAATCCGAAAAGTTGAGCGCGGGCGGATTAAGCGAAGCTATTCGCCATGCCTTACTAAAGCGTATGCAAAAACACCGCTTTGCCGTGTTGCTGTTCAATATGCCCAACACGCTTGCCTTGCGTATCATAGGCAATGATTTTCTCGCCTTCTTGACGAAACACGCCCAATTTATCGCCTAACACATCATACAGCACCAATTGTTGCGCCTCCCACGCGCCATAAGCCACTTGCTGCCCTGCTGCGTCAAACACTTGCAACATGCCATCGACTAACATCGAATAACCCGCCACACTGCCATCTTCGGCGTAACTGTAAAAACGTTGTTGCTGCGATTGCGATACCGCAGGCACAGCGGATAAATCCATGGTTGCATGACGTTGCCCAAGGCTATCAACAAAATAGCGCGTGAGTTGCTCCTCAATTATTTCTTCAACAAACTGCCCGATATAATTACCTTGATTATCATAGGCTAACAAACGATTATCCGATTCCAACAACTTCGCCATGCGGCGACCGTCAGCGCGATACAACACCAAACCCTCACGCTCCCACTGCGCAAAACCGACTTTACGCCCTGCCTCGCGGAACACCAACAAATCACCTTCCACCGTTGCGCTGCGTAATACTTGAGCATTTGCGCTACGCACTTGATAGGGACGCGATCCAAATACACGCTGCATTCTGGCTTGCCCGCTAGGGATTGCGCGTGTTCTTGCGGCACGAGTTGCGGTACGTGCTTGATTGCGTAACAACTGCTGACCGCCGCCACGGGCTAATTGCCGAAAACCAGTCCGCGCCGCGCCGCTTGCCATGCCTCGCG
Organism: uncultured Thiomargarita sp.; assembly: GCA_964582525.1. GTDB lineage: Bacteria > Pseudomonadota > Gammaproteobacteria > Beggiatoales > Beggiatoaceae > BB31. The sequence goes on along the minus strand of CAZOSP010000051.1, from coordinate 2,046 downwards.
CTACGCCACCTGCCGCAGAACGAGCACCAACGCCAAACAGACCGCGCACAAAAAAGCCGAAAACCCAAGCTTCGGCTGGTTGTGGGGCAAGGGGTAAAGCGATGGCGAAAATCACCACCGCGACACTTAACGTTTTTTGCCAAACTTGCATCGTATTTTCCTCAAAACAAAAAACCTTCTAGGTTTTAGAAACCTAGAGGGTTTAGAAACCCAGAAGGTTTAGAAACCTAGAAGGTTTAGATGAACACTATTTAACCTGCTGCAAAGTGCGTAATAACTCAGAACACTGCGGCGTTTGTCCGTTCACCGCAAACAAACGGCAGTTTTCAAATCTCCATTCAATTTCCGTGCGTTCCGCATAATCACGCCGAAACCCGCCTGCATATTCACAATCTGCCGCGACTTGCGCATTGGCAGGCACACAAGCCGCGCCATAATCATTGAATTCAAAACTTGCCACAGTTTCGCCTAACGCCACAGAACGGCAGCTTTGTCCCTGACATTCTGCGGCTTGGAAACGATAACGCAGGGTTTTGTTTTTAGCCTTATCCAAAAACGCAGCAAGATGATGTTTAGCGGGGCGCGGTGTGCTTAAGGTGTAATCCTTACCCTGTGCATCTTGCATCGGCACATAAGTAAAATAATGCGGATTGCGCAAAAACTTGTCTTGATTCAACTGCAACAAGGGCGCGATGTCGATTTCTCCCGCTGGGGTTAAAGCAGGCGCACTTAACACCGCATCCAACAACGCAGGCGGCGTGTGTGCAAGCACTTCTTGCAATGCGCCGCCGGCGACAAATTGCACACTACCGACAGGCGCGTTTAACAACGCCTGTTGCGCAGGCAAGGGCAAATCGGCTTGCAACACCTCCAATAACGCCACCGTGCCAGCAGGATAAGTAATCGCCAAATAACGGCGCGTCAGTTCGCCTGCATCGCTGCGGGCTAAACGTGCATCGGCAAATAAGGCGGTTAATTCAGTCAATTTGAAGGGACGCTTTGGTACATGCCGATTTGGATCGCGTTGCTCAAATAACTGCTGCACCAACTGTGGATCGACTTGGAACGGCTCGACCGCTTGGGTGTTAAAACAAACTAGCAGCAACAGCAAAGCTGTCAGGTTTTTGCGTTGAAATAAGCTATTCATAAGCTAACTCCAATCTGTGTTCAATGCGCAAAATACGCTCGTTAAGCCGATCAATCGAGGCTTGTTGCCGTGCAATATCTTCCGCTGTAGCAGCTTCCTCAAGGCGAATCCCTGCAATCACAGATTTAACACGATTAATCCGCTGCTTAACATCGGAAAACTCAGATTGCATAGTGCTTTGCATGGTTGCAATTTGATTGCGTAGCCCACAAAATTGTTCAAGTATCAAATGCTCAATAGTCTCTTTCATTGATTAAATTCCTTCCGCTGTAAACCTGTTAGGTTTTGAAAAACCTAGAAGGTTTTACTATTGATTAATCGCCTTTTCCAGTTCTTTAATCGCCTGCTCTAAAGAAGCCGTGACATCTTCTAAAGAATTATTTGGAATATTACTGGCATTATCCAATTGTTTCTCATAACTGCGCAAACCTTCTAAGCCCTTGCCCAAAGCCTGATTAATGCGAATTTTCGCCAACAAAGGCTCTAGTTTCGGAATTAATTTCTTCGCCACGGTGGACAAACGCAAACCCAAAGCTGATAAATTTTGAATATTCTCATCAATGGGTTTGGCGTAAGATTCTTTACCAAAATCACGCACAATTTTTTCTCGCTCTTGATACAGAATATTCAAACGCCGCGCTAAATCAACATATTGGGTTTGAATCAACACCAAATTCTTTTTCAGGCTGTTATGCTCGGCAATGGTTTTTAACCAAGGTAACAACTCATTTTCATTAAAGCGAATATCACTTTGCGTAAACGCACCTTCACGAAAATGAATTACGCCGTTATGGTTATACGTGTATTGCGCAAAAACAAACACCGCAGGACCAAGACAACGCGGTTCCAGCAGTTCCCGCCCGCATCAAAACCCTGTTAAAATAGCCCACAGTTACCCC